>NZ_JBDPMH010000013.1:0-182500 GCF_039871735.1 Plantactinospora sp. B24E8
GGCCGCTGGCGGACCCTTCGTCACACCACCGCCAGCCCACGGCAGATCGGCGACATCGTCCGCGCCGCTCTCCACCTCACCCACTTCGAATACCGATACCTACCGAATCCATGCTGAGATCACGTCAGTATCCGTGCAGCGCCACAAATACGAACGACGACTGGAAGGCCGTTTCGCAGGGCGACGGCACCTATCACATCGTCGCCATTCACAGCAACAAGTGTCTGAACGTCCAGGGTGCCTCGACGGAAGTCGACATCAACATCATCCAGTACACCTGCGATGCCACCAACAAGCACGACAACTTCCGGTTCCGGCCGGTGCCCGGGTCGCACACCTTCCAGATCGTTGCCGAACACAGCGGCAAGTGCCTGCACGTCTCCCGGAACTCGCTCGAGACGAGTGCTCCTGTCGTCCAATGGAACTGCAACGCTGTGGCTGGGACCAACGAGCGGTGGTACTTCCCACCGGCAGGCGCGGCGGCGACACCCCTGCCGCACGAGTCCTTCACCCCGATCTCTGTCATCCAGGCGCCGCGACCGGGTGCGACAGAGCCCCCGTTGACCTACGCCTACGTGGACAACCTCGGCAACCTGTGGCACGGCCACCAGGAGGACGCCGACAACTTCAACGGCGTGCAGTGGACGGCCATCGGCGAGGGTGAGGCCTTCTCCGGCCAACCGGTTCTCTCGTACCAGGCGGACAGCCGCGTTCAGGTGGTGGCGCACAACACGGCCGACGGCGACACCTGGCTGCGTACCCAGACCACCGCTGGGCAACCGCAGTGGAACCCCTTCCAGGACGTGGGCGGCTCCAATCTGACGCACCCGACGGTGGGCCGCCTGCCGGACGGCAAGCTCGTCGTCTTCACCCTGGCCGGTGGGGGACTGTGGCACCTGCCGCAGGACGGCGTCCAGGCGCCGTACCTCGGTTGGCGGTTTGTCGGCGGCAGCGGCCTGGTTGGCCGACCGGTCGCGGTGACGATCCGCGACGGTCTCCAGCTTTTCGCCGCGGATGCGAACGGTGCGCTACACACGGCGACCTACCGGGGTGGTGCCCTGTCGGACTGGACCAGTCTCGGCGGGACGGGCCTGAACGGCATCCCGGCAGTTGTCGTCTATCCGGGGTTCCGGCTGCGGGTCTTCGCTCGTTCCGCCGACGGCACCATCGTCAGCAAGGTGCAGGACGGGAGCGGGGCGTTCGGCGCGACCTGGGAGCAGATCGGTGACCTGGTGGCCGTCGGTTCGCCCGGTGCCGTGCTCAACCCCAACAACGGTCTGACCGAAGTGGTGGCGCGGACTGCCGACGGATCTATCCACTACGTGACCGAGACCGCCCAGGCATCGGGTGTCTGGGGAGTTTGGCAACAGGTCAGCAACACCACCGGGCTCGCCGCCGCAGACCCGAGCGTGGTCACGTTCTCCCGGGACGGCGGACCGACCTGGGGGTTCCTGCTGCGTCCGCAGCAGGGCAACCCCCGGATGTACGTCCGGACCCTGTTCGAGGGCCTCGCCCGTGGCGCCGGGGACGACGACCTTTTCACCGCCGTCGACCTGCCGGCGCTGCCGGGGTGAGCTGACTGTAGAGGTGAGGACGGGGCCCTTCCCACAGAAGGGCCCCGTCCTTTCACTCGGTGCGGAGGCCGGAGGGGCGGAGCAGGCGCCAGAGCGCCGGCAGGCTGAACGCCGTCACCAGCAGGACCACTCCGGTGGCGAGGCCGGACATGCCGGCGATGCTCGGCCAGTCGAGGCGTAGCGGCTCGTTGACCATGGCGAGCAGGGTGCCGCCGAGGGCCGTACCGAGAACGATCGCGAGGACCAGGCCGAGCAGCACCGGTACGGCGGTCTGCCAGAGCACCGACCAGCTCAACGTGCTGCGTCGGGTGCCGAACGCGACCAGTACGGCGAGCATCCGGCGCCGTTCCCGCAACTGCTCCAGGATGCCGACCAGCAGGCTGGCGCCGAGCAGCAGCAGGGTCGCCACCACGCCGATGAACAGGCCGCGCCGGATCTGCGCGAACCGGTTGGCCTCCGCGGTGGCACGCAACGGCTGGACCACCGCCGTCGGGGTTACCTCGGCCGCCGCGTTGCGGACCAGCTCGATGGTGTCGGGTCGGGTGAGGTCGGCGGTGAGGAAGACCCGACCGTCCAGCCCGCGCAGCGCGGCCAGGTCGACGGCGCCAGGGGTGGCGAGGACACCGGTCACCCGACCCGCTCCGGGGTCGTCGCGGACCGGTACCGTCGGCAGGTCGGTCGGCAGGGCCCACCGGGTGGCGGTGGCCGGATCCCGGAAACCGACTTCCATCCGCTGTCCCGGGTCGGGCAGGTTCGGTGTGGTCTGGTCCGGGAAGTCCTGGTCGACGGCCCGGAAGACGTCGCCGTCCGCGCACCGGTCCAGGGTGGCGAGTTCTCGCAGCGCGGCGCAGTCGCCGATCCGGAGCAGGACGGCGGGGCGTTCGCCGTACTCGTCGGGTTTCGAGTCGGCGGCGGTCATGCTGACGTCGAGGGTGGTGATCACGCCGTCGACCCCGGGTACGGCGCGGAACCGCTCGGTCAGCGGTCCGAGGGCGGCTCCGGCGAGGTTGTCGTGGACCAGCACCATCGCCTGGGCCCGGCTCACGTCCTGGCCGGTGGACTGCACGTAGTTGTGCTGCACGCCGGCGAAGAGCATCTGCAGGGCGATGCCGCCGGCGACCGCGACCGCGACGCCGCCGACCATCCGGGCCGACGACTCGGTGTCGAGCTGGAGCCGGCGGATGGCGAGCTGCCAGGAGACCGTGCCGCCGCGCAGCCGTCGGACCACCGCCTCGACCACCCAGGGCAGCAGCGCGGCGACCCCGATCAGCAGCAGCATCACCCCGATGATCACCTGGACCTGGTTGAAGGCGCCGCTGGTCTGGTCGATTCCGCCGAGCAGCGGGGCGAGCAGCAGGGCGCCGACGACCGGCAGGACCAGCCGCCACCAGAGGCGGCGTCGACGGGCGGCGGAGCGGCGGACCACGCCGAGCGGTTCGACGACGATGCGGCGGAGCGCGAGTTGGGCGACGGCGACCGCGACCGCCGGCACCGCCAGCGCGATCAGTATCGCGAGCACCGGGCTGGGCTTGACGTCGGAGGCGAAGACGCTGATTCCCTGCAGCGTGACCAGTTCGACGAGTTGCCGACCGACGAGGAAGAAGACCGCGCCGGCGAGCAGGCCGAACAGCGCGCCGACCAACGCCTCGCCGGCCGCGACCCGGCGGGTCGTCACCGCGTCGGCGCCGACGAGCCGCAGCGCGGCGAGTCGCCGGTCCCGGGCCTCGCCGCCGAACCGGACCGCGGCGGCGATGAAAACCCCGATCGGCAGCAGCAGCACCACAAAGATGATCAGTACGAGCAGCAGCAGCACCGGGTCTAGGCCCTCGCTGGTCGACTCACTGCCGAAGTGGTCGATCCGGACTGTGCCGCCACCCGCGCGAAGCTGGTCGGTGCCGAGGTAGTAGGCGTAGTCGCTCGGGCCGGAGAGACCCGGGTCGGCGATGGTGCCGACGACCGGGTGGTCGAGCCGGGGTCGGAGCAGCGTCCCCTCCGGGGAGGCGAGCAGGTCGGCCAGGGCGGGGGAGACGACCATCTCGCCAGCGCCCGGCAGGCGGGTCAGCCCCGGCGGGACCGGTGGGTGTGTCCCGTCCGGCTGGAGCAGCCGACCCCGGATCTGGATGCCGCGATAGGCCGTGTCGGCCGAGGTGACCAGCAGGGTCTGGTCGCCGGGCGGCGGCTGCCCGCCGCCGAAGAACTGGTCGTCGCGGGCGGCGGTCCGCTCCGACCGCCCGTCGAGCATGGTGGAGATCGAGGAGCTGGTCAGCAGCAGGGCCACGCCGAGACCGACACCGACGGCGGTCATCAGGGTCCGGAGCAGCCCGTTGCGCCCGCCGGCGAAGACCAGCCGGGCGCCGAGGGCGAGGTCCGCGGCCCAGCCCGGGCCGCGCCGAGCGGCGCTCACCGCTGTGCCAGGACGGTCTCGCGGGTGCGGCCGTCGCGCACCACGACCTCCCGGTCGGCGTACGCGGCGACCCGGGCCTCGTGGGTGACGAGTACCACCGCCGCGCCGGTGTGCCGGGCCGCCTCGGTCAGCAGCCGCATCACCTGTTCGCCGTTGAGCGAGTCGAGGGCGCCGGTCGGCTCGTCGGCGAAGACCACCCGGGGGGCGGTGACCAGGGCCCGGGCCACCGCGACCCGCTGTCCCTGCCCGCCGGAGACCTCGCCGGGACGCTGGCCCGACACGTCGGTGACCTCGAGCCGGCCCAGCCACTCGGCGGCCCGGCGTTCCGCCTCGCGGCGCCGGACGCCGCCGAGCCGCAGCGGCAGCGCGACGTTCTCCAGGCAGGTCAGCTCCGGTACGAGTTGGCCGAACTGGAAGACGAACCCGAAGTCGCTGCGGCGCAGCGCGCTGCGTTCGGCGTCGGACATGGTGGTGAGGTCCCGGTCGCGGTAGCGCACCTGGCCGGCGTCGGCCCGGACGATGCCGGCCATGCAGTGCAGCAGGGTCGACTTTCCGGAGCCGGAGGAGCCCATCACCGCGACGATCTCACCGGCCCGGACGTGCAGGCTGGCGCCGTCGAGCGCCGAGGTCGTCCCGTACGTTTTGTGCAGGTCGACCGCCGAGAGCAGCGGACGGTCGTCGGGGCCGGGGGTGTTGGTCATGGCGTGCTCCTGTCGAGCCGGGGCGCCGGGATCCGCAGCGTCGCGGCAAGCTGGTCGAGCCGGGCGGCGGTCAGTTCCAGCCACCGCAGGTCGGCCTCGAGGTGGAAGAGGGCGAAGTCGCAGATCAGGTGGTCGGCGAGGTCGCCGTCGGCCTTTCGCCGGGTCAGTTCGCGCATCACCCGCAGGTGCTCGGTGCGTTGGATGTCGAGGATGTCGGCGGCGTCGCGGCCGGTCAGCAGGCCGAGCACCACCTTGGTGTAGAGGGTGTTCTGCAGGTAGGTGTCCGGTTTCTCCGGCTGGGCCAGCCAGCGTTCGACGTCGGTCACCCCGGCGGTGGTGATCGCGTAGCGCTTGCGCTCCGGGCCGGCGCCCGGCTCGACCCCGTCGACCTCGACCAGGCCGCCGCGCAGCAGCCGGGCGAGGGTCGAGTAGACCTGCCCGTAGTGCAGTGGCCGGGACTGGCCGAAGCGTTCGTCGTAGAGCCGTTTCAGCTCGTAGCCGTGCCGGGGGCTGCTCTCGAGCAGGCCCAGGAAAGTCTGTCCGATCGCCATGAATCGGACTCTACATGACGCGTATACATGGCGTGTATAGCTGGGGTGTGTAGTTGATGGAGATCGATCTATCTGTGAGGTTTCGTTAACACGACAGACATCGAGGAACTCAGATTCATGAAATCCTTCATTCCTACGGTTCGTGGCACTACGCAGCGGCCCTCGTCGAAAGGGGTAGTTGGATGCCACGAGGCGCGAGAAGACGGTCGGTCATGCTGGCCGCGGCGGCGGCGGTGCTGCTGGCTACCGGCGGCTGTGCCAAGGATCCGACGGCGGCGTCGGGTGCGGGCGGCGGGGACACCATCAAGGTCGGCATCCTGCACTCACTGAGCGGCACCATGGCGATCAGCGAGGTCACGGTACGAGACGCCGAACTGCTCGCCATCGAGGAGATCAACGCGGCCGGCGGACTGCTCGGCAAGCAGATCGAACCGGTGGTCGAGGACGGCGCCTCCGACTGGCCCACCTTCGCCGAGAAGGCGCAGAAGCTCATCTCCGCCGACCGGGTCGCCACCGTCTTCGGCGGGTGGACCTCGGCCAGCCGCAAGGCGATGCTGCCGGTCTTCGAACGCAACAAGGCGCTGCTCTGGTACCCGGTGCAGTACGAGGGGCTGGAGAGCTCGCCGTACATCTTCTACACCGGGGCGACCACGAACCAGCAGATCGTGCCCGGTCTGGACTACCTCAAGCAGCAGGGCGCGAAGAGCCTCTTCCTGGTCGGCAGCGACTACGTCTTCCCGCGTACCGCAAACAAAATCATCAAGGCGTACGCGGCGGCGAACGGCATGACCATCCTCGGCGAGGAGTACACCCCACTCGGCCACACCGAGTACAGCACCGTGGTGAACAAGCTCCAGCAGGCCCAGCCCGACGCGGTCTTCAACACCCTCAACGGGGACAGCAACGTCGCCTTCTTCAAGCAGTTGCGCAGCAGCGGAATCACCGCCGAGCTGATGCCGACCGTCTCGGTCAGCGTCGCCGAGGAGGAGGTCGTCGGCATCGGCCCGGAGAACGTCGCCGGCCACCTGGTCGCCTGGAACTACTACCAGACCACCACCGGCGCCCGTAACGACGCCTTCGTGAAGGCCTTCAAGGCCAAGTACGGCACCACAAAGGTCACCTCCGACCCGATGGAGGCCGGCTACAACGCGGTCCACCTCTGGGCGGCGGCCGTCAGGAAGGCCGGCACCGTGGAGGTCGAGGCGGTGAAGAAGGCGGCCGGCGGCATCACCCTGGAGGCACCCGAGGGGACCGTCATCATCGACGGTGAGAACCAGCACGTCTACAAGACCGCCAGGATCGGCCTCGTCCAGCCGGACGGCCAGATCAAGGAGGTCTGGAACTCCGGCCAGCCGATCAAGCCGGACCCGTACCTCAAGGGGTACCCGTGGGCCACCGGCCTGTCCTGACCGGCGCCGGACGGAGGTGAGGCGGGCATGGCGACGCTCAACCAACTGGTCATCGGCGCGAGCATCGGAGCGGTGCTGCTCCTGATCGCGCTCGGGCTGACCTTCACGTTCGGTCAGATGGGCGTGATCAACATGGCCCACGGCGAGTTCATCATGGCCGGGGCGTACACCGCGTACCTGCTGCAGCCGCTGGTCGGCAGCCAGTCGGTGCTGGTCGCCCTGCCCATCGCCTTCGGCGTCGCCGGACTGCTCGGCCTGATCCTCGAACGGCTGGCCATCCGGCACTTCTACGGTCGACCACTGGACACCCTGCTGCTCACCTGGGGGATCAGCCTCATCCTGCAACAGGTCGCCCGGGACATCTTCGGCGCGCCGAACGTGCAGGTCCGGGCGCCGGGCTGGCTGACCGGCGGACTCGACCTCGGCGGTGTACGACTGCCGTACAACCGGATCTTCATCATGCTGCTCGCGGTCGGCTGCGTGCTGGCGATCTGGGTCTACCTGACCCGGCTCAAGCACGGCCGCCGGATGCGCGCGGTGATGCAGAACCGGCAGCTCGCCGCGGCCAGCGGGGTCGCCACCGAACGGGTCGACCAGCTCACCTTCTTCATCGGGTCGGGGCTGGCCGGGGTGGCCGGGGTGGCGCTCACCCTGATCGGCCCGGTCGGTCCGACCCTGGGCACCAACTACATCGTCGACGCCTTCCTGGTGGTGGTCGCCGGCGGTCTCGGACAGCTACGGGGCGCGGTCATCGCCGCCTTCGCCCTCGGCATCCTGAACAGCTTCGTCGAGTTCTGGGTCGACAACGGAGCCAGTTTCGCCAAGGTGGTGGTGTTCGCCGTGATCATCGGATTCCTCCAGCTCCGTCCGCAGGGCATGTTCGTCGTCCGTACCCGGGCGCTGTCGTGAGCGCCGCCGTGGACGTACCCGGAAAGGGGGCCGGCGCGGCACGGCGGTGGCGGCTGGCCGGGCCGGCGCTCTTCACCGGTGCGGCGGTGCTGCTGCTGATCGCGCCGGCGGTGCTCTCGCCGTTCCGGCTCGACCTGCTCGGCAAGTACCTCTGCTTCGCCATCGTCGCCGTCGGCATCGGCCTGGCCTGGGGCCGGGGCGGCATGCTCACCCTCGGCCAGGGCGTCTTCTTCGGCCTCGGCGGCTACGCGATGGGCATGCACCTCAAGCTCCGCGAGGCCGGGCCCGGCGGGCTGCCGGACTTCATGGTCTGGAGCGGGGTGGAGAGCCTGCCGGCGCTGTGGCGACCGTTCGCCAACCCGGTCTTCGCGCTGGCCATGGTGGTGCTGCTGCCGGTGACCGTGGCCGTCCTGCTCGGCCTGCTGGTCTTCCGGCAGCGGGTCCGGGGCGCCTACTTCGCGGTGCTCTCCCAGGCGCTCGCCGCCGCGTTCGTCATCCTGCTGGTCGGCCAGCAGGGGCTGACCGGCGGCACCAACGGCCTGACCAACTTCCAGACGTTCTTCGGGCTCGACCTCTACCAGCCGGGCGACAAACGGATCCTGTACCTGGTCGTGGCCGGGGTGCTCGGGGTCGTCTTCCTGGTCGCCTGGCAGCTCGCCCGCAGCCGCTTCGGCCAGCTGCTGGTCGCGGTCCGGGACGGCGAGGACCGGGTACGGTTCCTCGGCTACGACCCGGCCGTGGTCAAGACCATCGCGTTCGCCGTCTCCGCCGGAATGGCCGGGATCGCCGGTGCGCTCTTCGTGCCGATGGTCGGCCTGCTCAGCCCGGCCAACCTCGGCATCGTCGCCTCGCTGGAGCTGCTGATCGGGGTGGCGGTCGGCGGTCGGTTCTCGCTGGCCGGCGCGGTCGGCGGGGCGCTGCTGGTCAACTACGCCAAGACCATCTTCAGCGAGCAGTCCGCCGACAACTGGGTCTACCTGCAGGGCGCGATGTTCGTGGTGGTGATGCTCTGGGCGCCCCGGGGCCTCGCCGGGGTGTTCACCGACGTCCGGGCCGCGCTGGGGCACCGGTGGCGACCCCGCCCGGCACCGGCGGCCACCCGGCCGACCGACGCCACGCCGGCCGCCGACCCGTCAGCGACCGACCCGCCGCCGGCCGGGGCGCAACGCGAGGAGGTACGGGCGTGACCGGGCTGCTCCAGATCCGCGGCCTGAACGTCGCCTTCTCCGGCTTCCGGGCCATCACCGACCTCGACCTCACCGTCGCCGCCGGAGAACTGCGGTTCCTGATCGGTCCGAACGGTGCCGGCAAGACCACCCTGATCGACGTGATCACCGGCCTGACCCGGCCCACCTCCGGGTCGGTACGGTTCGCCGGCGAGGAACTCGTCGGCCGGCGGGAACACCGGATCGTGCGGCTGGGCATCGGCCGCACCTTCCAGACCTCGGTCGTCTTCGAGCAGTTGACCGTGCTGGAGAACCTGGACCTGGCGGCGAGTTTCCGCCGACCGCTCGCCGCCCGACTTCGCCGCCGTCGGGACGTCTCGGACCAGGTCGCCGCCGCACTGGAGACCACCGGGCTCGCAGACCTGGCGTACCGCCCGGCGGGGGTGCTCTCGCACGGCCAGCGGCAGTGGTTGGAGATCGGCATGCTGCTGGCCCAGCAGCCCCGGCTGCTGCTGCTCGACGAACCGGTGGCCGGGATGAGCCGCGACGAACGGGCCCGGACCGGCGAACTGCTGCGCCAGGTGGCCCGGGACCACACCGTGATCGTGGTCGAACACGACATGGACTTCCTTCGCCGGTTCGCCAGCACCGTCACCGTGCTGCACGAGGGGCGGCTGCTCTGTGAGGGGACGGTCGCGCAGGTGCAGGCCGACCCCCGGGTGCAGGAGGTGTACCTCGGTCGGACCCGCAGGGAGACCGCCGAACTGGTCAAGGAGGCGTCCTAGATGTTGACGGTGCGGAACCTCGACGTGGCGTACGGCCGGGCGCAGGTGCTCTTCGGGGTCGACCTGGTGGCCCCGGCCGGCGACCTGGTCTGCGTGATGGGCCGCAACGGGGTCGGCAAGACGACCCTGCTCAAGGCGATCATGGGTGTGCTGCCGGTCCGGTCCGGCCGGGTGCTGTTCAACGGCCGCGACATCACCACACTGAAGACCCACCAGCGGGTCAGCCTCGGTCTCGGCTACGTGCCGCCCGGACATCCGACCTTCCCGCAGCTCACCGTGGCGGAGAACCTCCAGGTGGCGGCCGAGGCGGCGGGCCCGGCCAGCCGGGGAGCGGTCGACGAGTCGCTCGACCTCTTCCCGGCGCTGCGTGGCCTGCTGCGACGCCGGGCCGGTTTCCTCTCCGGCGGCCAGCAACAGCAGCTCGCCATCGCCCGCGCCCTGGTCAGCCGACCGAAGATGCTGCTGCTGGACGAGCCGACCGAGGGCATCCAACCGTCGATCATCCTGGAGATCGAGGAGGCGGTGCAGCGGCTGCACCGTGACCTCGGCCTGGCGATCCTGCTTGTCGAGCAGTACCTGGAGCTGGCGCTGAGGCTGGCGGACCGGTTCGTGATCCTGGACGCCGGTGAGGTGGTCCGCTCCGGCGACCGGACCGAACTGCAGGACCCGTCGGTGCACACCCTGTTGTCGGTCTGACGACCGTCATCCAAGGTTGCGCCGTGGTGGGGCGAGGTGTCCAAGGAGGCGTTCAACACCGGCCTGGACGCACTCGCGCGCGGGTTGAGGAACTGGGCCGACTCCCGCACCGGGAAACGGGCCGGACGTCCGGTCGGTTTCCCCCGGTTCAAGTCCCGCCGCCGCACCACGCCCAGGGTGCGGTTCACGACCGGGGCGATCCGGGTCGAGCCTGACCGGATGCATGTGGTGCTGCCCCGGCTGGGCCGGTTGAAGCTGCACGAGTCCGCCCGCAAACTGGCCCGGCGTCTGGAGGCGGGCACGGCGCGGATCATGTCCGCCACCGTGCGCCGCGACGGCGGACGCTGGCACGTAGCGTTCACCGTCGAGATCTCGCGGGTCGAACGTCGCCCGACCCGGCCGCAGTCGGTGGTCGGCGTCGATGTCGGGATCACGCACCTCGCCGTACTGTCCACCGGCGAGCTGGTCGACAACCCGCGCCACCTGACCGCCGCGCGGCAACGCATGCGGGCACTCGGCCGGGCGCTGTCGGGTAAGACCGGACCGGACCGACGGACCGGCCAGCGTGCGTCGAAACGCTGGGAGCGGGCAGCGGCCCGCCTCGGCCGGGCGCACGCCCGGGTGGCGAACCTGCGCCGTTACGGGCTACACAAGCTCACCACCCGCCTCGCCCGCGAGCACGGCACCGTCGTGGTCGAAGACCTCAACGTCACCGGCATGCTGCGTAATCGACGGCTGGCCAGGCACATCGCCGACGCCGGGTTCGCCGAGATCCGCCGCCAACTGGCGTACAAGACGGTGTGGAACGGCGGCCGGCTGCTCGTGGCCGACCGCTGGTATCCGTCCTCGAAGACCTGCTCGGGCTGCGGCACGGTGAAAACCAAGCTCGCCCTGTCCGAGCGTGTGTACGAGTGCGAGGCGTGCGGTCTGGTCATCGACCGCGACCGCAACGCCGCCGTGAACCTGGCCGCCCTCGCGGCCGAGTGTGACACCGCCGGGAGTGGCCCGGTGGCAGCACGTGGAGCCGACCAGAAGACCCGCCCCGGCGGGCAGGTGGCAGTGAAACGTGAACCCGGCACCGTGTCAACGGGTCAGACCGGGACCGTCCCACCGCAAGGCGGGACTACCAACCGTGCGCCCACCAAAGCGCACTGAGAGAGGTAACGGATGCCGCTCCTTGCCGAGGGCACTGCGGCGGGAATGACCCCGACTAGCATGGCTGGACATGGCCGTCGATGCGACGAGGTTCGATGAGCTGGGTGACCGGGGGTGGCGGCCCGCGTGGTCCCAGGGACGACTCGGGGCGTCGCCGACCAGACTCGGACCGCACCACCCGGTGCCGGCCTGGGTGACCGGGCTGGTCGACCACTCCGACGAACGCGACGGCCGGCCCCGGGTGCTGGTCACCAGCTATGCCGGAACGCGTGCCCTCCTCGACCTCGCGGACGGGCGGCTGATCGGCCCGCCGGAGGACCGGCCCTACGCGAGCGTCTGCGCGCTTGTCCGGATCGACGGCGAACCCGTGATCGTGTCCGGCGGCGGGACCGGTCACCTGCAGGTGAGCGACCTGGCCAGCGGACGCCTGCGGTGGCGGCGGTGGTGCGGTGACGTGCGGGTGCTGGCCACCGCCGTGCTCGGTGGACACCCGGTCGCGGTGCTGGCCGGCGGGTCGTCCCCGCTGCAGGTCTGGTCGCTCGCGGCCGAACAGGGGGAACGGCTGGCGACGGTACGGGTGGACGACGGTCGGATCGCCGCGCTGGCCGCGGCGGAGCGGCACGACGACGTCCTGGTGGCCCTCGGCGGTACCGCTGGCCGCGTCACCACCTGGCGGCTGACCGGTGTCGCCCCCGGCCGGGTGCGGGTCGAGCCGGTGGGTGAGTTCCGGTTCGAGGAACCGGGCCTGGTGAGCTTCCTGCGGTTCGCGACCTGGCGGGGACGGCAGGTGTTGCTCGGCGCGGCCGGCCGGCTGGCCCGGGTCTGGGACGCGGTCGGCGGCGAGCCGCTCGGGCCGTCGTTCGTCGGGCACGCCGGCCCGGTCAACTCGGTCGCGTCGGGTCGGTTCGAGGCCCGGCCGGCGATCTGGAGCAGCGACAACGTGGCCGTCCGGGCGTGGCTCCCGGAGACCGGTGAGCAACTGGGCGAGCCTTTCCGGTACCCGTACGAGGCGGCCCTCACCAGCCTGACCGTGGTGCGGATCAACCGACGGCCGATGGTGGTCAGCGGGGACACCGCCGGCATGGTGTGGGTGTGGGAGCCGGAGTGGCCGTACCCCTTCCGACGTGGTGCGGCGCCGTCGGGACGGGACGAGCCACCCGCCGGGCCCGGTCCGGTCCGGTTGGCCACCGTGGAGTTCGCGGGCCGGCCGGTCGTACTGGTGGGACAACCCGGTCGGGCGGTCCGGGCGGTGGACCCGACGGACGGGAGCGAGGTGGAGGTGCCGGTCGACGGGCGCGGGGCGGTCCCGCTGCTGGTGCCGGGCGACCGGCCGGTACTCGCCGAGGTCGGACCGGACGGGCTCACCCTCCGGGAGCCGGCGACGGGGGACCGGGTCGGGACCGTGCCCCGCCCGCCCGGGGCCCCGGGGCCGCCCGATCCGCCGCTCGCCTCGACACTGCTGGGCGGGGTGTGGACTCTGCTGGTGGCGGTGGGGGAGCAGGTGCTCGTCGTCGACGGCGCGACCGGGGCCGTCGTCGGGTCGTGGACCGGGCACTCCGGACCGGTGCACACGGTGGTCACCGCCGAACTGGCCGATCTGCCGGTCGCGCTGACCGTCGCCGGGGACGACACCGTACGCCTCTGGAGCCTGCGCTCCGGGCGAGGTCTCGGCGTCGTGCTGACCGGCCACGGCGGGACCGCCTCCGCCGTGACGGCGGCGACCGTCGACGGGCGGACACTGCTGTTCGGCGCTGACCGGAGCGGAGCGGTCCGCAGCGTCGACGTGACCGGTTTGGTCCAGGCGGAACTGGCCGCGGTGCGGCCACCGGACCGGGCACCGGAGGATGTGGGGCCGGACGGCGGGGTGGGGCCGGGGTTGCCCGAACCGGTCGTCGTGCTGACCGCGACCGGACCCGTGCGGTCGCTCGCGGTGGTCCGGTCAGGTACGCGGTCGTGGCTGGTGGCGGCCGACGGTGCGACGCTGCTCTGGACCTCCCTCGGCGACGACGACACACCTCGGCGCACGACCGGGCTCGGCACGCCGGTGGCCGACCTGCTGGCGCTGCCGGAGGCGCTGGTCGTGGCGACCGCAGACGGCCTGGTCGGCTACCGGTTGGGCGTCCCCGGCCCGCTACGAGGCTGACTCCGGCGGGTGCCGGGCGCCGGTCTACGGCTCGTACCGCAGTTCTCCGGCCCGGATCGGCTCGGCCACCCGGTTCTCCTGGGGGGCCAGGGGACAGGCCCAGCGGTCGTCGTACGCGCAGGAGGGGTTGTAGCCGTAGTTGAAGTCGAGTCGCAGCCGGTTGCCGGGCAGGACGGTCACGCCACGTCCGAAGGTGCCCTTCACCGTGTCGGTGAGATAACGGCCACCACCGTAGGACTCGGGCCCGCAGGAGCCGTCCCGGTACGGCAGGAACAGCCCGCCGCCGTAGGCGTTCAGCCACCACAGGGTCAGCGGACCCCAGGGCGTACGGGCGATGCCGACCCGCCGGTACCGGAGCACCCCGTCCGGGCCGCCGGTGTCGATCTGGTGATCGCCCTCGGCTGGCTCCACCGGCACCTCGACCACGGCGTCCGGGTTCGGCGGGAAGTAACGCAGCCCGGTGAACCCGGCCCGCCGCTCGACCGGGATGGGTGACTGCGGGTGTCGGGCGAACAGGTCGTCGCGGGCGGCCCGGAATGCGGCCAGGTCGCCCGGGCCGAGGTAGAGGCGGGCAACCTGCTCGCGCCAGTCGGCCAGGTCCAGTTGATCCACCCGGCCCAGGCTAGCGCGCGGGTGGTCAGGCGGGCGCGGATCGGGCGGACGGCCGCTCGGCGAGGCTCGCCTCGGAGTCGAAGAGCAGGCACGACGAGGTGGCGTACGCGATCAGCCGGCCCTGGTCGTCGGTGAGTTTCGCCTTGGCGAGCGCGGTGCGGCGTCCCCGCTGGATGACCGTGCCCTCACAGCGCAGCACGCCGGTGGCGACGGTGGCCGGCCGGAGGAACTTCACGTTGAGGTCCAGTGACGTGTAACCGGTCCCGGCCGGCAGCGTGCTGTGTACGGCGCACGCGGCGGCGGTGTCCAGCAGGATGGAGAGCACCCCGCCGTGCACGCTGCCCAGCGGGTTGTAGTGGAACTCCTGGGCGGTCATCTCCAGCGTCACCCGGCCGGGGTCGGCGGTGATCCGGTCCAGCCCGACCATCTGCATCACCGGCGGTGCCGGCACCTCACCGGCGATCATCGCGCGGAGCAGGCCGAGCCCGTCACGTCGGCCGAGCTGGGCGGCGCTCTCGGCCGGG
This sequence comes from Plantactinospora sp. B24E8, assembly GCF_039871735.1. NCBI lineage: Bacteria > Bacillati > Actinomycetota > Actinomycetes > Micromonosporales > Micromonosporaceae > Plantactinospora > Plantactinospora sp. B24E8. Next base: position 14,630 of record NZ_JBDPMH010000013.1, read on the forward strand.
TCGGACCAGGAGAACGAGCGATGGCGCGTGACGGGCTGCGTCTGGGTCATGGATGCAGCCTGGCAGGCGCTTGCTGGGTCTGTCAATGAGACTTAGCCTGGCGGCATGACAACAGCACCCGAGGCGCTCGACTGGTCCGTGGAGAACTGCACGATCGCCCGGGCCATGTCGGTGCTCGGCGAACGGTGGACCCTGGTGGTGCTGCGGGAGGTCTTCAGCGGCATCCGGCGCTTCGACGACATGCGCAAGCGGACCGGCATCCCCCGCCAGGTGCTCACCGCCCGGCTGGCGATGCTGGTGCAGCGGGGCGTGCTGCGGCGGGAGCCGTACCGGGAACCGGGCGCCCGGGTGCGTCACGAGTACCGGCTCACCACGATGGGGCTGGAGCTGTGGCCGGTGCTGGTGGCGATCCTGGAGTGGGGTGACCGCCACCTGGCCGACCCCGAGGGCTCACCGCTGACCACGGTGCACCGGGACTGCGGAGCCGAGGTGCGGGCGGTGCTGCACTGCGCGGCCGGCCACGAGGTGACCAACCCCCGGGAGGTCGTGCCGCGTCCGGGCCCGGGCGCCCGCCGACGGGACATCGCCGGCTGACGCCCGGACCCGGTGCCGTCGCGGGCGCCGCTACCAGCCGAAACCGGCGTTGTACGAGACGTTCGCGAGGACCTGCTGGCCAGCGGTGTTCGGGTGGAAGTAGTCCCAGCCGGACAGCTGGTTGAGGCTGAACGGGTAGTTGAAGATCGCGTTGCCGTCGAAGGCGCAGTTGGCGCCGTACGCCGAACAGGCCTGGGCGAGCTGGGTGTTGTAGTCGATCACCCGTTGCCGCACCCGGGTGCGGCGGTCGACGTCGGCCTGGGCGTTGGAGGTCGGGCTGGCCAGCATCGACTGGCAGATGCCGAACAGCGACCAGGCGGTCCGGGCGGCGAGGTCACCGCGTCCGACCGACCAGAGTCGCTGGATGTCCGGGATGCTGATCACGAACACCCGGGCGTTCGGCAGTCCGGCCTTCAACCGGCCCAGCGCGGTGTCGATGTTGGCCCGGAAGGTGGCCACCGGGGTCATCCCCGACTCCGAGCTGGCGCAGGCGTCGTTGGCGCCGATCAGCATGGTGACGTACCCGACGGTGCGGGCGACGGCGGCGTCGGCCTGGCCGGGCATGTCCGCGGACTCCGCCCCGGACTCCGAGACGTTGTGGTTGTTGCCGTTGATCGCCGGATTCGTCGTACGGATCCGCAGGTAGTGGCTGTTGACCGAGGAGTCGGTGCCGGTGCTGAACGAGCGGGACGGGCAGTCGACGTACCAGCCGCAGGCGTTGAAGCCGCGGGTGATCGAGTCACCCATGCTGGCCATCGAGGCGGGCGGGGGTCCGGGGTCGGCGCTCGCCGGGACGGCGAGGCTGGCGGCGCCGAGGCTGGCGGCGGTGACGAGCGCGGCGGCGGCGAGTAGGACGGAACGGGCTCTCCGGATCGGGGAGCGGGTCTTCCGGATCGGGCGGGGGGCGGTGGTACGGGACATCGACGGCCTCCGGATCACGGTGCCTGGGCCAGTGGGGGTGCGCCAGAGCATATAGACAGACCTCAGTGTGGACAACGGTGGTTACCGGCCGGTTGCCAAGGCTCATCCATAAGGCGTACGTCCTGCTGTAGTCGATATGTTACGAGTCTTGTTCATGATCTTATATGTCTGAATACTCGTGGAAGATGTGCCGCAAGGCGGCGCAGAACCCTCCAAACCCCCCTTGGGAGGCTCCATGCGACCCACGAGGTCCCCGATCCGTCGTGCCGCGGTCGTCCTCAGCGCCGGCACCCTTGTCGCCGGGATGATGTCCGGTGCGCCGGCGTACGCCGCCGCGCCGGTGGCCCCCGCGTCCCCGGACGCCGCGACGGCGCTCTCCGACCGGCTCGGCGCCCGTTCGGCCGGCACGTACCTGGACGAGGCCACCGGAAAGATGATCGTCACCGTCACCGACGAGGCCGCCGCCCGTGAGGTCCGGGCCTCCGGAGCCACCCCCCGGATCGTCGCCCGCGGTGCCGCCGAACTCGCCGGGGTGACCGCCGAACTGGACCGGTCGGCCCGGATCCCCGGCACCGCGTGGTACGTCGACCCGGTCAGCAACCAGGTGGTCGTCGACGTGGACAGCACCGTCGCCGGCGCCAAACTGGCGAAGATCAAATCGGTCGTCGCCCCGTTCGGCGGCGCGGTACGGGTCCAGGCGATCCCCGGCATGCTGAGCACCACCATCTCCGGCGGCAACGCGATCTACACCGGCGGCAGCCGCTGCTCGCTCGGCTTCAACGTCCGCAGCGGCAACACCTACTACTTCCTGACCGCCGGGCACTGCACCAACGCCGGGGCGAACTGGTCGGCCAGTTCCGGCGGTTCGGTGATCGGCACCCGGGCCGGCAGCAGCTTCCCGGGCAACGACTACGGCATCGTCCGGTACGCCAGCGGCGTCGCCCAGCAGCCCGGCGACGTCACGCTCTACAACGGCAGCTTCCGGGACATCACCGGGGCGGCGAACCCGAGCGTCAACCAGTCGGTGCAGCGCAGCGGCAGCACCACCCAGGTGCGCAGCGGCCGGGTGACCGCGCTCAACGCCACCGTCACCTACCAGGGCAGCGGTACGGTCTCGGGCCTGATCCGGACCACCGTCTGTGCCCAGCCGGGTGACAGCGGCGGTCCGCTCTTTGCCGGCACCACCGCGCTCGGGCTGACCTCCGGCGGCAGCGGCAACTGCTCCACCGGCGGGGTCACCTTCTTCCAGCCGGTCGTCGAGGCGCTCAACGCGTACGGCGTCAGCGTCTACTGAACCGCGCGTCCCCTGACCGGGCCGCCGTCCCCGTCCGGGACGGCGGCCCGGTTTGCTCGACGGTGGCGGTACCAGCGCAGACCGACCAGCACCACGACGAGGGGCCAGACCGCCTCCGTCCCGGCGGCCACCCGCTCGGCGAGGCCGGCCGTCGGCCCGTCCGGCAGTTGTCGCGCCAGCCACAGTCCGGCCCCGAGCATCACCCCGCTCGCGACGAGCCCCGCCGGCCGGCGGAGCACCCACGGGCGGTCCGACCGGTCGGTGCGTCGGGAGCCGGGGGACGGGGCGGTGCGTCGGGGGCCGGGTGTCAGGGCGGCCACCGCCGGCCAGGCGGCCAGCGCGACGAAGGCGACCACCGCCGCGATCCCGTGCGCGGGCGGGGTGACCGAGTCGACCTTCGGTACCGCCGCCACCACGATGGTCGCGACGCCGCCGAGCCCGTACACCAGCCGTCCGGCGAGCGACACGAAACGCAGGCCGACTGCGGTCACCAGGTGCGCCAGCCCGAGCCCGGCCAGGCAGGTGACCAGGATCAGCTTGTCGACCGGCCCGTAGGAGGAGAGCAGACTGATGGTGTCGGCGACCGGGTCGTAGCCGTCCGGCTCGCGGACCGCCGCCAGGGTCCACCCGACGGCCAGGAGCGCCGGGGCGGCCACCGAGGAGAGCACCCCCCACCAGGGCACCACAGGCATGACCTGACCCTACGTGTCCAGCTGGTCGCGACAGGTCAGGTCGGCCGGTACTCCATCTCCGGTCGGCCCGGTGCGCCGTACCGGGGGCTGCGGGCCACCCGACCGACGTCGACCAGGTGTTCCAGGTAGCGCCGGGCGGTCACCCGGGAGATGCCGGTCCGGGCCGAGACCTCGGTGGCGGACAGCCCCGGTTCGGCCCGCAGTGCGGCGAGTACCGCGTCCAGGGTCTGGGTGCCGAGACCCTTCGGCAGGGTGTCGGCGTCCGCGCCGCGCAGCGTGGCGAACATCCGGTCCACCTCGTGCTGGGCGTCGACCGTACCGTCGACCAACGCCTGCCGACGGTACTCGGCGTACCGTTCCAGTTTGTCGCGGAACGCCGCGAAGGTGAAGGGTTTCAGCAGGTAGTGGGTCACCCCGAGGGCGACCGCGGCCCGCACCACGGCGAGGTCCCGGGCCGAGGTCACCGCGAGCACGTCGGTGACGCTGCCGGCGGCCCGCAACGCCCGGCAGACGTCCAGGCCGTGCAGGTCGGGCAGCCGGAAATCCAGGAGTACGAGGTCCACGCCCGCCCCGCCGTCGGCGCGCAGCGCCGCCATCGCCTCCCGGGCGGTGTGCGCGACGCCGACCACACGGAACCCGGGCACCCGTTCGGTGTACGCCCGGTGCGCGTCGGCGAGCAGCGGCTCGTCCTCGACGACGAGCACCCGGATGGCGCTCACCGGCCGACCTCCGGTGCGGCGGCAGCCTGCTCCGGGCCGGTCGGGTCGCCCGGTTCCGCCGCCTGTCCCTGGTCCGCCGCCTGTCCCTGGTCCGCCGCCCGTCCCTGGTCCGCCGGCTGTCCGGGAACGGTGGACCGGCCGGGGATCGGCAGCCGGACGCTGAACAGGGTGCCGCCCTCGGCGGGACGGGTCACCTCGACGGTGCCGCCGTACCGGGCGACCACCTGGCCGACCAGGGCCAGGCCGAGCCCGCGTCCGGGGCTCTTCGTCGACCAGCCCCGGCGGAACGCCTCGGTGACCTGGCTCGGGTCGAGCCCGGGCCCGTTGTCGGTGACCTGGACCGTCACCTCCGCCTCCGTCGCCCCGAGGTGGACCCGGACCCGGCGGGGCGGCGTGGTGCCGGCGACCGCCTCCAGGGCGTTGTCGACCAGGTTGCCGACGACGGTGAGCAGGTCGCCGATGGGCAGCGGGTGCCCGTCGAGCCGGGAACCGGGGTCGACGGTCAGGTCCACGCCACGTTCGCCGGCCCGGGCGGACTTGCCGAGCAGCAGGGCGGCCAGTGCCGGTTCGGTGACCGCGCCGACGACCCGGTCGGTGAGCTGCTGGGCCAGACTCAGCTCGGCGGTGGCCAGCCGGACCGCCTCCTCGGTACGCCCCAACTCGACCATGGTCAGTACGGTGTGCAGCCGGTTCGCCGACTCGTGTGCCTGGGCCTGCAACGCCTCGGTGAGTCCGCGTACCGAGTCGAGTTCACTGGCCAGCGTCCGCAGCTCGGTGTGGTCGCGCAGGGTCAGCACGGTCCCGGCGGCCCGGCCGTGGAAGGTGGTCTCCCGCTGGTTGGCCACCAGCATGCGATCACCGGCGATGACCGGTTCGTCGTGGGCCGGGCGACCGGAGACGATCAGTTCGGTGACCGCCGGCGGCAGCCCGAGCTCGGTCACCCGCCGGTCCTGGGCGAGGCTGGTCCCGGCCAGCCCGAGCAGCCGTCGGGCCTCGTCGTTGACCAGGGCGACCCGGCGGTCCGGGGTCAGCACCACCAGCCCTTCCCGGACCGAGTGCAGGACGGCGTCGTAGTACTCGTACATCCGGGTGATCTGGGCCGGTCCCAGGCCGTGCGTCTGGCGGCGCAGGCGGCGGCTGAGCAGCCACGAGCCGGCGGCGGCCAGGGCGAGCGCGGCGGCGGTGGCGGCGAGCAGCGCCGGTGCCTGCGCCAGCAGCTTCCGGTTGATCGCCTCGGTGGTGATGCCGACCGAGACCAGGCCGACGACCTCGCCGTCCGCGTCCCGTACCGGCGCCACCGCCCGCACCGACTCGCCGAGGGTGCCGACGTTGACCGTGGTGAACGCCCGACCGGCGAGCGCCGGGCCGATCTCGCCGACGAAGGGCTGGCCGATCCGGTCCGGGTTCGGGTGCGAGTAGCGGGTCCGGTCCGGCGCCATCACCACCACGAAGTCGGTCCCGGTGGCCTGCCGGGTGGCCTCCGCGTACGGCTGGAGGCGGCTGGCCGGGCTGGCGGAGCGCAGTGCGGTCGCCACGTCGGGGGAGTGCGCGACCGCCTCGGCCACGGCGAGGACCCGTTCCCGCGCCGCGGTCCGTACGTCGGTGCGGGCGAGCAGCACCGCGCCGACCATGCCGGCCACGACCAGCAGGGTGACGACAAGGACCTGCAGGGCAAAGAGTTGCCCGGCGATGCTCCACCGTCTGGACATGGGCTGCGGTGCTCTGCTCTCTCCGGGGTGCGCGGCTGGCCGTTGTACGAGGTCACGGCCGGATTGGGGGGCCGTTCGGAGTCTGGCCGGTGAACACAATGAACGCAAGGCTGCCTCGGGACGGGTCGCGGGTCACTGTGACCCCATGCACACCCCCACCAGCATCCGGCCGCGACGGGACCGGACCCGTTTCCTGTATCTCGCCGTCATCATCGCCGTTGTCGCCGGCATCGTCGTCGGGTTCGTCGCGCCCGACGCCGCCAAGGAACTGAAGCCGATCGGCACCGGCTTCGTCGCGCTGATCAAGATGATGATCAGCCCGGTCATCTTCTGCACGATCGTGCTCGGGGTCGGGTCGGTCCGCCAGGCCGCGAAGGTCGGCAAGGTCGGTGGCCTGGCCCTCGGCTACTTCCTGATCATGTCGACGGTGGCGCTCGCCATCGGCCTGGTCGTCGGCAACATCGTGCACCCCGGCTCCGGCCTGCACCTCGGCGCCGCCCAGGCCGCCGCCGGTCAGGCCCAGGTCAGCGGGGACAGCGAGGGGACCGTCGACTTCCTGCTCGGGATCATCCCGACGTCGCTCTTCTCGGCGCTCACCGAGGGTGAGGTGTTGCAGACCCTGCTGGTCGCGCTCCTGGTCGGCTTCGCCGTGCAGGCGATGGGCCGCCGGGGCGAGCCGGTGCTGCGTGCCGTCGGTGTGGCGCAGCGGCTGGTCTTCAAGATTCTGGCGATGGTGATGTGGCTGGCCCCGCTCGGCGCCTTCGGGGCGATCGCGGCGGTGGTCGGCGCGACCGGTGTCGACGCGTTGAAGAGCCTGGCCCAGATCATGGTCGGCTTCTATGTCACCTGCGCCATCTTCGTGATCGTCTTCCTGGGTCTGCTGCTCTGGCTGATCGCCCGGATCTCGATCTTCTCCCTGCTGAAGTACCTGGGTCGGGAGTTCCTGCTGATCCTCTCCACCTCCTCCTCCGAGTCGGCGCTGCCCCGGCTGATCGCCAAGATGGAGCACTTCGGGGTGAGCAAGCCGGTCGTCGGCATCACCGTTCCGACCGGCTACTCGTTCAACCTCGACGGCACCGCGATCTACCTGACCATGGCCTCGCTCTTCGTCGCCGAGGCCCTGGGTAAGCCGCTGGCCATCGGCGAGCAGATCTCACTGCTGGTCTTCATGATCATCGCCTCGAAGGGTGCCGCCGGGATCACCGGTGCCGGACTGGCCACCCTGGCCGGCGGTCTGCAGAGCCACCGCCCCGACCTGGTCGACGGCGTCGGCCTGATCGTCGGCATCGACCGGTTCATGTCCGAGGCCCGGGCGCTGACCAACTTCGCCGGCAACGCGGTGGCGACGGTGCTGATCGGCACCTGGACCGGGGAGTTCGACCGGGGGCAGGCGCGGGCCGTACTCGCCGGGCAGCGACCGTTCGACGAGGCGACCATGCTGGACGAGGACGAGTCGGCCGACGACGCGGAGCCGTCGGCCGACTCTCCGGCCGACGACACCCGGCTGGCGAAGGTCTCCGGGTAGCGGACGCCGCTGAACCAGCGTCGTCAGGCAGCCACGGATGGCGGGCGCCCGGTGGGAATCCGTTTCCCGCCGGGCGCCGCGACCACGTGCGCGGTGGCGACGCGGGCATGGCTCACCTCGGGGTGCTGGCCCCGGCCGCACCCGTCGGTTGCTCGCAGGGATCGAGGCCGTTGACGTCGGGCATACGATCGTCGGCCGAGGCGAATTTGAGGTTCTGGTCGAACTTCGGCTGCCACTCGTCGAGGATGAACTTTTTGATCTTCTCGGTGAGGAAGGCGCAGGTCTTCGGGAAGTTGTTCGGCAGTCCGATGCCGTACGCGTCGCGACCGTACCGGAAGTTCTTCGGCACCTGGAGGTCGTAGCCCGCCCACTGCGGGGCCGCCGCCGCCCCCTCCAGCACCACGCGGTCGGTGGACACCGCCAGGACCTCGCCGTCGACGACGCGTTGCACACAGCGTTCCAGGCTCGGTTCCTCCGCCGGCGCGATTCCCATTTCCCTGAGCCGCTCCGCGGACGTCGAACCGCTCGGGACGCAGACGCTCTTTCCTCGCAGACTGTCGAAGTCCTCGATTTCCTGATCTCCCTGGGTGAGGATGCCCTGGCTGTCCAGGAAGTACGGTCCGGCGAAGTCGATCTGCTCGCGCCGCGTGTCTGTGATCGAGAACGTCGAGATCACCAGTTTGACGTTCTTGTTGACCAGCCTCGACTCGCGCTGGTCCAGCGGTATCGAAACGAAGCTGGCCTCGAAGCCGATCTCCCTTTCCAGCCAGTGTGCGAAGGCCACGTCGAACCCGGTCCACGTCCCGTTGTCGTACTCGCTCAACCCGGGCTGTTCGGGGTTGATGCCGATCGCCACCGTGCCGCTGAGGTAGCGCGCCGGGTCGTCCGGGTTCGGTTCGGGGGCGGTGCCTCCGATGGAGCAGGCGACAGCGGCCCCCGTCACCAGGACGCCGACCAGCGCCGCCGAGACTGGCCGGCGGACCGGACGGGGAAGGATGGAGCTGATCTTCATGGCGGCCACCTCTGTTCGGGTGTACGACTCAACGGTCGAGGTGGCCGTCGGCGAGCGTCACCTCGATGAGACAGCTCGGATCGACGACGCCCCGATACGTGATCTCCAGTTCCACGCTCCGTACGTCGGAGCCGACCGGTATCTCGACAAACTGGTCGTGTCGAGCCCGGACGAGCCCGCCGGGCCTGCCGTCGACGACCGGTCTGATGTCCAGCACCGCCGGGACGACGCAGTTGCCGGCAGTGCTGAGCGCCCTGATCTCGGGGGTGAACGTCAGCGATCCTCGTAGCGGCTCGCCGTCGATGACGGGAACCAGGGCCGCGGATCCTTCCGGGCTCAGCCGGGTGGGCGTACCGAACTCGACGTGCAGGTCGGATCGGTTGTCGTGCCACCACTGCACGGCGTTCAGCAGTACGACGAGCAGGAGGAGGGACGCCAGCGCCAGGGTTCCCCGGATCCACCGGGCCCGGCCGAGGTCGCCGGCCTGGTGGACCTGGTCCTGCGGGGTTGTCGCCTCGTCGGATGGTCCACCCCTCCGGCCGGTCCGGGAGCCGATGAGGGGCCGGAGATGTTCGACCAGAAACGGCGTGACGATTGCGGCGATCAGCGCCAGAATCTCGATCAGCCAGCCTGCCCGCTCCTCGCCGAGCGTGTACAGAACGGCGGCGATCAGACCGATCAGGAGCGTCGGCAGAAACCATTTCAGCTCGCGGACGACGAAGGTCCGGAGCCGTCCGGATCGATCGGTAGCGCTGCTCACGGCAGCGAGGCTAGCAGTTGTCAGGTTGCGGAGACATCTCCGACAAGCGATGTCGGCCGTACCGATTCCAAGGTATACCTCGCTGTGACCGGAAATTGGCACCGAACATCGGCAAGCCGGCCGAGCGGGGACCGGAGCGACGCACCACCGTGGATGGTCGGCCAGGTTGTGGTCGGCGTCGGGTCCGGACCGCCGGCGGCCCGGACCCGACGCCTGCGGTCTCAGCTCCAGGTCATGTCGATCTGGCGTTCGAAGGTGACGTAACCGGCCCGGGCGAAGGCCTTCGCCATCGGTACGTTGCCGACGTCGGTCGCCGCCCGGATCCACGGTACGTCCTGCTCGGCGAGCAGCCGCGTCCCCGCCGCCAGCACCTCGTCGATGTAGCCGTGGCCGCGGTGCGCCGGCACCACCCCGATGTAGGCGATGATCGGGTTGTAGCCGTTGTGCGCGGGGATGACAAAGCCGACCGGCTCGCCGTCCGGCAGCGTCGCGATCCGCCACCAGTCACGGGGGCTGGGATAGCGCAGCAGCTCGGTCTGATACTGCTCCTCGGCGGCCTGCCGGGCGGACATCCGGGTCAGCTCGTCCCGGCTGTGCGCGTCGAGGCTGCCGTCCATCACCAGGGTCATCAGGTCGACGAGTTCCCCGGGCTCGCGAATCGGTCGGAAGACCAGCCGGCCGGTGGGCTCGGGAATCGGGGTTCCGGGTCGCCACTCCAGCCGCAGCCGTTCGACGAAGAGCTTGGCACCCGTCCGCTCCAGGACCTCCATCCGGTCCTGGACGATCCGGCGACTGGTGTTGTCGTCACGCCAGTCCGGCGGGACGAAACGGGTGTACTCCGGTGGTGTCGCCCCGGCGGGTACCACCGTGGGCAGCGCCGCACTGAGCAGTCCTACGCCGTCGTCGGTGTTGTCGACGATGTCGAGGATGTCCAGCACCAGCGGGTGCTCGTCGTTCGGGCGGGACCACCAGGCGGCCCGGGCCACGAGACGGTCGCCGCGCAGGGCGAGCCACAGCCATTCCGGGCGGCGTCGACCCTCCGCCAGGTCTTTGGCGATTTCCTTGTTGAGGACGTACGGCAGGCTGTTGAACAGGTCAAGCTCGTCGGGCCCGGTGATCGGGCGCAGGGTCAGGTCGGTGTGGTGCTGAGTCGTCAAGGCATTCTCCGGAGGAGGGCGACCTGTCCGTGCCGGGGTTCAGCTCTGCTGACTGCCCCGGGAGGACGTGGACGCGGTGTGCGTGGCGTACATGGCCCAGCCCTCCTTTCTTGTGTTCGGCCGTGATGATCTGTACGGCCGCGAAACCTACGTGCCGGTCCGGTCCACCTGCAACCGATTAACTCTCGGGTCGCGGTCAGGCCCGCCGCACGGAGAACTCGTTGCCGTCGGGGTCGGCGAGCACGATCGTGCCGTCCTCGTCGACCTCGAGCCGGGTGGCCCCGAGGGACACCAGGCGGTCGACCTCGGCCCGCTGGTCGCCGCCGTCCGGAACGAGGTCGAAGCGCTGCCGGTTCCGTCCGGTCTTCGGCGCCACTGGCGGGCCTCCCCAGGCGACCTTCGTGCCGCCGTGCGGCGACTGGATCGCGGTCTCCTCGTCGTGCTCCCACACCAGCGGCCAGCCCAGCGCCTCACTCCAGAAGAGGCCGACCGCCCGGGTACCGTCGCAGGCGAGTTCCCCGAGGAAGCCGCACCCGGCGAGGTAGTTGTTGCCCGCCTCGATCACACAGAGCTCGTTGCCCTCGGGGTCGGCCAGGACGATGTGCCCCTCCTCGGGGAGCTGCCCGACGTCGAGGTGGGCGCCGCCGAGCTCCAGCACCCTCGCCACCGTGCGCTCCTGGTCGTCGTCGCGGTCGCTGGTCAGGTGCAGGTGCACGCGGTCGAGCCCCACCTTCTCCGTGGCGCTTCGGACGAACCGGAGGCCGACCTGGGTGTCGTCGCCGGGCAGCAGGGCGCCGCCGCCGTCCTCGACGACCTTCCTGCCGAGCAGGTCGGCCCAGAACCGCGCCAGGCGATCCGGGTCGTGCGCGTCGAGGGTCAGTGCCAGCAGTCGAGAGGGCATCACCCGACAGTAGATACAGGCCGTCGGGGCGACAACGCGTTTTGCCGGGCCCAGCCGAGGAACGCCGCCGGCAGAGCCAGAGCGGACGCAGCGGTAGGTGGAGGGCCGCGCGACCGGTCGGCGGCTGGTTCATCGCGGCGTCCGTCGCGACGGTGCTGTGGGGCGTACCGGATCGGCTGGACCCGGGGTCGCCAGGGTGACCACATGGGAACTCCTGCTCGACGGACGTGGTGGGTTGGGGACGGGGAGCCCCGGGGACCGGCTCGGTGGGCGAGTGGGGGAGCGGTCCCCGGGGCGGGTCACCGGGTCGAGGGGAGACCCGGTACGCGCCGACCGATCGGGTCCGGTTTGGCGCGTTTCCCGGTTCACAGTCTGGTGTGGAAACCGCTACGGTCGGAAGTGTTCACGCGGCGACCGGGTCGATGTCCCATCGATGTGCTGTCGATGTCCGGAGCCGGTACGCCCGAGGTGAGGAGCCTGTCCGTGACCGAGTAGCCGTCCACCCACAGCCTCTTCGCCGGCGAGTTACGTCGGCTCCGGGGTCTCGCCAGTCTGTCGCAGGAGGGACTGGCCCAGCGGATCAACTTCTCGCCCGCGATGGTCGCCAAGGTCGAGCTGTGTCAGCGGAGACCGACCCTGGACTTCGCCAAGCGCTGCGACCTGGTGTTGGACTCCGACGGACTGCTCGCGCGGATCCAGCAGGTGCTCGGTCCGGGGCCGGTGATGCCCTGGTTCCGGCAGTGGGCGGTCAACGAGCAGGAGGCGGTCGAGCTGCGTTCGTTCGAACTGTCGGTGATCCCCGGTCTGCTGCAGACCGAGGCGTACGCCCGGGCGTTGCTCACCGGTGGTCGACTCTTCACCCCCGAGGAGGTGGATCAGCACGTGGCGACCCGGCTGGCCCGGCAGGAGATCCTGACCCGGGACAAGCCGCCGCTGTACACCGCCGTGATCGACGAGCGGGTGCTGCACCAGCCGGTCGGTGGACCGGCGGTGATGCGGGAACAACTCCTGCACATCGCCAAGCTCTGCTCGGAGCATCCCCGGATCCGGGTCCAGGTGGTGCCGACCAGCGTCGGGGCGTACGCCGGCCTGAACGGGCCGTTCGTGATGGCGACCCTGCCCAGCAGTGGTCAGCTCGTCTTCCTCGACGACCAGCTCGACGGGCGGCTGGTCGAGCGCGAGGTCGACGTGGTGGCGGTCCGGATCTGGGATACGATCCGCGGAGAGGCACTGTCCTACCAGCAGTCCATCGAGCTGATTGTGAAGGCGGCGGAGTCGTGGAAATGACCGGCGCGGTCTGGCGCAAGAGCAGCCGCAGCAACGCCAACGCCGGCAACTGTGTCGAGGTGGCGGACAACCTGACCGGGGTGGTTGGGGTACGGGACAGCAAGGACCCGACCGGCCCGGCCCTGACCTTCGACCCGACCGCCTGGCGGTCCTTTGTCCGCGCCGTCAAGTCGCGGTAGTCGACGCCTCGACGTCTTGTGTCAGGCTCGTGCTCCACAGCGGAGAGCAGCCTTCGGCCCGCCGGATTCCCCCGATCAACTGGCGTCTGTTCGACAATGACGGTCGACCTGGCCGCTTCGGCGTGGGCAGCAACGGCCCCAGCGTTGCCCACTGGGCGTCGGTCAGGTCGAACCGCCCGGCACCGCCGGGGTGTCCACGAGGTCTCCGGTTCAGGGGTTTGCTGGGTCGCTGAACCATCTACCGGAGACCTCGCCACATCACGACCTCCGGCCCACGAGGATTCCTCGAACCGGTTCAAACCCTGACCCGAGTTCGACACGCGTGGTAGTGGTCACGATCGGGATCATCGACGTTGCTGTCACCGGCGCGACGCGACGCCAACGCGGCACCTGTCGGCCCGGCTGAACCAGCCGGCGTAGGTGAGCACCAGGCCGGCCACGGCCAGGGTGCCGAAGAAGAGCCGAAAGAGCAGCGTCGCGGTCGGCGACTGCAGAGTGGCGTCCGCACTGGACTGGACCGTCGAAGGAACAGCGATCAGCAGAAATCCTCGGATGGCCACGAACCAACCGAACAGCGACACGGTGATCGCCAGCGGACCGCGCCAGTTGCGGTGTACGCCGATGATGATCAGGCCTCCCCCGAGCATTGACGCGCCAAGCATCCAGACCATGGACGGCTGGTCGAACAGGTTGCCAACCAGCTTTCCCAGGTCGGGCAGGCGGATCGCGAGGACAGTGGTGAAGACCGCGACGTAGGGGCCGATGACACGGGCGAACGCGCGGGTGCGTTGCTGTGCCTCGATGCTTGTGATTGTCATGATCGCTCCGTGTCTGTGGGGTTGTGGCGTTCGGCTGGCCCGCCTTCTGGTCGGTAACCGGCCTGGTGGAGTGCGGCGCGCAGGAACCGCTCGACCTCGGTTGGCGTGCTGGTATCCGGGTACACGGCCAGGTGCTGCCAGACCGCGCCGGTAAGTAGGTCGAGCAGGATGTTGATGTCGGTGTCCTCGGGCAGTTGTCCCGCTTCGCGGGCCCTGGTGAGCACGTCTCGCCGGGTGTGGTCGCGGTGCCTGCCGAACTGACTCTGGTAGGTCTGAGCGAGTTCGGGATCGTCCTCGATCGCGCCGTAGAGGCGCCGCAGCAGCCGGCGTTGCTGACCTCGTGTGGCGCGGCTCTCTGGTACGTGACTGGTACCCGTTCGGGATTCCGGCGTCGTACGGCTTCCCGCCCCGACCTCGACGGCGGAGGGCCATCCACACGACATTGCGGTCTTTGACTGCGACGAGGTCGGCTGTGACGATTCGTCGAACCCGTGATCAACCTGGCCACGCTTCCGCTCGGAGCGGGACACGCTCTACCGGCTTCCGGTATCGGAGAGCGGGCACGGCCGCTCAGAAGCCGACGTCGCCAAAAGCGTAACCTATAGGTTACGCTTTCTGATGTGGACGAGGTGGCGGGAGCGATCGCCGATCCGGTACGGCGGGAGATCCTGCTGATGCTGCGCGACGAACCGCTCTCGGCCGGGCAGATCGCCGACCGGTTCGAGATCAGCCGACCGGCGATCAGCCGTCATCTGCGGGTGTTGCGGGAAGCCGGCCTGGTACGTGACACGGCTGACGGGCGCCGGCGGGTCTACACACTCGTCACCGCGCCGCTCGACGAACTGGTCGGCTGGCTGGGGCGACTGATGCGCCCCTCCGACTGGCAGCACCGCCTCGACGCGCTGGAGACCGAGGTCTACCGCACCCGCCGCGAGCGGCACACGGCCGCCGGGCGGCGCCCATCACAGAAGGAGATTGCATGAGCCCGACACCGACAGGCCGACTGTTCGGCGACGACCTCGTGCTGACCCGTACGTTCCGCGCGCCGATCGACGACGTCTGGGCGAGTCTCACCGATTCGGAGCGTACGGCCCGGTGGTTCGGCCCGTGGCAGGGCGACGCGGCGCCCGGAAACACGATCAAGGTCCAGATGGCGCAGGAGGAGGACCAGCCCTGGATGGACATGACCATCGAGGCGTGTGAACCACCGCGCCGGCTGGCGCTCTCTGCCGTGGACGAATACGGCAGTTGGCACCTGGACCTGACGCTGGTCGAGAGTGCGGGCGTGACCGAACTCCGGTTCACCCAACACCTGACCGGTACGGAGGTTGTCGGTGAGGTCGGACCGGGCTGGGAGTACTACCTGGACGCGCTGGTCGCCTCGCGCGACGGCCGGCCGGCGCCGAACTTCGACGACTACTACCCGGCGATGAAGGAGCACTTCGAGGCGCAGCGACCGACGAACGTCGAGTAAGGCCCTCCGTCACACCGGGCTGGTCAGCGGCGTCGGCGACTCGTTGTCGAAGGTGGCTTCGGCGAGCTCCCTGACGGTACGGACGAAGGTCGCCACCGCAGCTGACCGCGACTCGGCCGGCCAGGCCACCGCCAGGGTCGTCGGCTCGAGTCCGTCCACCGGTCGATAGGCGATGTTCGACCGTGGGAAGCGCCGGGCCACCCAGTCGGGCAGGAACCAGACGATGTTGCCCACTTCGACCAGGTTGAAGATCTGGGAGAGGTCGAGTCTGCTCCGCCGGTCCGCGGGCGGCGGCTGCGGGCCGCCCGCCTCGGCCGGCGTACCGTCCGGGAGTCGCCGCCCGGTCAGGTCGGACAGCCGTACGGTGGTCCGCGCGGCCAGCGGGTCGGCGGCCGCCAGCGCCACCAGGCGTGGGCCCGTGACCAGCGGTTCCGTGTCCAGTCCGCGCTCGTCGAACGGGGTCGGCAGCAGTGCCACGTCGGCGCGCCCGTCACGCAGCGCCGGAACCTGTTCGCCGTGCCCGCCGAGCAGCAGCTCCACCGGCGGGGTCCGGTACGCGTCCATGATCTTCGGCAGCAGTCCGGCGTCGTAGTCGGCCTTCAGGGCCAGCCGTAGCGTCGGCACCGGCCGCCCGGCGTTGCGGGCCCGGTGCTCCGCCGCGGCGACCGCGTCCAGCGCCACCCGGGCGTCGGCCAGCAGCGTCTCGCCGGCCGACGTGAGCGTGACCTGGCGCGTCGTGCGGATCAGCAGCTGCACGCCGAGCTGTCGCTCCAGATCACGGATTGCCCGGGACAGCGGCGGCTGCGCCATGCCCAGCCGCTCGGCGGCCCGCCCGAAGTGCCGCTCCTCGGCCACCGCCACGAAGTACCGCAGCTGCCGCGTCTCCAGGTTACTCATACCGCCAGAGTATCAATCGGGACGGAGATGATCCTTCTGTCCAGCGTCTGGCCCGCGTTCACTGGACCTCGTCAAGTTCGTCACCGAATCGAGGAAAAATGATCGTGGTTACCGCTCCGACCGGCAACATCGGCAGCCGGCTGGTGCAGAATCTGCTCGACGCCGGCGCGCCGGTCCGCGTTGTGGTCCGGGATCCGGCGCGGCTCGCGCCGGGCGTCGCCGAGCGGGTCGAGATCGTGCGCGGCTCCCACCGCGACCCGGCCGTCGTGACCGAGGCGTTCGCCGGTGCCGACGCCGTCTTCTGGCTCGTGGCGGCCGACCACCGTGCGGAGAGCGTCGACGCCGCGTTCTCGGGCTTCACCCGCCCGGTGATCGAAGCGTTCATGGCACCCGGCGTCGGGCGGGTGGTCGGCATCTCGGCTTTGGGTCGGGGCACACCGGTGGCCGGGCGCGCCGGGCACGTCACCGCGACCCTGGCCATGGACGACCTGATCGTCGACACCGGCGTGCCGTACCGGGCCCTGACCATGCCGTCCTTCATGGACAACACGGTGTGGCAGGTCGGCCCGATCGCGGCCCAGGGTGTCCTCTACGGCCCGTCCCTGCCCGACCTGTCCGCGCCGCTGGTCGCCACCCGGGACATCGCCGCGGTCGCCGCCCGGCTGCTACGCGACGACACCTGGACCGGGTTCGCGGAGGTGCCGGTGCTCGGCCCGCAGGACCTCACCTACGACGAGATGGCCGCGATCATCTCCGACGTGCTCGGTCGGCAGGTGCGCTACCAGCAGATTCCAGGCGAGGTGTACAAGGCGAACATGATGCGGGCCGGGTACTCCGAGCCGATGGCCCAGGCCCTGCTCGACATGGCTGTCGCCAAGAACAACGGCCTGGACAACGGCGTCACGCGTACGCCGGAATCCAGCACCCCGACCACGTTCCACCAGTGGTGCGTCGACGTGCTGAAGCCGGCCGTCGACGCCTGACGCCGAGGTGGCTCTGGCCCGGTCGCCGCCGGAGGTTACCCGGTGGCGGCGGCGACCGTCGCGGCCCGTCGGATCGACTCGGCGTCGTCGATGATCTGCTTGACGGCGTTCGCCGCCCAGACCGTACGCCGAAACTCGTCGAAACGGGAGCCGACCTGTTGTGGCGGCAGGTCGGGCAGGATCCGTCGGGCCGATCGGTCAGATATGGATGTCGAGAAGAAGTGGTACCGGCACCTCGCCGTCGAGCACCTCGGCCAGCACCGCCTTGTGTTCGGCGTCGATCGGGTACGGCGATTCCTGGAAGGCACGCACGGCCGCGTCGTAGTCGGCCGACTCCACGACATAGACAAAAAGCGGCCCGTCCGCAGTTTCGAGAATGAAGCCCTGTTCGTGGGTGACGCCCTCGTTGGCAAACGTCTCCCGGATCTCGTCGGCGCGGCGCATGCCCTCGGCGAGCCACGCCTTGAGCTGGTCAACCTTGCCCGGACGGATCCGCGACACCTTGATCTTGATCATCGACATCTCCCCGTGCTGTCCGTGTCGGGCCGACACGGGAAGGTGGCTGGAAAAGTCCACGAGCGCGCCCGACCGGCCCCGGCCAGGGTAGATCACGTTCATTGCCCTACTCGTGGGTTGTGACGCAGGTTAACGTCAGAATGGGTACGCGCAACGTCCCGTGGCGTCACCTACCCTCATTTCCATACCCGAATCAGATAGTGGTTCCCGCCGACCGGGAGGAACCGTCGGGCGACACCCGGCGTCCGCAGGTTGGTGATCGCGCCGCGTGCGGGGACGTCGCGGATTGACTGACGGCGATAGGGTCACCGATCGTGGCCCACCCTTCCGGCTCCGACGCCCTCGGCATCCTGTCCGTCCACTTCACCGGCCTGCGACTGGCGGGCCGGACCGCCGTCGCCGAGCTGTACGTGGGACGTGACCGCTCCGGCGTCCCGGTGAGCGTGGCGGTGCTGACCGGGACGGCGGCGGCCGACCCGCAGGTACGGGCCGGGTTCCTGGCGGCGGTCGGTGGCAGCACTTACGCCCCGTACGCCGGTGACCTGCCGGTGCACGCGGCCGACCTGTCGGGGGCGCGACCGTGGGCGGCGGTGCTCCAGCGACCGGATCAACCCGGCGCCGAACGGCTGCTGTCCGGGCTGCCGGGCGGCTCGGTCCCGGGCTCCCCGTCCTTCGCCGCGCCCCTGCCCGGCACACCGCTGGCCATGCCACCGCACGGCGCGCCGTTCGCCGTACCGCCGACGGCCGGACCTCCGAGCCCGGGAGTGCCGGGTGGCATCCCGGGCTGGGCGTCCGGGCCCGGTCAGCCGCCCAGTCCGGGTCATCCGCCCGCGCCCGGCCCGTCGGGTGGCATCTCCACCGGTGCGAAGACGGCGCTGATCGCCGGCGGTGTGGTTCTGCTCCTGGTGGTCGTGGCCGGGGTGTTCGCCGTCGTCAGTCTGCTTCCGGGGCCGGACCCGAAGCCGGTCGCCGGGCCGACGACGGTTCCGGCGCCGACGGAACCGGCCGGGGCGCCGGGAACGGGTGAACCCTCCGCCGGGCCGGGGCAGGGTTCCGCCACCCCGGGAGAGCCGCCCACGACGGGGGAGCCGTCTGCCGCGCCGGGGGAGCCGAGTCTGCGCGACGTACCGCCGGTCAGGGTGCTCGGCCCGTCCTACGCCCCGGGCGAGCCGACGTACACGATGACGTTCCCGGACTGGCCGTTCGCGTTTCGTACCCCGGAGACCTGGGGCTGCCTGGGCGGCCGGTCGGAGATTCCGGACAGCAAGGGATGGGTCTGCGTCGACGAGGGGAACCCCGGCAGCCGGCAGCAGGCCAAACTGCTGCTGCGCCCGTGCGAGACCACCTGTACGGCAACCGAACGCCGGGCGATGAACGAGGCCTGGATGAAGCAGCCGGGCCGGGCCACCGTGGTCCGGGAGCGCACCTACTACGTCGAGACGAAGCGCAACCCGCAGGGCCTGTACGAGGTGGTCGCCAGCCACTTCTTCCGCGATCCCGGCGGCGGGTCGGAGCACTGGCAGATCGGCGTCTACGTCTCGTCTCCAGCCGAGAGCCGCGACGACGTGTTGAAGATTCTCAACGATGTGCTGACCCAGGCTGGCTGAATTGAGGACGGGACGGGTCCGCCGAGGTCCAGTGGGCCCGGCGATCGGACGATGGCGGCTGGCAGTCCCGGTTTCGAGACGCTGCACGCCTACTTCCTCGAACGGCTCGGGCCGGTCACCAGGTAGGCCAACTGCGGCACCACCTGCCGCAGTGTCGACTCGACGATCTCGATGTCCCAGCCGGCGTCGGTCACCGGCACGGACACCGTACGCAGCCGGGCGCGGCGGATCGCCTCCAGTGCGTTCGGGTACGACGGGTTTTCCACCACGACCCGGTCGCCGGGCGCGCAGAGCAGGCCGAGGATCAGCGTGAGGGCGTGCTGTGCGCCGGAGGTCACCAGGATCTGCTCGGGCCGGGTGGCCAGGCCCCGCCGGGTGAACCGCTCGGCCACGGCGGCCCGCAGTTCCGGCAGGCCGTACGGGTGGTATCCGGGGGTGGGCAGGTGCTCGGCCAGTCGGGGAGTGATCTCGCCGAGCGCCTCGCCGAGTGTTCGCTCCGGTAGGCCGGGAGCGGCCCGGGCCAGGTCGATCGCGGTGTCCGGAGGGCTGAGGATCCGACTCACACCACGTGGCGTACGTCCCGGCGGCAGGGCCGTCCAAGTGCCGGAACCCTGTCGACTGTGCGCGTAGCCGCTCTCCCGCAGCAGGTCGTAGACGGCGGTGACGGTGGTCCTGCTGGTGTGCAGGGCGGCGGCCAGTTCCCGCTCGGCCGGCAGCCGGACGTGCAGTCCGATCCGCCCGTCCAGGATCAGCCCACCGATCGCCTGGGCGAGCTGCCGGTAGGCGGGCCGCACTCCCGCCGGGTCGGGCAGCAGGGCGGCGAGCTGCCGGCTACCGAGACTGGGCTCGGCGCGCCCGCTCCGGTCCGTGGACTTCGGCGGCATCGGCTCGACCATGCCATTCTCCCCGGATTGGCCCTGCGGTCTGGGCCAATCACCCTACAGACTCGTCGCCGTGACCGCGTCCTCCCAGCCATTTCCGTCCACGCCACCGCTCGACTACGTCCCGTTCGCCGAACGTCCGGTACGACGACTCGCCCAACTGCTCGTCGGCCTCGCCCTGTACGGCTTCAGCCTCTCGCTGATGGTCCGGGCGGAACTCGGCATCAACCCGTGGAGCGTGCTCTACGAGGGACTGCAGCGGCACACCCCGTTGAGCTTCGGCACGCTCAGCGCCGTCGTCGGTCTGTTCGTGCTGCTGTTCTGGATCCCGCTCCGGCAGCGGCCGACGTTCGGCACCGTCGCCAACATCGTCGTGCTGGCCTGCTCGTCCGATCTCGGCCTACTGATCGTTCCCGCCGGGCTGGCGCTGCCGGCCAGGACCGGTCTGCTGATCGGGGGTGTGCTGCTCAACGGGCTGTCCATCGCCGTCTACGTCGGTGCGCGGTTCGGCCCCGGCCCCCGGGACGGACTGATGACCGGCGCCGCCGCCGTGACCGGGCGTTCGATCCGACTCGTCCGGACCCTGATCGAGCTGAGCGTGCTCGTGCTGGGCTGGCTGCTGGGTGGCACGGTCGGTGTCGGCACCGTGCTGTACGCGGTCACGGTCGGCCCGACCGCACAGCTCTTCCTCTCCCGGTTCGCCTACCGTGCTCAGGCCGGGCCCGGTGGCGGATCCCGGTGGCGGGCGAGGGCGGCGTGGGCCGCTTCGAGGCGTACGTCTCCGGGCCGGTCCGAGGAGTCGCCCGACACGTCGTCGGCCCAGTCGAGCAGTTGACGCAGGTGTGGATCGGCCCCGGTCCCGGTGACCGGAGGATCACCCAGCACGACGATCCCGGCAGTGCCGTCGACGGCGATCACCGTACCGTCGGCGATGGTCCGTCCCCCGACCCGGATGGTGTCGTCGGCGACGACGAGGTCGGCGACCCCGACCACGGCGGCCTTGCCCAGCGCCCGGGCCACCACCGCAGCGTGGCTGGCCGGGCCGCCCCGCGCGGTGACGACCCCGACCGCCGCGGCGAGCCCGTGCAGGTCGAGCGGGGAGGTCTCCGGGCGTACCAGGATCACCGGGCCGGTCGCCGCCATCCGGGCCGCCTGGTCGGCGGTGGTCGCGACGCGGCCGACCGCGACACCGGGACCGGCGCCCCGACCACGGGCGAGCACGTCGGCCTCGTCGACCACCGCGAGCCGGGGCGTACGCGGCTGGCGGAGCTGCCGGGGAGAGATCCGTAGCAGGGCCTCGTCCCGTCCGATGACGCCCTGGTCGGCGAGGTCGACCGCGAGCCGGACGGCGGCGGCGCCGACGAACCGCGCGGGACGGACCTGCAACAGCCACAGTTGCCCGGCCTCGACGGTGAACTCCAGGTAGCAGGCGTCGCGGTAGTGCCGCTCGATTCGCTCCATCGCCTGCCGGAGAGCGGCCCACACCGCCGGGAGCCGTTCGGCGAGGTCGGCCAGCGGCCGGGTCAGTGACCGTCCCGAGACGACCTCGTCGCCCTGCCGTCCGAACAGGACCTCGCCGAACGGCACCGGTTCGCCGGTGTCCGGGTCGCGGCTGAACGCGACCCCGGTCCCGCTGTCCGGGTCGCGGTTGCCGAACACCATCGCCTGCACGACCACGGCGGTGCCGAGATCGTCTGGGATGTCGTGCAGCTGCCGGTAGGTACGGGCCCGGGGCGTGTCCCAGGAGTCCAGCACCGCCGTCACCGCCAGCCTGAGCTGCCCGACCGCCTCGTCGGGCAGCGGCGGGCCGCCCTGTTCCGCGATCGCGGCGGCGAAGCTGGTGAGCAGGCTCAGCCGCGAGTCGAGGGCGAACCGCGGATCGCCGGTCTCGGCCGCCAGCCCGGCGGTGGCTCCGGTGGTGAGGCCGACGTTGAGGACTGTCGACATCATGCCGGGCATCGACACCTCGCCGCCGGAGCGTACCGAGACCACCAGTGGCCGCCCGGGGCCACCGAAGGTGCGTCCGGTGGTGCGTTCGAGGTCGGCGATCGCGGTGGCGAGTTCGCCGTCCAACCCGTCAGGCAGTCGCCCGGCCTGCCGGAACGCCCGGTACGCCGAGGTGGTGACGACAAAACCCGGCGGTACGGGCAACCCGAGTCGCCGGAGCAGCACCAGGCCGGCGGCCTTGGCCCCGAGTACGTCGGCCGGCTCGTCGACCTCCGTCGACAGTGGACGGATCCAGCTCATCGGGGGATGCCGAGGGTGGCCAGCAGGTCCTCGTGCAGTTGGAACCAGACGGTGTGGTACGCCTCCAGGTGGTCTGTCAGGTACTCCCGTTCGCCCGCCGTCACCCGGGCGAGGGCGTCGGCGAGGCGGACGCGGTAGCGGCCGTACCGGGGCAGGACGGTCGACAGGGCGGTGCAGACCACCTCGGCCCGTCGGTCGAAGGTGACGAACAGGTCCAGCACCCGGGCGTCGTACCCGGGATCGTGGTGGTCGTTGACCGTCACGATGCCGTCGACCAGTCGGGTCTGCCACGCCGTGCAGAGGTCGAGCAGTTCGGTGTTGAGCGGCAGGAAGCGGTCGTACGCCTCGGTGACGGCGGCCCGGGTGCCCGTGGTCCGCAGCTCGTCGGCGGTCCGGGTGGTGTCGGCGTTCCGGCCGGCCCCGGTCAGCCCCCAGCCACCGAAGTCGCCGGCCTCGTGTCGGACGAGTCCGGCGACGGCGAGGTCGATCAGCTCCGACTCCACGTCGGCCGCGTCGAGCCCGGTCGCCGTGGCGATCCGGGCGAGGTTGGCGAACCCGATGCACCGGAGGGCGTGCAGCACCAGCCACCGCTGGTCGGTCAGGACGGTCACCGGGCCAAGATACTCTCAACATCCGGATGGTAGGAACATCCGGGTCTCCTGTCGGGCAGCTGGCTCCCGCTACGCCAGTGCCGCCGACCTGTCCGGCTTCTCGATCGCGGACAGCAGGTCGAGCTGTGCGCGTACCGCCCGGGGATCGGAGCCGACCGCGCTGACCAGCACCGCCGGACCACCGGCCAGCGGCAGCACCGCTGCCGAGACGTCGGTGGGCAGGTCGGCCGGGACACCGTCGGGCCGGGCCGCCGAGACGACACCCGGCCGGGCCGTCGGCGGACAGCCGGCGGCGGGTGGCAGGCCGGTCCGCGCCCAGGCGGGGTCGACCACCAGGACCGAGCCGACCACACGGGCACCGCCGAGCACCGCCGGGCCCGACCAGCCCGGCGCCCGCGGCCCGACCGCGAGGTCGTTGCGGAGCAGGGTACGGCCGCCGTACCGCAGCGTCGTCGAGATCCGTACGTCGCCGCCCGGCTCCGCGTACCGGCCGCAGACCAGTTCCTCCCGCCAGCACAGGGCGGCGCCCTCGGCACACTCGACCTCGGTGACCGTGACGTGGTCACAGCCGGCCGCCCCGATCAGCGGCTCGGGCAGCCAACGCAGCACACCACCGGCCGCCACCCGGGCCGTCACGTGCAGGCGGGACGCGCCACCGGTTCTCCCGGGCAGCGCCAGTGACGCCGCGACACCGCGTACGCAGAGCCGGGCACCCGGACCGACCTCGATCTCCAACCCCAGGTCGTCGCCGCCGAGCGGCCCGGCCGCCCCGCCGACCAGATGCAGCTGCACCCCATCCGCCGGGTCGGCGGAGAGGGTACGGCGCGGCAGCAGCGGCGGTTCGCCCCGGACCGTCGCCAGCCGGCTGCCCCGGGACGGGTCGGCGACGACCACGATCCGGGCCCGGGCCCGCATCAGCCCGGCAGCTTCGCGGGGGCACCGGGCCGGCCGGCCACCAGTCCCCGGATCCACCGGGCGACCTCGGTCGCGGTCGGGTCCCCGACCAGGGAGAGGAAGACGGTGGGCAGCTCACCACGCCGGGCGGCGGCGTCCCGGGCCATCACCGACAGGTCGGCGCCGACCAGCGGCGCCAGGTCGGTCTTGTTGACCACCAGCAGGTCGGCCGAGGTGACCCCGGGGCCGCCCTTGCGTGGCACCTTGTCCCCACCGGCGACGTCGACAACGAAGATCTGCCGATCGACCAGGCCCCGGCTGAACGTCGCGGTCAGGTTGTCGCCGCCGCTCTCCACCAGCACCAGGTCGAGCGGACCGAGAGTCGCCTCCAACTCCTCGACCGCGTCCAGGTTCGCCGAGATGTCGTCCCGGATCGCGGTGTGCGGGCAGCAGCCGGTCTCCACCGCCCGGATCCGGTCGGCGGGCAGGACGCCGTTGCGGAGCAGGAAGTCGGCGTCCTCGGTGGTGTAGATGTCGTTGGTGACCACGGCGAGCCGCAGTTCGTCGGCGAGTGCCCGGCACAGCGCCGCGACCAGTGCGGTCTTGCCGGAGCCGACCGGGCCACCGATGCCGACCCGCAGCGGCCGGGGGCCGCCGGCCGGCGCCGGGGCCAACGGCGGATGCGGGGCGACTCCGGGATCCGGATGCGAGTGCGGCACCTCGTCGGCGGGATGCCCGTGCGGCGCGGCCGACCCGTGCTCGTGCTCGTGCGGTTCAGGACGCAAAGAGACGCACCTCCCAGCTGGCGTGGATCTCGGCACCGATCTCCAGCAGCGGCGCGGAGTCGGCGGGCAGCAGGTCGACCGGTTCGGTGGCCCGGGCGACCGCCTCGACGGCGAGCCGGTCACAGTCACCGGCCAGTACGGCGAGCAACGCGTGCACCGCGTACGGGTCGAGGCCGAGCAGGCGTACGGCGGCACTGGCCGGACCACTGACCGAGCCGTACGCCGCGGTGACCGCCGCCTCGACCGGGGTGAGCCCGGCCGCCGCCGCCACGATGCCGAGCGCGACCGGATGGTGCCGGTCCCGGTGTGCCGGGTCGACCGACCAGATCGCCCGACCGGCCCGGAGCAGTGCCCGACCCTGCACCCGGGACGCCCGGCGCAGTGCCGGGGACGGGGTGCGGGCGTCCAACCCGTCGTCCAACTCGTCCAGCCGACGCCGGTCGACGGCACCCGCCACGGCGCCGCCCGGCACGGCTGCGGTGCAGGCGGCGGCGGCGAAGACGGCGCCGATCCGGCCGGTGGTGTCGAGCCGGCCGTGCAGGAACCCGGCGAGCCCGGGCAGGTCGGTGAGCCGGCCGCCGGTGACCGCCGCCTCCAGGCCACCCGAGTGGGCGTGCCCGCCGGCCGGCAGCCGCCCGTCGGCGAGGACGAGCAGGGTGGCCAGGGCGGGCGACCCGGTAGGGGTGGTCACGATGCCTCAGAACAGGAAGTAGCGCTGGGCCATCGGCAGCTCGGTGACCGGCTCCGGTGCGACGACCTCGCCGTCGATCCGGACCGTGAAGGTGTCCGGCTCGACCTCGATCCGGGGCAGTGCGTCGTTCAACGGCAGGTCGGCCTTGCCCCGGGACCGGGTGTCGGCGACCGGGGCCAGCGCCCGCCGCAGCCCGATCCGGTCGGCGAGCAGCGCGTCGATCGCGGCCGGGGCCACGAAGGCGAGGCTGGTCGCGGCCGGCACCACGCCGTACGCCCCGAACATCGGCCGGGGCAGCATCGGCTGCGGGGTCGGGATCGAGGCGTTCGCGTCCCCCAGCTGCGCCCACGCGATCATGCCGCCCTTGAGCACCAGGTGCGGGCGTACCCCGAAGAACGCCGGGTCCCAGAGGACAAGGTCGGCGAGCTTGCCCGGCTCGACCGAGCCGACCTCGCCGTCGATGCCGTGCGCGACCGCCGGGCAGATCGTGTACTTGGCGACGTACCGGCGGGCCCGCAGGTTGTCGGCGGCACCGTCGCCGGGCAGCGCCCCCCGGCGGGCCTTCATCACGTGCGCGGTCTGCCAGGTACGGATGATCACCTCGCCGATCCGGCCCATCGCCTGCGAGTCCGAGCCGATCATCGAGATCGCCCCGAGGTCGTGCAGGACGTCCTCGGCCGCCATCGTGCTGGGCCGGATCCGGCTCTCCGCGAACGCCAGGTCCTCCGGCACCGTCGGGTTCAGATGGTGGCAGACCATCAGCATGTCGAGGTGCTCGTCCAGGGTGTTGCGGGTGTACGGCCGGGTCGGGTTCGTCGACGACGGCAGCACGTTCGGTTCGGCGGCGACGGTGATGATGTCCGGCGCGTGCCCACCGCCCGCCCCCTCGGTGTGGTACGCGTGGATCGACCGCCCGCCGATCGCCCGCAGGGTGTCCTCGACAAAACCGGCCTCGTTCAGCGTGTCGGTGTGGATCGCCACCTGCACCCCGGAGGCGTCGGCGACCCGCAGGCAGGCGTCGATCGCCGCCGGGGTGGTGCCCCAGTCCTCGTGCAGCTTGAAGCCGCCGGCCCCGCCACGCAGCTGCTCCCAGAGCGAGTCCTCGCTGACCGTGTTGCCCTTGCCGAGCAGCAGGACGTTGACCGGCCAGGGGTCGAGCGCCTCCAGCATCCGGCCGAGGTACCACGGGTTCGGGGTGACGGTGGTCGCCTTGGTCCCCTCGGCAGGCCCGGTGCCACCGCCGATGATCGTGGTGATTCCGCTGGCCAGTGCGGTCTCCAGCAGCTGCGGGCAGATCAGGTGCACGTGGCTGTCGACCGCCCCGGCGGTCAGGATCTTCCCGTTTCCGGAGATGATCTCCGTCCCCGGCCCGATCACCAGGTCGGGGTGGACCCCGTCCATGGTGTCCGGGTTGCCGGCCTTGCCGAGTGCGGCGATCCGGCCGTCCCGGATCCCGACGTCGGCCTTGACCACACCCCAGTGGTCCAGCACCAGCGCACCGGTGATCACCGTGTCGGGAGCGCCGTCCGCCCGGGTGACCAGGGACTGCCCCATCGACTCGCGGATCACCTTGCCGCCGCCGAAGACCGCCTCGTCGCCGTACCCGCAGTGGTCCTGCTCGACCTCGATCAGCAGGTTGGTGTCGGCGAGCCGGACCCGGTCACCGACGGTGGGACCGTAGAGCGCCGCGTACCGGCGCCGGTCGATACTGGTCACGCCGGCTCCCCGGGGTCGCCGGACGGGTCGGCGCCGTCGAGCGGGCCGGCGCACTCGCCGCGTAGCCCGGGGACCACCCGGGCGCCGCCGAGCGGCACCAGGTCGACATCACGATGGATGCCGGGCTCGAAGCGTACGGAGGTGCCGGCCGGCACCGCGAGCCGGTGCCCCCAGGCGGCGGCCCGGTCGAAGCGCAGCGCAAGGTTGGCCTCGGCGAAGTGGTAGTGCGAGCCGACCTGGACCGGCCGGTCACCGGTGTTGACCACGGCGAGGGTCCGAACCGGACGGCCGGGGTTGAGAACCACCTCGCCCGATCCGGGCAGCACCTCGCCGGGGATCATGCCCGCCCCGGTCACGGGATCGGCTCGTGCACGGTGACCAGCTTCGTGCCGTCGGGGAAGGTCGCCTCCACCTGGACCTCCGCGATCATCTCCGGCACCCCGTCGAGTACGTCGTCGCGGCCGAGCACGGTCCGTCCCGCCTCCATCAGCTCGGCGACGGTACGCCCGTCCCGGGCGCTCTCCAGCAGGAACGCCGTGATCACGGCGACCGCCTCGGGATGGTTGAGCCGGAGCCCACGCTCGCGCCTGCGCCACGCCAGATCGGCCGCCACGTGGACCATCAGCCGTTCCTGCTCGTGACGGGTGAGGAACATCAACACCTCCGTGACGGCGACGAACTGAACGGATCGTGTCAGTCAGATATTTCGATGAGGTTACGCGGGGTTCGCGGCGGTTCGGCACGGCGGCGGGCCGGCGTGGCAGCGGCTCGGACACGGCAGCGGGCCGGTGCGGCGGTCGGTCGCCGCGGATGTCCGCCCCCGGCGGCCACCCGCCCGGCTATTCGCCGGTGAGCTGAGCGGGTGGGGCCACTGATCTGTCCGGGATCCGTCTGATCGACACACGTCTCGCACTCGGTACATCTGTAACACTTGGGGTATCCGGGGAGACGGGATCCTTGATCATCGGCCTGGCGGACCGGCCAGTGGCCCCCGGGGCGGCGCCCCGGAAGACCAGTGGGCGGGCGGAGCGGCGTTGGGCAATCGCCCGGCACATGCCCTGCCCGTCACGGTCTTCACGGGAGAGCCCATGCCCACACCACTCGTTCCACTCACCCAGTGGCCCGGCCCGACCAGCACCGGCGTACCACCCGGCAGTGTGCTGACCCCGTCGGGACCCCTCGAGCTCAAGCAGGACGGCCAGGTGGTGACTAACCTGCACGTCACCGGCCACATCAACGTGTACGCCCGGAACGTTGTCATCCGCCGCTCGAAGATCACGTCGAACGGGCCCGGCTTCGCGATCCGTACCCTCGGCTCCGCAGCCAACCTGCTGGTCGAGGATGTCGAGATCGATGGGCGGGGCCGGGCGCCCGCCGGCCTCCACCTCGACGACTACACCCTCCGGCGGGTCAACATCCACCACGTCCAGGACGGGCTCCGGCTCGGCTCGCGGACCAGCGTGGTCGACTGCTGGATCCATGACCTGGTGGGAGCGGCCGGCTCACACAACGACTGCCTGCAGGTCACCGACGCGACCGACATCCTGGTCCGGCACAACCGGCTGGGCCGCTACCAACCGGGTACGGGGGCGTCGGTGAACTCCTGTCTGTCGGTGGGTGGCGCGGTACACCACCTGCGGTTCGAGGAGAACTACTGCGACGGGGGCGCGTACACGGTCACGTTCCGTCCCGGGCTGGTCGCGTCCAACGTGGTCTTCAGGCGCAACGTCTTCGGTCGGAGCCACCGCTTCGGAGTTGTCCTCCGGTCGACGCAGCCTGGCGTCCTCTGGCACGGCAGCAACGTCTGGTGCGACACCGGTCGACCGGTGCTGCCATGAACCGGTTCCTGGTCGGCGCCGGTCCGGGGCGGGACCGGCCTGGCCGGATCGGCCCGGCGCGGCATCCGTTCGAGGTGATGGCCCTGGCTTCCGCGCTGCTCTGCGGGATCGTCCTCGCGGTCATCGAGGGCAGCCCGCCGTCGGTCTCCGCCGTCATCCCCGGTGACCTGGAACCGCTCTGGGAGTTCGGACTCGTCGCCGTGGGGATCGTCGGGCTGCTCGGCCTCGGTTGGCCGGGACGACTCGGCACCGCGCTCGGCGTGGAACTCGGCGGGCTCGTCGGCCTCGGGGCGGTCACCGGCATGTACGCGATCGCCCTGGCGGTCACCGTCGGCACGCCAGGGATCGTCGCGGCCAGCTTCACCGCCGCCGTCGCCGTCGCCGCCTGGTGGCGCGGCGTGCAGATCATCCGTGACCTCGGCCGGCTCGCCCGGCCCGACCAGGCGGACGTCCCGGTCGACGTACCGGTGCTCGTAGAACTCGTAGAAAGAGATCCACCGTGACCACGCCCAGCCCACCTCCTCCGTCCGGTCCGCCCTGGGTCGAGATCCTGGTTTCCGTCATCGGCGTGCTCGGCGGTGCGGGGGGAATCACGGCCGTCGCCACCGTGCTGGTGCAACGCCGCAAGTTCAAGGCCGACGCCGCCGACGTCCTGACCGACACCGCGTTGATCCTGGTCCAACCGTTGAAGGCGCGGGTCGCCGAGCTGGAGGCGGAGACGGTCCGCGCGCGTCGCCAGGTCGAGGCGGCGACCCGGGAGATCAGCGAACTCCGGTCGGTGGTCCGCGAGGCCACCGCGATGATCCGACGGTGGCGGGCGGCCATCCTCGCCCCGTCCGCGACCATCGACCAGCTTCGGGTCCTCGTCTCCAGCAGCAGCGCGCCGGAGCGCACGCCTGGCGACGGGCCGTGGGCGGACGACGTTCCCCGGCCGCGCTGAGGATGCCGGGGCTCAGGCGACGCCGACGGGCCGGAACTGCACGCTGACCCGGGGGCCGACCGGCCGGGAGGTCTTCGGGATCGTGTGCTCCCAGGTGCGTTGGCACGAGCCACCCATCACCACCAGATCGCCGTGACCGAGGGGGAAGCGCAGACTCGACCCGCCGCCGCGTGGCCGGAGCAGCAGCGGTCGTGGCGACCCGAAGGAGACGATCGCGACCATCGTGTCGACGGTGGCCGAGCGGCCGAGGGTGTCACCGTGCCAGGCGACACTGTCCCGCCCGTCGCGGTAGAGACACATGCCGGCGGTGACGAACGGCTCACCCAACTCGGCGGCGTAGTGCCGGGTCAGGGCCGTACGGGCGGCGGTCAGCAGCGGATGCGGCAGCGGCTCCCCGGCGCCGTACCAGCGGAGCAGCCGGGGTACGTCGACCACGTCGTCGTACATCCGGCGGCGTTCGGCCTGCCAGTCGACCTCGGTGAGCAGTGTGGTCAGCACGGCGTCCGAGCCCTGGACCCAGCCGGGCAGGTGGTCGACCCAGGCGCCCCGGGTGAGCTCGTGGCGGCGGACCCGTCCGGCGAGCGGCCCGAGGGCGGCGCCGTCGCCCGCGACGCCAGCCCCGGCCCCGGCCCCGAAGTCCAGCATCGAGGGCTGGTAGGCGGCCTGTGGCATGCCCGCCATCCTAACCCGTGATCGAACGCCAGTTCGATTTTTTGTGTCGTCGGCGGTGGTTATTTACTCAGTAAGTACTTGTCGAGTAAGTTCCTCGGCATGCAACGAAACGCAGTGCGCTGGGGACTGCTCGCCCTCTTCGCCGACGGTCCCAAGTACGGCTACCAACTGAGAACCGAGTTCGACGCGCGGACCGGCGGCACCTGGGCGCTGAACGTCGGCCAGCTCTACACCACCCTCGAACGGCTCGACCGGGACGGCCTGGTCGCCGAGGTGGGCACCAACGACGAGGGGCGCACCGTCTACGCCATGACCGACGCCGGCCGGAGCGCGCTGGCGGAATGGTTCGCCACCCCGGTCACCGACACCGACCGGCCGCGCAGCGAACTGGCGATCAAACTCGCCATGGCGGCGGCCACCCCGGACGTCGACGTGGCCGCCGTCGTCCAGGCGCAGCGCACCGAGTCGATGCGGCAGATGCGGGACTTCACCGACCTGCGGCGCAACGCCGACCGGGACGGCGACGACATCGCCTGGTTGCTCCTGCTCGACCACCTGGTCTTCGGACTGGAGAGCGAGATCCGCTGGCTCGACCACGTGGAGGCCACCATGCTGCGCCGGCAGCGACGCACGCGGACGGCCGGCAGGGCAGCCCGGCCGGCCACGCCCGACGCCACCGGTCCCGCCACCGGCTCCGTCGGCGGGGCGGTCACCGGTGGCGGCGCCGCGTCCGCCGAGCACCGAACGCCCGCCACCGACGGAACCGAGCCGGTCCGATGACCGACGTCGTGCTGCGGTTCACCGGAGTGAGCCGGACCTACCGCTCCGGCGACTCCGACGTACGGGCGCTGGACGGGGTGAGTTTCGACGTCGAGGCGGGCGAACTGGTCGCGGTGATGGGACCATCCGGCTCCGGCAAGTCAACCCTGCTGGCCCTGGCCGGCGGTCTCGACACTCCCACCCGGGGCGCCGTGGAGGTCGAGGGGACCGCGCTCACCGATCTGGCCGCCGTCGCGCTGGCCCGACTGCGCCGGGACCGCATCGGCTACGTCTTCCAGGACTACAACCTGGTCAACGACCTCACCGCCGCCGAGAACGTCGCACTGCCCCGCGAACTCGCCGGAGTACGCCCCCGGGCTGCCCGTCGGGAGGCGATCGCCGCGCTGGCCCGGGTCGGCCTCGGCGAACTGGCCCACCGTTTTCCCGACCAGCTCTCCGGTGGACAGCAGCAGCGGATCGCGATCGCCCGGGCACTGATCGGCCAGCGGCGGCTCGTCCTCGCCGACGAGCCGACCGGCGCGCTCGACTCGGAAACCGGTGAGGCGGTGCTCGAGGTGCTCCGGGCCCACGTCGACGCGGGCGCCGCCGGAGTGCTGGTCACCCACGAGCCCCGGTACGCCGGCTGGGCCGACCGCACCATCTTCCTCCGCGACGGTCGGCTGATCGACTCCACCGGTCCCCGGGCCACCCCGGACCAACTCCTCGGCGGACGGGCATGACCGGGCGGACGGGCATGACCGGCGAGTTCACCGGCTCGTGGCGTACCGCGCTGCGGATCGCCGGACGGTCGGCACGCCGCCACCGTGGGCGCAGCGTACTGATCCTGTCGATGCTGTTCCTGCCCGCCTACGCCGCGACCGTGTTGCTGGCCTGCTGGGCCAACCTGGGCACCCTGGACCGGGACGCCGGCTTCAAGATGGGTACCGCCGACCTCGTGCTGTCGGCGGGTCAGCCGGACCTGGAGACGCTGGCCGACCTCGTACCCGCCGGTGGCCGGACCGCCCCGCACGGCACCGGCCGGACCGTGGTCGCCGCTCCCGACGGTGCACTGACCAGCTACGAGTACGAGGCGACGGATCCGACCGACCCGCTCAACCACGGCAGGTACGTCGTCCGAGCCGGCGTCGCGCCCCGGGCGGCCACCGAGGTGGCGCTGACCCGCACCCTCGCGGAGCAGCTCGACGTCACGGTCGGCGACCGGATCGAGGCAGGACTGCCGCTGCGTCCGCTGACCGTGGTCGGCATCGTCGACCTGAGTCGGTCACTGCGGCTGCCCGCGCTGGTCGTACCGGCCGACGCGCCGCTGTCCGGCGGGGTCACCCGGAGCCTGCTGGTCGACCTGCCCGACGGGGTGGGCTGGCCGGGGCCGCCGCCCGGAGCGCGGCACGAGATCGGGCCGGACGGGGAGATCGTCCCGCTCGGCATCGAGTTCAGCATCATCGACCGCGCCACCCGGACACCGACCGCGGAGTACCTGGCGATCCAGGCGACCGCCGCGACACTGGTGGTCAGCTTCGCCGCGACACAGGTGGGGCTGCTCGTCGGCGCGGCGTTCCTGGTCGGCGCCCGACGGCAGCGCCGGGAACTCGCCCTGATCGCGGCGGCCGGCGCCAGCCCCCGACAGGTGGGCCGGGTCGTGCTGGCCGGCGGGTTGCTGCTCGGGACGGTCGCGGCCGGGACCGCCACGCTGCTCGGGCTGGGCACCCTGCTGGTGGCCGCGCCGGTCATCGAGCGGATCTCCGACCATCCGCTGCGGAACATTGTCGTACCGGTCTGGTCTGTGGTCGGGGTGGCGGCGGTGACCATCCTGGTCGGCATGGCCGCCGCGTACCTGCCGGCCAGGTCCGTCTCCCGGAACCCGGTCCGGGCCGAACTCGGCGGTCAACGGGACCGGTCCCGGGCAGATCTGGGCTGGCTGGCGGTCGGCCTGGTACTGCTCGGCGTCGGCGCGGTGATCCTGCTCCGGTCGGCGCACCCGGACGGACGGAGCGAACTGATCGCGGTCGGCGGTCTGCTGTTGCCGCTCGGGGTCGCCGCCGCCGCACCCGCGTTGGTCCGGGTGGTCGGTCGGGTCGCACCGCTGCTGCCGGTCGCCGGGCGGCTCGCGCTCCGGCACGCCGCCCGGCACCGGTTGCGCACCGGGGCGGCGGTGGCGGCGGTCGGTGCCGCGGTCGCCGGGAGCGTGGCCCTGGGACTGGTCGGCGCCGCCCGCGGCGAGGCGGCGGCGGTCTGGCGCGACGCCCGGGACGGACAGGTGCTGCTGCCCGCCGAGGCCGCGACCGTACTCGGCGCGGACGGGATCGCGCGCCTCGCCGCCACCCTGCCCACCCGGAGCGCCGTCGCGCTTCGGGTGGCCAGCGACCCGGACGTCCCACCGGGCAGCGTCTTCAACCCCCTGCCCGGGTTGACGCCGATGGGGGTGGCCGGCGACCAGATCCGGATCGCGGTCGGCGGCGCCGAGACGATCCGGGCGGTCACCGGCCGGGAGCCGAGCCCCGCCGAACTCGACGCGCTGGGCGGCGGGGGAGCGGTGCTCTTCAACGACGTCCTCGCCGCCGACGGACGGGTGGCGATCGCGCTGGGCGTACCGGGGCCGGTCACCGTACCGGCGGTGGTGGCGGTGCGCGGCGAGTACTTCCGGGACCTGCCCGGGGTGCTCGTCTCCGAGGCCACCGCACGACGGGCCGGGCTCACCGTGACGCCCGGAGACCTGCTGGTGGACACCACCCGGATGCCCCGACCGGACGAAGTCGCCGCCGCGACCACCGCGCTGCTCCGCGCGCAGCTCGCCGCCGAACCGGTCCCGGCGACCCCGATGCTGGTCGAGCCGGCCCGGGTCCGGACCGGGCCGACCGAGAGCCGGACCATGTTCTGGCTGCTCGGGGTGGTCAGTGGGATGGTGACGGTGCTGGCGAGCGGGGTTGCCGTCGGACTCACCATGTCCGAGCTGCGCGACGATCTCGCCACGATGACCGCGGTCGGTGCCGGTCCCCGGGTACGGCGCGGGATCACCGCCGCGCAGGCCGCGGTGGTCGTCGGCCTCGGTACGCCGCTCGGGCTGCTCGCCGGTCTCGGCCCGGCCGCCGGGTACGTCGCGTTCCACACCGGCGCGCACTGGCGTACCCCGTGGCTGTCGTTGCTGCTGATCCTGGTCGTTCCACCGCTGGTGGCGACCGTGCTTGCCGGCACGTTGACGCGGAGTCGGCCGGTGCCGCCGCGCCGGGCCGGTTGAACCGTCCCACCCGGCCGTGCCGGGCCGAACCGCCGGGGCCCGGCGCGGCCGTGCCGGCCTGCTCCACCCGAGGGCGGGCCGGGTGGGCTGCCGGGAGCATCGGGTGGCCCTGACAGAATGTCGGGGCAGACCGCCCGGTTCCCGGACGCCCGTACCACGTGAGGAGACACTTGTCGTGATCCGTACCCATGACGCCGGCACCCTGCGCGCGACGCATGCCGGCAGCACGGTGACCCTCGCCGGCTGGGTAGCCCGGCGGCGGGACCACGGCGGCGTGATCTTCGTCGACCTGCGCGACTCCTCGGGCGTGGTCCAGGTGGTGTTCCGCGAGGGGATGGCGGCGGCGCACGCGCTGCGCAACGAATACTGCGTCCAGGTCACCGGTGAGGTGACCCGTCGCCCCGAGGGCAACGACAACCCCGAGCTGGTCACCGGCGAGATCGAGGTGACGGTCGACCGACTGGAGATCCTCTCCGAGGCGGCCCCGCTGCCGCTGCCGGTCGACGACCAGGTCGAGGCCGGTGACGACGTCCGACTCAAGTACCGCTACCTGGACCTGCGGCGCAGCGGGCCGGCGAAGGCGATGCGGCTGCGGTCGAAGGCCAACCAGCTCGCCCGGACCGTGCTGCACGACCGCGACTTCCTCGAGATCGAGACCCCGACCCTGACCCGGTCGACGCCGGAGGGTGCCCGCGACTTCCTGGTCCCGGTACGTCTGCAGCCCGGCACCTGGTACGCCCTGCCGCAGTCGCCGCAGCTGTTCAAGCAGTTGCTGATGGTCGGCGGCATGGAGCGGTACTACCAGATCGCCCGCTGCTACCGGGACGAGGACTTCCGGGCCGACCGGCAGCCGGAGTTCACCCAGCTCGACATCGAGATGTCGTTCGTCACCCAGGACGACGTGATCGACCTCGGTGAGGAGATCGTCGCCACCCTCTGGCGCGAGCTCGCCGGACACGAGATCAGCCGGCCGATTCCCCGGATCACCTGGCACGACGCGATGGCCCGGTACGGCTCCGACAAGCCCGACCTGCGGTACGGGGTCGAGCTGACCGAGCTGACCGACTACCTGCGCGGCACCGAGTTCCGGGTCTTCGCCGGGGCGATCGACGCCGGCGGCTATGTCGGCGCGGTGGTGATGCCGGGCGGGGCCGTGCAGAGCCGTAAGGAACTCGACGGCTGGCAGGACTGGGCCAAGGCGCGCGGCGCCCGCGGTCTGGCGTACGTGGTGCTCGACGCCGAGACCGGCGAGGCCCGGGGACCGGTGGCGAAGAACCTGTCGGCGGAGCACCTGGGCGGGCTGGCCGACGTGGTCGGGGCCAAGCCCGGTGACGCGATCTTCTTCGCCGCCAGCGCCAACACCCGGGAGGCGCAGGAACTGCTCGGCGCGGCCCGGATCGAGATCGCCAAGCGGGCCGACCTGGTCGACGAGAGCGCCTGGGCGTTCTGCTGGGTGGTCGACGCGCCGATGTTCGAGAAGACGGACGAAGGCGGCTGGACCGCCGTGCACCACCCGTTCACCTCACCGAACGCCGAGTGGGTGGACCGGTTCGAGGAGGCGCCGGACCGGGCGCTCGCCTACGCGTACGACATCGTCTGCAACGGGAACGAGATCGGCGGCGGCTCGATCCGTATCCACCGGGGCGACGTGCAGCGGCGGGTCTTCGACCTGCTCGGGATCACCCCGGACGAGGCGACGGACAAGTTCGGCTTCCTGTTGGAGGCGTTCAAGTACGGCCCGCCGCCGCACGGCGGTATCGCCTTCGGCTGGGACCGGGTCTGCATGCTGCTCGCCGGTGCGGAGTCGATCCGTGAGGTGATCGCGTTCCCGAAGACCCGGGGCGGCTTCGACCCGCTGACCGGTGCCCCGACCCCGATCACCGGGCAGCAGCGGGCCGAGGCCGGGATCGACGCCAAGCCGAAGCCGACGGCTCCGGCACATGGCGGCACCGCCGGGGTCGCGGCTCCGGTCGAACCCTCCTGACCGGTGGTTCGGGTCGGTTTCCACTGATTCGACACCCGATGGGTCTCCGGCCGAATATCGCCGGGGACCCATCGGGAATGGGGTTGCCACCGCCACGCATACTCGGAGCATGGCGCCGACTCCTGATTTGATCATTGATATAGATCCGAGTGAGGTGGGGTCCGAGACCGTCCGGACCGTCACCCTGCCGTGGTCGGGACAGAGTGTGCCGGTCCGGATTCCGGCCGGCATGACCGACGGGGCGGTTCTGCAGCTGCCGGGGCTCGGCCCGGTGACGGCGCCCGGCGAGTCGCCGCGGGACGCCTACCTCCAGGTCCGGCTCGTCCCCGGGCCCGCCGGTGCGGTGCCGCCGACCACCGCGTTCGGCGCGCCGCCGCCCACCCCGGTGCCACCGACCACCCCGTTCGGCGCGGTGCCGCCGGCGTCCGGCCCGCCGGCCGGACCGTATGGCGCGCCGCCGATGTCGGCTCCGCCGGCGTCCGGTCCGCCAGCCGGACCGTATGGTGCGCCGATGTCGGGTCCGCCGGCTGGACCGTATGGCGCGCCGCCGATGTCGGGTCCGCCGGCTGGACCGTATGGCGCGCCGCCGATGTCGGGTCCGCCGGCTGGGGCGTACGGTGGGCCGCCGATGTCGGGTCCGCCGGCGTCCGGTCCGCCGATGGGCCCCGCCCCGTTCGGGCCGTACCCGCCCGTACCGGCGCCGTCGGGCGGCTCGGGCAGGGGGAAGATTCTCGCCATCGTCGGCGGGGCGGTCGCGGTCGTGCTGCTGGTCGTCCTGGCGGTGCCGGTGCTGCTCTGGTTGAACCGTGACTCCGGCGACCCCAAGAACACGGCGGGTTCGGGTCCGGCCGGCGGGGCGTCGCCCAGTGCCGCACCGATGAGCCCACCGGAGTACCAGGCCCTGCTGGCGTCGGTCGACAAGTCGGTCGGCGACGCCTTCGGCAAGCTCGGTGGGGCGAAGAACCCCAAGGCGGTCGGGTCGGCGGTCGACGGCATCGAGTCCGCCATCGAGCAGCAGATCGAGGCGTTGAGCCGGGTCGTGCCGCCGCCGAACGTCGCCACCGCGCACGCCGACCTGCTCAGCGGGCTGGAGGGCCTGAGCGACTCGCTGGCCGAGACCGGGTCGGCGGCCGGGGCCGGTGAGGTGTGCCTCGGCTACTCAGCGCTTGCCCGGCTCAGCCGTGAGGCCGCCGCGGAGGACGTGCGCGCCGCGCAGCAGGCGCTCGCGACCGCGGATCCGGCGCAGGCGTACCAGGTGGGGAAGTTCGTACCGAAGAAGACCTCGGACACCAACCGGCGGCTCAGCAACGGCAAGTTCCTCAAGCGGAACCGGAGCGGGCTCGGCGAGCTGAAGATCGAGAACGGTGGCAGCACCGACGCGGTCATCAACGTCGTCCGGAACGGGTCCAAGAGCGCGGCGATCAGCGTCTACGTCCGGGCCAAGGGCAAGATCACGGTCGGCGGTGTCCGTGACGGCACGTACCGGATCTACATGACCGGTGGCAAGGACTGGGACGGCAAGGCCAAGGCGTTCGGGCGGGACTGCAACTTCCAGCGCTTCGAGGACAGTTTCAAGTTCAGTACCACCTCCTCGCAGTACACGATCTGGACGATCACGCTGACACCGACGGCGGGCGGCAACGCCCGTACCAGCGACGTGGACCCGGGCGACTTCCCCGGCTGACCGCCGCGCCCCGGCGCCGGTTCGCTCCAGGACACAGCGAACACCGAGCCCGCCCCGACCGCCGCGTGCGGCCGGGGCGGGCTCTTTGCTGCCCTGCGGCACGGGAGCCGCTCGCATAATTTCTCTGCACAGAACTTGTGCACAAGCTCTGTGCACAATTACTGTGCATCATATGTCCGCCTCCCCGCCGCCCCTCGACCCTGAACCGTCCCAGGTCCACCTCGACACCGCCCAGATCCGGGTGCTGGCTCATCCGCTCCGGGCCCGACTCCTCGCCACGTTGCGCAGCGAGGGCCCGGCCACCGCGACCCGGCTCGCCCAGGAGCTCGGCACGAACACCGGCGCCACCAGCTACCACCTCCGCCAGCTCGCCGACGCCGGGCTCGTCGAGGAGGAGGCCGAGCGGGGCACCGGCCGGCAGCGGTGGTGGCGGGCGGCGCACCAGGTCAGCCACTGGCGGAACAGCGACTTCGACCAGCATCCGGACGCCCGTGCGGCGGCCGACTGGCTGTTCCGGTACGCCCTGCGGGTCCACGCCGACCAAACCGAGCGCTGGCTGGAAAACCAGCACGACTTCCCGACCGAGTGGCGGGACACAGCCGGCTTCTCGGACTTCCTGTTCCGGCTCACCCCTGGGCAGTTCCGGCAACTCTCCGACGAGTTGCACGCCGTCCTGGACCGCTACCGGCACAGCCTCGTCTCGATGGACCCGGACAACCTCGCGGAGAAGGACGGGACCGGGGAACCGAACGGGACCGAGCGCGTACTGCTCTATCTGCACGCCTTCCCGGTCCGTGGCCCGATGCCACTCACCGCACCCCGACCCGACGGCCACCACGCCGAGGAGGAGGCGCCGTGAGCACCTTGACCGCCGTCCAGGTCAGGCGCCGCTACCTGATTCTGCACGGCCTGCGCTGGCTGCCGATCGGCCTGCTGATCCCGGTGATCACCCTGCTGCTGCTCGAACGGGGCCTCACCCTGCCGCAGGTCGGGCTGGTCGCCGCCGCCCAGGGCCTGGTGGTGCTGGCCCTGGAGTTGCCGACCGGTGGCTTCGCCGACGCGCTGGGGCGCAAACCGGTACTGGTCACCGCGACCCTGATCAACCTCGGCTCGCTGGTGCTCCTCGTCCTCGCCGACTCCTTCGTCCTGTTCTTCCTGCTCTTCGTACTGCAGGGGATCTTCCGGGCGTTGGACAGTGGTCCGCTCGAATCCTGGTACGTCGACGCCATGCTGGCCGCCGATCCGGAGACCGAGTACGAGCGCGGCCTCCACGCCGGGGGAGTGGTGCTCGGCGTCTGCATCGCGGCCGGAGCGCTGCTCGCCGGTGGCCTGGTGGCCCTCGGCCCGATCGGCCCGTTCAGTGCCCTCACCGTGCCGGTGCTGGTGGCCGTGCTGCTGGAGGTCGTCGCACTGGTCGCCCTGCTGCTGCTCCTGGTCGAGGTACGCCCACCGGGTGGCGCCGCCACGCTGCGCACCTCGGTACGTGCCGTGCCGACGGCGATCGGCGGCGCGTTCGGACTGCTGCGCCGGTCCCGGATCGTCCTCGCCCTGGTCGCGGTGGAACTGTTCTGGGGATTCGGCATGGTCACCTTCGAGACACTGCTGCCGGTACGGCTCTCCGAGGTGGTCGGTGACCCGGACCGGGCGGCGGCGCTGCTCGGCCCCACCGGTTCGGCGGCCTGGCTGGCCTCGGCCGGCGGGGCGGCACTGATCACCTATGTCGCCCGCTGGCTGGGGGCGCCGTTGGCCGCGGGACTGCTGCGGGTCCTGCAGGGCGCCACCGTGGTCGGCATGGCGCTGCTCGCCGGCCCGGCCGGAATCATCGCCGCCTACCTGCTCTGTTACGCGATCCACGGGGCGTCGAACCCGCTGCACATGGGACTGCTGCACCGCCAGGTGGACGGACCGTACCGCAACAGCGCCATCTCGCTGAACTCGATGATGGCCCAGCCCGCGGCCGCGCTCGGCGGGGTGCTGCTGACCGCCCTCGCCGCGGCGACCTCGGTCGGTACCGCGATGGTGGTCGGTGCCGTGGTGCTCGCGGTAGCCGCGCCGCTCTACCTGCCCGCCTGGCTGGCCGGACGACGGTCCGCCGACTCTGCCGACCCGGACGGCGTTTCGACACCCACGCCGGCGGTTGCGCCAGGTCCGGCCGGTTGACCCCCGGCCGGGATTGGCCGGTGACGGCGGTGGGTACAACCTGGCCGACCTACTGGGACCCCCACCGGGAGGAAAACATGCTCGCCTACGTCGCCGCCGGCGTCTTCGGCTTTGCCCTGCTGCTCGACCTTCTCGACTCCGACCTCGGCGCGCCGGACCTGTTCAACGTCCACACCCTGCTGGTGATCGGCCTGCTCTGTCTCGCGCTCTACCTGGCCGGGGTGGGCCGGGGTCCGGGCGCCGCGGGCGGTGGCGGACGGTGGTACCGGGGCCGCCGTCCTGGTCGCGGCTGATCCGTACCCCGTGACGACCGGCCCGGTCATCGGTGCATTTCCGGCACCGGAAACCGGGCCGGTAGTGTCTTCGTGATGGAGTCCGACGGCCTATTCTCGCTTGTCGATCCCGGTGGCGGGTCTGCCGCGTCGACCGGGACCGGCGTCGCTGGATTCACCGTACCGGCCGTCGACGCGCCGTTGCCGGTCCGGATGCGTCCGACCAGCCTCGACGAGCTGGTCGGGCAGGACCATCTGCTGGCGCCGGGTTCGCCGCTGCGTCAACTGGTCACCGGCGCGGCGCCGATGTCGGTGATTCTCTGGGGGCCGCCGGGCAGCGGCAAGACGACGATCGCGCACCTGGTCGCCGGGGCCACCGAGCGGCGTTTCGTGGCGATGTCCGCGCTCTCCGCCGGGGTGAAGGACGTCCGTGCGGTGATCGACACGGCTCGCCGGGAGCGCCGGGCCGGCGGCCCGCCGACCGTGCTCTTCATCGACGAGGTGCACCGGTTCAGCAAGACCCAGCAGGACTCGCTGCTGGCGGCGGTCGAGGACCGGACGGTGACCCTGTTGGCGGCCACCACCGAGAACCCGTACTTCTCGGTCATCTCGCCGCTGTTGTCCCGCTGTGTGCTGCTCACCCTGCAACCGCTCACCGACGACGCCGTCCGCGGCCTGCTGCGCCGCGCGACCGCCGACGAGCGCGGCCTCGCCGGCGCGCTCACCCTGGCACCGGACGCCGAGGACCACCTGGTACGCCTGGCCGGCGGTGACGTACGCAAGGCGTTGACCGCGCTGGAGGCGGCCGCGGGCTCGGCGACGGCACTCGGCGGTACGGTGATCGACCTGGCCACCGCCGAACAGGCGGTCGACGTGGCGGCGGTGCGCTACGACCGGGACGGCGACGCCCACTACGACGTCACCAGCGCGTTCATCAAGAGCATGCGGGGCTCCGATGTGGATGCCGCGGTGCACTGGCTGGCCCGGATGCTGGTGGCCGGGGAGGATCCCCGGTTCATCGCCCGCCGGATCGTGATCTTCGCCAGT
The DNA here is from genome assembly GCF_039871735.1 of Plantactinospora sp. B24E8. Classification (NCBI taxonomy): domain Bacteria; kingdom Bacillati; phylum Actinomycetota; class Actinomycetes; order Micromonosporales; family Micromonosporaceae; genus Plantactinospora; species Plantactinospora sp. B24E8. The sequence goes on from NZ_JBDPMH010000013.1 coordinate 56,109, forward strand.
GAGGACGTCGGCATGGCCGATCCGAGCGCGTTGAGTGTGGCGACCGCGGCCGCCCACGCGGTGGAGTACGTCGGCCTGCCCGAGGCGCAGCTCAACCTCGCCCAGGCGGTGATCCACATGGCCACCGCACCCAAGTCGAACTCGACGACCACCGCGATCGGGGCCGCGATCGCCGACGTACGGGCCGGCCGTGGTGGTTCGGTGCCCCGGGCGTTGCGCGACGCGCACTACTCGGGTTCGCGGGGGCTCGGGCACGGCATCGGCTACCGCTATCCGCACGACGACCACCGGGGTGTGGTGACCCAGCAGTACGCGCCGGACGACCTGGTCGGGGTGGACTACTACCAACCGACCGGACACGGTGCCGAGCGCGCGGTGAGCACCCGGCTGCCGTTGCTCCGCCGGATCGTCCGGGGTCAGGCCGCGCCACCCTCCGGCGGCCCGGCGCCCGGCAACGGCGGCGGGGGCGGTCCGACATCCGGGGGCGGCCCGGCGCCCGGCAACGGCGGCGGTACGGCAGGCGGACCGGATGCGGCCGCGACGAGGACGGACCAGAACGGGCGTACCGGGGACACCACCTCGAACGGCCGGCCGGTGGACGGGATCGGGGACGACAGAGTGGCGCAGGACAACGGCGGAACGTCGGTCGGGGAGGCAGACCAGTGAGATCGCGCGGTTCGGACCCGGGCGAGGACGGCCACGACGAGCGGCGGGACCCACGGGGCAAGGGGCGCCGCTGGGGCCGGGGCAAGTCGGAGGAGGCGCCCGAGCAGCCCGAGGTGAGCGGCGAGGAGCTCGGCTGGATCGCCGACCTGCGTACCGCCAAGGAACAGCGTTCGGCGATCGGCCCGGGTGACGGGATCCCCGCCGCGCCGCCGGAGGGGTTGTCGAACAGTGCCCGGGACCGTGCCCTGGCGGAACTCTCGGACCCGTCGCCCGGTCGGGTGGAGCCGGCGGCCGGCGGGACCGAACCTCCGCCGGGCCGGATGGATCCGTCGGATCCGGCCACCCCGGGTGGCCGGACCGCCCCGGTCTTCCCACCGGCGCCTCCGGGCTCCCCGATCGGCCCCGCCGAGCATCCGGACCGCCCGGGCGGTCCGCCGGCCGGCCCTCCTCCGGGGGGCATCACGGGCGCCCCGTCGGCGGCCGTGCCACCTTCCGCCGGCCCGGTGCGCCCCGGCCCGTGGCCGGGGGTCCCGGTGGAGCGGGGCACGGCGGACCAGCGGACCGCGCCGACCGGCCCCCGACCCGACGGTCGACCGGGTACCGACCCGGGTGCCGAGCCGCCGACCGGCGGGATCCACCAGCCCCGCCACGGGGCCGGACCGGTTGAGCCACCACCGGGACCCCGGTCGGCGGGAACCCGGCCCGAGGACCGGTCCGGTGGTCGACACGACCCTCCGACGCCCGCGGCGACGCCGACCGGGGGAGGGCGGCACAGCCAACCGCCGTCGCCCGGCGACGTTGTCGTCCCCGCGTCGGGCAACGCGCCGCCGCTGCCCGGCGTCTCGGGCCCGCCGGCGGCGCCGGCCCGGCCCGGCGTCGCCCGCCCGGCCGCCGGCGGCCCAGGGCCGGCCGACCCGGCAGGCATGCCCAGGTCGGGTGTCCAGCCGTCCGGCGTCACGCCTGGTCCCGGTGCGCCCGTGACACCGGGCGCGCAGGCCGTACCCGGTGTCCGAGCGTCCGGTGTCGTACCCGGTGCGCCGCCGCTACGGCCCGCCGGTGCCGCTGACGAGACCCGACCTGGCCACGCCGCTTCACTGGCGGACCGGTTCCGGCCGGCGGGGCGGCCGGAGCGCGGCCGACCGATCGTTCCGGCCGGTGGCTTCGGTCCCGGTGTCGCCGGCCCGCCCGGATCGCCGCTCGGTGATCCGGCAACCGGTGTCATTCCGGCGAGCCAGGAGCCGGGGGTGCCGCCGGCGACCCATGCGTCGACGGCTGCTCCGGGGCTCGACGCGGAACGACCGGGCATCCGACACGGCGGCGGGCGGCACGAGGCGTCGCCGGGTGACGGCGCCGTCGCGCCACCTCGGGGCCCGCGGGTCCGGCCCGGTGCCGAACCCCCGTCCGTCCTCCGTCCGGCCGGCCCCGGTCCGGTCGGCCGGCACAGTGGCGGACTGCCGGTGGTGCCGGGCCGACAGGGGGAGGTGACCCCGGCGGACGCCGGACCGCGAGTCGACGGGCCGCCGCCGGTCGGTGGGGTACGAGCGGGCGCCGCACCGGTTCCGCCCACTCCGCATGGGGCGGGTCCCTGGCCTGGCGGTCCTGACGGTCCGACCGGTCCGGTGGAGGCTGGCCGTCCCGCCGCCGCGGCCCGGGCGCCGATGACTCCGGGCCGGGCCCGCCCGGTTTCCGGACAGCCCACGGGAGCACCGGGGGAAGGTGGCCGTCCCGGGCCCGAGTCCCGGCAGGCACCGGGTCAGGTCGGGCCACCGCAACCGCCGTTGCCGTCGGACCGGCCCGGTCCGGCCACGGCCGCCAGGGGCGCCGCCGTGCCGCCGGGTGCTCTGGCACGGGCCGGTGCGGCCGTACCGCCGCCGGGTGCTCCGGCGCGCGGGGGTGTGGCGGTACCGCCGCCGGGTGCTCCGGCACGGGCCGGTGTGGCCGTACCGCCGGGCGAATCTCCGTCGGGCGGCCCCGGCCCGGTGGCCGGGGTCGCCCGACCGGACGCTGTCGAGCCGCGGACCGGGCCAAGTGTCGGGCGGCCGGACGAGCCCGGTCATCCCGAGGATCGGTCCGGCAGCACGTCCGACGCGTCGGAGCCGGTGCCGGGTACCCGGTCGGAGCTGCGTAACCAGATCCGCGAGCAACGTCGGTTGCGGACCATCGCCCTGCTGCTGGCGAGCCTGCTGGTGCTCGGCGCACTGCCGACGTACTTCGGCGTCCGGGCCGCGACCCGGGACCCCGTCTTCAACTCCCTGGACGCCCTGGCCGTGCCCACCTGGGCCGAGCAGGACATCGTGGACGGGGTCAGCGGCAGCCGGTGGTGCCTGCTCGAGTGTCGGTTCCGGGAACGGACCATGGCGTCCGACCGGCCCTGGGAGGAGACCGCCCGGACCTACGAGTCCGCGTTGACCGGCGAGGGCTGGCAGCCCTGGAAGGTGGCGCTCTGCCCGGAGCAGCCGGTGGAGAACCAGCACTACAGCTGCTGGCGGCGGGACGAGCTGACCCTCGACCTCTGGGTCCGCCCACCAGCCTGTCCGGAGGTGCTGCCGGGCGAGTCCCCGGAGGTGCCACCGGTGGAGGGCGCCGAGCCCGGCGATCCGGCGGCCGGCGGCACCACGGGCGAGGACTGCCAGGGGTCAAGGATCTCGATCAAGGTACGCAACGCGATCGCGGACGACCGGCTCGGCCCGAAGCCGAACCCGGCGCCGTCACTGCCCGGTGTCGACCCCGACCTGCCGTTGCCGGACGACCTGATTCCCACGGCGACCCCGTCGTGAGGCCGGCGGTCGTCACCGACGGTAGGGTTGGCGGTTGATACTCCGATGGGCGTTCCGGCGGGTGGCCGTGGTGAAGCGGTGACCCGCCGGTGTCCGAGTGAGACGGTCGCGCGTTTCGAGACGGTGCATGGAGGAGGACACGGGTGGACGCTGGAGAGATCGGCCAGATCGCCGCGCTCGTCGCGGCCGGGGCGTTCCTGATGCTGGTGCTGGTGATGGCCAGGCCGATCTGGAAGTTGGGCCGGACCGTCGACGCGGCGACCCGGACGATCAACGACATCAACGAGCGTACGGCGCCACTGCTCACGAACATGAACGTCACCATCGAGAACGTGAACACGGCACTGGGACAGGTGCACACCTCGCTCGACGGGGTCAACATCCAGCTCGCCAAGATCGACACGATGACCGGGCACGCCCAGAACGTCACCGCCAACGTCGCGAACCTGGCCACCGTGATCTCCGCCGCCGCGGCGAACCCACTGGTCAAGGTCGCGGCGTTCGGGTACGGCGTGCGCCGGGCCGCCGCCGCCCGCCGCAACGCCGAGACCGAGCGTGAGGTCCGGGCCACGTTGAAGCAGCAGCGTCGGGCCAGCCGGCGCGGCGGGCGGTGACCGGGGGCCCGCACCTGGACCAGCCGTGGCCGGCGGTGGACCCGCCGGGTGCGGCACCCCGGCACGGAGAGAGGATGGGGCCATGAAGCGACTGCTCTGGTTGGGCATCGGGCTCGCCGTCGGTGCGCTGGTCGTCCGCAAGGTGACCCGGACGGCACAGGCGTACACCCCGGGCGGGATAGCCCACTCGCTGACCGAGTCCGCCGGTGGCCTGGTCCAGGCGCTGCGGGACTTCGCGGACGACGTCCGCGACGGCATGGCCGAGCGGGAGCAACAGATCCATGAGGCGTTCGCCGAGGGCGTGGCGTTCGACGACCAGTTCGCCGAGCTGCGGGAAGACCCCCGGCTCGGCGACCGTGAGCTATTTCCGGAGGAAGGCACCAGATGAGAACGGCGGAAGTCAAGCGGCGCTACCTGGCGCACTTCGAGGCCAACGGCCACACGGTGGTGCCGTCCGCTCCGCTGCCGGCGATCAACGACCCGAACCTGTTGTTCGTCAACGCCGGCATGGTGCAGTTCGTACCGTACTTCCTCGGTCAGCAGACGCCGCCGTACCAGCGGGCGGTGTCGGTGCAGAAGTGCATCCGTACGCCGGACATCGACGAGGTCGGCAAGACCTCCCGGCACGGCACGTTCTTCCAGATGAACGGCAACTTCTCCTTCGGTGACTACTTCAAGGCCGGGGCGATCCCGTTCGCCTGGGACCTGGTGACGAAGTCGGTGGACCAGGGCGGCTTCGGGCTGGACCCGGAGCGGATCTGGGTGACGGTCTACCTCGACGACGACGAGGCCGAGGCGATCTGGCTCCGCACCGGGGTGCCGGCCGAGCGGATCGTGCGGCGGGGCAAGAAGGACAACTTCTGGTCGATGGGCATCCCCGGCCCGGCCGGCCCGTGTTCCGAGCTCTACTACGACCGTGGCCCGGCCTACGGCCGCGAGGGTGGCCCGGAGGTCGACGAGGACCGCTACCTCGAGTTCTGGAACCTCGTCTTCATGCAGTACGACATCGGCGACGTGCGCAGCAAGGAGGAGTTCCGGATCCTCGGCGAGCTGCCGGCGAAGAACATCGACACCGGCATGGGCCTGGAGCGGATGGCCTCGATCCTGCAGGGTGTCGACAACCTGTACGAGATCGACGAGGTGCGGCCGATCCTGGACCGGGCGGCGGAACTGACCGGCAAGCGGTACGGCGCGCACTCCGGGCACGCCGCGTCGGAGTCGCACCCGGACGACGTACGGCTGCGGGTGATCGCCGACCACGTGCGGACCTCGCTGATGCTGATCGGTGACGGGGTGACCCCGTCCAACGAGGGCCGGGGCTACGTGCTGCGCCGGATCATGCGGCGGGCGATCCGGGCGATCCGGCTGCTCGGCTGGCAGGAGCGGGCCCTGCCCGAGCTGCTGCCGGTGGCCCGGGACTGCATGTCCCCGTCCTATCCGGAGCTGGCCGAGGAGTTCGACCGGATCTCGTCGTACGCGTACGCGGAGGAGGACGCGTTCCTCTCCACCCTGCGGGCGGGGACGACGATCCTGGACACCGCGATCGAGCAGACCCGGTCGGCGGGCGGTGCCCGGCTCTCCGGTGACAAGGCGTTCCAGCTGCACGACACGTACGGCTTCCCGATCGACCTGACCCTGGAGATCGCCGCCGAGCAGGGGCTGCAGGTCGACGAGGACGGCTTCCGTCGGCTGATGGCCGACCAGCGGGCCCGGGCCAAGGCGGACGCGCAGGCACGCAAGACCGGGCACGTGGACCTGTCGGCGTACCGGTCGGTGCTCGACGCGGGTGGCCCGGTCCAGTTCACCGGCTACACCGAGGTCTCCCGGGAGTCGGCGGTACGGGCGCTGCTCGGCACCGGTGGCACCCCGGTCGAGGCGGCCGGTGAGGGGGAGACGATCGAGCTGGTGCTGGACGCCACCCCGTTCTACGCCGAGGGCGGTGGCCAGCAGCCGGACGTCGGCCTGATCACGGTCGGTGGTGGGCAGGTCGAGGTGCTCGACGTGCAGCAGCCGATCCCGGGCCTGATCGTGCACCGGGCCCGGGTGGTCCGGGGCGAGGTGCGCCGGGGCGAGGCCGGGCTGGCCGAGATCGACATCACCCGGCGTCGGGCGATCTCCCGCTCGCACACCGCCACCCACCTCGTGCACCAGACGATGCGGAACTTCCTCGGCGAGTCGGCGACCCAGGCGGGTTCGCTGAACGCGCCGGGCCGGCTGCGGTTCGACTTCAACACCCCGACCGGGGTGGCGCCGAGTGTGCTCACCGACGTCGAGCAGCAGATCAACGAGGTGCTTCTCGCCGACCTGGAGGTGCGGGCATTCATCACCTCGCAGGAGGAGGCGCGCCGGCTCGGCGCGATGGCCCTGTTCGGCGAGAAGTACGGCGACGAGGTGCGGGTCGTCGAGGTCGGCGACTACGCCCGTGAGCTGTGCGGCGGTACGCACGTGGCCCGTTCGGCGCAGCTCGGCCTGGTCAAGATCCTCTCCGAGTCGTCGATCGGCTCCGGGGTACGCCGGGTCGAGGCGCTGGTCGGCCTCGACGCGTTCCGGTTCCTGGCCAAGGAGCACCTGCTGGTCTCCCGGCTCGCCGAGCTGTACCGGGTGCCGAGCGAGCAGGTTGCGGACCGGGTGGAGCAGACCGTGGCCCAGCTGCGGGACGCCGAGCGGGAGCTGGAGAAGCTCCGGGCGCAACTGGTGCTCGGCGGCGCGGCGGCCCTGGCCCAGCAGGCCCGGGACATCCGGGGTGTCGCCTACGTCGGCACCGAGGCGCCGGAGGGCGCGGCCGGCAACGACGTGCGTACCCTCGCCCAGGAGATCCGGGGCAAGATCGACCCGGCGCGTCCGGCGGTGGTGGCGGTGGCCGCCCGGTCCGGTGGCAAGGCGTCGTTGGTGGTCGCGGTGAACCCGGCCGCCAAGGAGCGGGGTGTCTCGGCGGCGACCCTGGTCAAGGGTGCGCTCTCCGGTCGGGGCGGCGGCAACGCGGACCTGGCGCAGGGCGGCGGACTGCCGGCCGGCGAGGCGCCCGCGTTGCTGCTCGCGGTCGAGAAGTCGCTGGCCGAGGCCTGATGCCGGATACGCCGGGAGAGACGGTCGTGACGGTGTGCTCCGGTGACCGTGGCGCCACGCCGGGTTCGGTTGCCCGGGGTTGGGCCGTTGTGGTTGGATTTCCAGCCACGACGGCCCGCCCCCGCAGCGGGGCAGGCCTACCGACGGACGGGCCACGCGGAGGATTCGGATGACCGAATGGTCCCGTGGTGTGCGACTCGGCGTGGACGTCGGCCAGGTGCGGGTGGGCATCGCGCTCTCCGATCCGGACGGCATCCTCGCCACCCCCCTGGTCACCCTGGCCCGGGACGTACGGACCGGTACGGACCAGGTGCCGACCGATATCTCGGAAGTCGCACGACTCGTCGAACTTCACGAGGTGGTGACGGTGGTGGTCGGTCTGCCGGTGAACCTGGCCGGTGGGCACGGACCCGCGGCGGCACACGCGCAGGCGTACGCCACGCGGCTGGCCGAGGCGGTCGCACCGGTGCCGGTGGAACTCGTGGATGAGAGGATGTCGACGGTCGTGGCGTCTCGTAGGCTGGCCGAGCGGGGCGTCCGAGGTCGGCGTCAACGGGCGGTGGTCGATCAGGCGGCCGCGGTGGAGATTCTGCAGAGCTGGCTGGAGAGGCAGCGGAGGCGGACGGGATGATCGACGATTTCGCGTTCGACGAGGACATGGAGAAGGGACGGCACCGGCCTGGCGCACAGCGCAAGCGGAACGGCAAGAAGAAGAAAAAGCGGAAGAGCAGTCGTGGCCGGACGGTGGCCGCGCTGCTGATGGCTTTTGTCCTGCTGGGCGTGCTCGGCGGGGTCGGCTGGTACGGCTTCGACCGGGTCCAGGGCTACTTCATCACGCCGGACTACGACGGCAACGGCAGCGGTGAGGTCCGGATCCAGATCGCCGAGGGCGAGAGCCTGGCCCAGATCGCCGGCACCCTGGTCGAGGCCGGTGTCGTCAAGAGCACGAAGGCGTTCATCGAGGCGGCCGACGAGAACTCCCGCAGCCAGAACATCCAGCCGGGTCTCTACAAGGTCCGCAAGGAGATGAGTGCGGCCCTGGCGCTGACCGCCCTGCTCGACCCGAAGAACAAGGTGACGAACCTGCTCACCATCCCGGAGGGTCACACCGCCAAGTGGATCTTCAAGAAGCTCTCCGAGCACACGAAGATTCCGATCAAGGACTTCGAGGCGGCGGCGAAGGACCCGGAGGAACTCGGCGTACCGGACTTCTGGTTCAAGCGCAGCGACGGCAAGAAGGCCACCAAGTCGATCGAGGGCTTCCTCTTCCCGGACACCTACGACTTCCCGCCGAACTCCACGGCCGAGGGTGTTCTCAAGAAGATGGTGCAGGGCTTCCTCAACACCGCCGAGGAGATCGACTTTGTCAAGACGGTCGAGACCAAGCGTGGTGGCATCACCCCGTACGAGGCGTTGATCGTGGCGTCGTTGGCTCAGGCCGAGGCTGGTGTGAAGAAGGACCTCGGCAAGATCTCCCGGGTTGCCTACAACCGGCTCTACGGGGACTTTCCCTGCAACTGTCTCCAGTTCGACGTGACGCTCAACTACTACTGGGAGCTGACGGGGGAGGAGACCAAGAAGTCGGGGGACCTCAACCGGGACGAGATGTACGACGAAAAGAACCCGTACAGCACCCACGCCCATGCCGGGCTGCCCCCGACGCCGATCGACAATCCGGGCAAGGACGCCCTGGAGGGCGCGATGGATCCGCCGAAGGGCAACTGGCTGTACTTCGTCGCCATCGACAAGGACGGCAACTCGGCGTTCGCGGACAACTACAACGATCAGCTGCGCAACGAGGCCAAGGCCCGCGAGAACGGCGTCCTCTGATCGCTGAGCGGAGGCTTGCGGGGGACCGTCCGACCGGACGGCCCCCGCAAGCTCACGGGACGATGTCCGCGCCGTTGGGTATCTGCCTGATGTTGAGGCACCCGAGGGCGGCGTATCGCATGGTGCCGGCCCAGCTGACCTTCAGCCACCTGTTGCTGGTCGCGCCGTTACAGGTGTAGGAACTGCCGGTGGATACACCGCTGCCGCCCGAGTTGCAGTCGGCCGTGACCGGATACCAGCACGGGACGTACTGTCCGGTCCCGACCTGCCCGACCGCGGTGTAGCTGGCTCCTGGCCCGGTCCGGACCTTCACCGCCGAGTTGCCGGACCTCGGGGTGGCGCCGGCGTAGAGAGTGTCGGCACTCGCGGGAGTCGCGGCTACGACCCCGATCCCGGTGGCGAGTGCCGCGAGTGCGAGCCCCGCAGTGATTGTTGGTTTGATTTGCCGCAAAGGTGGCCTCCCCGAACGAATTGGTGATAACTCAATGCCTCCAGGCGACTGCGTAGCGCACAAGATCTTGATGATAAACAGTGATGGTGGTATATGAGTGGCTCCACGGCTCCTCAGAGTGAAGGAATCCGCGCAGCGGTGCTGGGCAAGCCGATCGCCCACTCGCTGTCACCGGTGATCCACAATGCCGGCTACGCCGCCGCCGGTTTGATCGGCTGGTCGTACACGGCGATCGAGTGTGCCGAGGCCGAGCTGCCCGACCGGGTGGCCGGCCTCGGCCCCGAGTGGGCCGGCCTGTCGCTCACCATGCCGTTGAAAGAGGCGGCGCTCGCGGTGGCCGGCGACGTCTCGCCGGTCGCCGCCGCGATCGGCGCCGCCAACACCCTGGTACGTCGTGCCGACGGCTCCTGGTACGCCGACAACACCGACGTGCCGGGCATGGTCGAGGTGCTGACCGGGGCGGGGGTGACCGAGGGGGCCGAGGTGACGCTGCTCGGCGCCGGCGGCACCGCACGGGCGGCGCTCGCCGCGGCGGCCCGGTTGCGGGCCGGCCGGGTCAGCTGCCGGGTCCGCCGCCGGGCCGCCGGCGAGGAACTGGCCGGGTTGGCCGACTCGCTCGGGCTGCGGTTCGAGGTCCAGGACTGGGCCGACCCGGCCGACGTCGGTTGGACCGACGTGCTGATCTCCACGGTGCCGAAGGGCGCCGCCGACCACTTCGCGGGCGCGGCCCGGTCCTGGCAACCCGGGACGGTGGTCTTCGACGTCGTCTACGACCCGTGGCCGACTCCGCTCGCGGCGGGCGCCTCGGCGGCCGGCTGTCGGATCGTCTCCGGCCTCGACCTGCTGCTGGCCCAGGCGGTCGGGCAGTTCGAGCAGTTCACCGGGGTGACCGCCCCGGTGTCGGCGATGCGTGCCGCGCTGACCGCGGCCTGGGCGGCCCGCTGAGGTTTCCGGCCCCGCTGTCGGGACGCTCCGACCCACTGACATTTCCGGATTCCTGCTCTCCCGGCTCGGCGGTACGTCGGTCCCGGGTGAGAGTGCGGACCGCGACAAGCGAGAGCACGGTGGTCCCGAGCACCACCACGGCCATCGGGACGGCACTGTTGTCCGGTCCGAGCCCGGCGAGCGGGGCGATCACCGACGCGATGCCCTGCTGAAGGGAGCCGAGCAGGGCGGCGGCGGTGCCCGCGTACCCGGGGTGCCGGTCGAGCGCCAGGGCCAGTCCGTTCGGCAGGGTCATGCCGATGCTGGAGACGAAGACGAGCAGCGCCAGCGCGACGGCCGGCAGGTTGCGGGTCGTCGCGCCGGTCAGCAGCACCGCCCCAGCCAGGATGCCACCGAGCAGGCCGACGGTGAGCAACCGGCGGGTGGGGAACCGGTCGAGCAGTCGGGCGTTGAGTTGGCCGACCGCGGTCATCCCGACGGCGTTGAGGCCGAAGAGCAGGCTGAACCAGCCGGCGGAGACGGCGAAGACCTCCTGGAGCACGAACGACGACCCGGAGATGTAGGCGAACAGGGCGGAGAAGGCCAGGCCCTGGGCGAGGACGTAGCCGAGGTAGATCCGGTCGGTGAGCAGGGTCCGCAGCACCCGCAGGGTGGTCGGCAGGCCTCCGACGGCGCGGTGCGGCGCGGGCAGCGTCTCCGGCAGCCAGCACACCACCGCGACGAGGAGCAGCACCCCGATGCCGGCCAGGGCGACGAAGGTCAGCCGCCAGTCGCCGAACTGCAGTACCAGGTTGCCGAGGGCGGGGGCGACCGCCGGTGCGACCCCGAAGATCAGGATCAGTTGGGAGAAGTACTTGGCGGCGGCCCGTCCGGAGTAGAGGTCCCGGACGATGGCGCGGGCCACCACCACGCCCATGCCGCTGGCGATGCCCTGGGCCAGCCGCAGCGCCGCGAGTGCGCCGGCGGACGGCGCGAACGCGCAGAGCAGGCTGCAGACCGTGTAGGCGGCGACCCCCACCAGGATGGGCCGCCGCCGCCCCCAGCGGTCGCTGACCGGCCCGGTGACGAGTTGGCCCAGTGCCAGGCCGAGCAGGAAGGTGGTGAGGGAGAGCTGTACCTGTGCCGGGGCGGCGTCGAGCGCGCCGGTCATCGCGGGAAACGCCGGCAGGTACATGTCCAGCGAGAGTGGACCCACCGCGGTGAGGATGCCGAGCAGTACCAGCAGGCCGACGGCGGCCCGACCGGTCGGCGCTACCGGGCGTGGTGCGTCCACGACGTCCCCCTAGGCTCTGTCATCGAACGGAGACATTAGCTCTGTTGGCAGAGCTATTGCGATGTGAAGTAGACGCCGTCGCGCCGGGGGAAGGCAAGCCGGGGCGGTGCGCCGGTCGGACCACCGACAGCGTGAGGGACCCACGACAGCGCGGACCCGGCGGTCGACAGGACAGGGGAGACGAGATGGCGGACGAGGCGACGTCCGAGGCGGTCGCCGTGCTCGGCACCGGCCTGGCCGAGGTGCAGCGGGTTCTGCGTCGCTCGATGAGCCGACGGCTCGGCCGTCCGCCGCTGCCCGACGCGCAGGTGGAGGTGCTGCGGCTGGTCGAGCGGCGTCCCGGAATCAGCGTCAAGGAGACGGCCGAGCGGTTGTGCACCGCCGCCAACACGGTCAGCACCCTCGTCGGTGACCTGGTCACCGCCGGTCTGCTGGAGCGCGAGCGGGACCCAGACAACCGGCGCCTGGTCCGGCTCCGACTCACCCCGGCCGCGCACGAGCGGATCGCCGAGGTCACCGCGGCACGTCGCGACCTGCTGCTGCGGGCCCTGGACCGGCTCGACGGGCCGGCCCGCCGGGAGATCATCGGGGCCGCACCGCACCTGCGGCGGCTCGCCGACCTGCTTGCCGAACCCGAACCCGGCGACCAGTCCGGGTCCGCAGAGCGGGACGGTGCGGGCGGGGCGGGGTGACCGACCCGGTCCGTGCCAAACTTGACCCGCGACCGGCCGACCCGGCCGCGGCGAGGAGAGGGTTAGGTTCGTGTTGCGCTGGTTGACCGCAGGAGAGTCCCATGGTCCCGCCCTCGTCGCGCTCCTGGAGGGGGTGCCCGCCGGGATCGAGGTGACCAGCGAGGAGATCGTCCGACAGTTGGCCCGGCGTCGGCTCGGCTACGGCCGGGGCGCCCGGATGTCCTTCGAACGGGACGAGGTCGAGATCGTCGGCGGGCTCCGGCACGGCGTCACCCTGGGCAGCCCGGTGGCGATCCGGGTCGGCAACTCCGAGTGGCCCAAGTGGCAGACGGTGATGTCCGCCGATCCGGTCGACCCCGAGGTGCTGGCCGGACAGGCCCGCAACGCCCCGCTGACCCGGCCCCGACCCGGGCACGCCGACCTCGCCGGCATGCAGAAGTACGGCCACACCGACGCCCGGCCCATCCTGGAACGGGCCAGCGCGCGGGAGACCGCCGCCCGGGTCGCCGTCGGCACCGTCGCCCGGGCGTTCCTCCAGCAGGCGCTCGGCATCGAGATCGTCTCGCACGTGGTCGAACTCGGGTCGGTGGCCGCCAAGCCCGGCCTGCAGCCCCGCCCGGAGGACGCCGAACGGATCGACGCCGACCCGCTGCGCTGCCTCGACCCGGAGGCGAGCGCCCGGATGGTCGCCGAGGTCGACGCCGCCAAGTCCGACGCCGACACCCTCGGCGGCATCGTCGAGGTGCTGGCGTACGGGGTTCCGCCGGGTCTGGGCAGTCACGTCCAGTGGGACCGCAAACTCGACGCCCGGCTCGCCGCCGCGCTGATGTCGATCCAGGCGATCAAGGGTGTGGAGATCGGTGACGCCTGGCAGCAGGCCCGGTCCCGTGGCTCGGTCGCGCACGACGAGATCGTCCCGACCGCGACCGGGGTGCGTCGGGTCACCGACCGGGCGGGTGGCCTCGAGGGTGGCATCACCACCGGCGAGCCGCTCCGGGTCCGGGCCGCGATGAAGCCGATCTCCTCGCTGAACCGCGCCCTCTCCACGGTGGACGTGACGACCGGTGAGCCGGCGACCGCGATCAACCAGCGGTCCGACGTCTGTGCCGTACCGGCCGCCGCGATCGTCGCCGAGACGATGGTCGCGCTGGTGCTGGCCGAGGCGGCGACGGAGAAGTTCGGTGGCGACTCGGTCGCCGAGATCCGCCGCAACCTCGCCGGCTACCTCGACAACCTGGTGATCCACTGATGGCGCCGGTCTGCGTACTGGTGGGTGCTCCGGGGGCCGGTAAGACGAGCACCGGGCTGCTGGTCGCCAAGGGGCTCGGCGTCGATTTCCGGGACACCGACGGCGACATCGAGGCGACGGCCGGGAAGAGCATCCCCGAGATCTTCATCGACGAGGGGGAGGCGTACTTCCGTACCCTGGAGCGGACCGCGGTGGCGGCGGCGCTGGCGTCGTTCGACGGGGTGCTCGCCCTCGGCGGCGGTGCGATCCTGGCCGAGGAGACCCGGGCGGCGCTGGCCGGGCACCGGGTGATCCACCTGTCGGTGGAGTTGTCGGACGCGGTGCGGCGGGTCGGCCTCGGCGCCGGACGCCCACTGCTCGCGCTCAACCCCCGGGCCACCCTCAAGCAGTTGCTCGACCAACGCCGGCCGCTCTACGCGGAGGTGGCCACCTGGACGGTCTCCACCGACGGCCGGACCCCCGAGCAGGTCGCCGACGAGATCCTCGCGGGTCTCGCCAGCGACGCGGGATAGCTCCGACCGGATCAGCCGACCGGCACGGCTTTCCGGCCGAGCCGGTCCAGCAGGTCGGTCAGCGCCCTCGGCTCGCTGAGCATCGGCCAGTGTCCGGTCGGCAGGCCGTGGAGCTCGGCCCCGGCCAGCCCGGCGAAGAACGGGTTGCCCCGGGCCACCATGTCCCGGACGAACTCCACCGGAAACGTGCAGACGACCAGTGCGGTCGGCACTGCCCGGCCCCCGCCGACCCGGACCGGGTCGGTGGCGGTGCGCAGCGGTTGACCGGTGGTCCGGGTCCGCAGCACGTCGAGCAGTTCGTCGTCCAGTCCGGCGAGGTTGGCCGGATCCTCGGCCGGATCCCAGGCCGGCGGCGGCAGCAGGTGCCCGTCACCGATCAACTTCCGGAGCCGTTCCTGCTCCTCGGGCGGGTGGGTGTCGAACTGCGCCATGCCGTCCGGCAGCGGCCCACTGTCCAGATAGACCACCCGGGACAGTCGGTCCGGGATCCGCTCCGCCGCCTGCTGGACCGGCATCGCCCCGCCGGAGTGTCCGACCAGTACCACGTCCCGCAGGTCCGCCTCCTCGACCAGCCGCACGATGTCGGTGGTGTGGGTTTCCAGGCCGACGTCCGGACCGGCCAGGTGCGCCCGGTCGGCGAGTCCGGTGAGGGTGACCGGGTGGACCTCGTGACCGGCCGCCCGCAGCCCGGCCGTCACCTCCTGCCAGGCCCAGGCGCCGAGCCAGAATCCGGGAACGAGTACGTACGTGGCCATCTGTTTTCCTCCGTCGTGCCGATGTGCCGTGAACGGTAGGGTTGAATCCGGACAGCTTCCGCCCGGATTGGAATGGTGACCCGTGCCACATCCGGCCACTCGGGTGCTCGGTCTGCTCGAACTGCTGCAGGCCCACCGCCGGCTCACCGGCGCCGACCTCGCCGCCCGGCTCGGCGTCGACGAACGGACCGTACGGCGGTACGCGACCACCCTGGTCGACCTCGGCATTCCGGTGCTCGCCACCCGGGGCCGGTACGGTGGCTACCGACTCCAGCCCGGCTACAAACTCCCGCCGTTGATGCTCACCGACGACGAGGCGGTGGCGGTGATGCTCGGCCTGGTCGCCGCCGAGCAGCTCGGGCTCGGCACCGCCGCGCCAGCCGCCGGACTCGCCGAGGCGAAGATCCGTCGGGTGCTGCCCGCGCCCCTCGCCGAGCGGCTCGCCGCCGTACAGCAGACCCTCGGGTTCAGCCTGCGGCCCCGGGCCGAGGCGCCCCGGCCGGCCACCGCCACCCTGCTGGCGCTCGGCGAGGCGACCCGGGCGCGACGCCGGGTCACCGTCGGCTACCGATCGTGGGCCGGTGAGGCGTCGGTGCGCGACGTCGACCCGTACGGGCTGGTGTTCCACTCCGGCCGGTGGTACGTCGCCGGCCACGACCACCGGCGAGGCGAGGTGCGGACCTTCCGGCTCGACCGGATCACCTCGGTCACGCCCGGCTCGGTGACCTTCGAGGCACCCGAGGACTTCGACCCGGTCGGGCACGTCACCCGGTCACTGGCCGGCGTGGCGTACCGCTGGGAGGTGGAGGTGCTGCTGGAAACCGATCTCGCCCAGGCCCGGCAGCGGATCCCGCCGAGCGTCGCCGAGCTGACCGGCACCGCCGACGGCGTCCTGCTGCGGACCCGGGCCGAGGAGCTGACCGGGATGGCACAGATGCTCGCCGGACTCGGCTGGGCGTTCACCGTCGTACGCCCCGGCGAACTGCGCGACGCCGTCAGCGCGTACGCCGCCCGGCTCGCCGGCTACGCGGACCGGCGCTGACCCGGTGCCGGACGCGGTTCGCGACGCCGCTCCCGGAGAGGCGATCGCCTGACGGCCTGTTCCCGGTCTGGCCTGTTCCCGGTCTGGCCGGCCTGTTTTCGGTCCGTCCCGAGCACCGGGACGGACCGGGCAACGTGGGGACGCAGCAGACCCGGCGGTCAGCCCTTGAGGGCGGCGGCGACCGCGTCCGCGAGCGGGGTGGTGGGGCGGCCGAGCAAGCGCGGCAGGTCGCCGCTGTCGGTGAAGAGTTCATCCCGGCTTGCCCCGACACTGGCGTCGGCGAAGATCTCGGCCACCGGCCGGGGCAGGCCGACGCTGGTGAGGAAGTCGGTGTACTCGGGCTGGGAGAGGTTGCGGTAGGCGACCGTCCGGCCGGACTGCCGGCTCACCTCCTCGGCCAGTTCGGTCAGCGTGAAGGCCGGCTCGCCGCCCAGCTCGTACGCCTGGTTCTCGTGTCCCTCGGTGGTCAGCACGACCGCGCCGGCGGCGGCGAGGTCGGCCCGGGTGGCGCCGGAGATCCGGCCGTCGCCGACGGCGTCGACGATCGCGCCGTGCTCGACCGCCTGGCCCAGGTTGGCCGTGTAGACCTCGAGGTAGAAGGTGTTGCGCAGGAACACGTAGGGCAGCCCCGACTCGCGGATCATCGCCTCGGTGGCCTTGTGCTCGCCGGCCAGGACCATGGTGGTGGTGTCCGCGTTGAGGATGCCGGTGTAGGCGATCAGCCGGACCCCGGCGGCGCGGGCGGCGTCGACGACGTTGCGGTGCTGGGGGATCCGCTGGCCGGCTTCGCTGCCGGAGACGAAGAGCAGCTTCTCGGCGCCGGCGAAGGCGGCGGCCAGGCTCTCCGGGTCGGTGTAGTCGGCCTGGCGCACCTGGACACCCCGCTCGGCGAGGCCGGCGGCCTTGCCCGGGTCGCGGGCGATGGCGACGATCTGACCGGCGGGTACGCCCCGGGCCAGGAGTTCCTCGATGGCCAGCGGCCCGTAGTGGCCGGTCGCTCCGGTGACGACGATCATGCTCAGCTCCTTCGGCGGTTCTCCGCGCTTTCCGCCAAGACTGCACTAACTTTTCGAAAGTGCAACGCTATGGTGAGTGCCATCACAACGGTAAGTATGGCGGTGCCGGATACCGTAAGGGCCATGGCGGAGGGGATCCCGGCAGACGGGTACGACGGCGACGACACGATGGTCGCGGACGTCTTCGCCAAGGACTGCTCGTCCCGTCGGATCGTCGAGAACATCGCCGGCAAGTGGGGCATGCTCGCCCTGGCCGCCCTGCACGAGGGGTCGTACCGGTTCAACGCCCTGCGGCGCAGGGTCGACGGGGTCAGCGAGAAGATGCTCGCCCAGACCCTGCAGGGGCTGGAACGCGACGGACTGGTCCGCCGCGACGTGCAGACCACCATCCCGCCGCACGTGGAGTACAGCCTCACCCCGTTCGGCGAACGGGTCGCCGCCACGATCGTCGAGCTGATCCACCTGGTCCAGGCCGAGGTCGACGCCGGCCGCCCCTGACCGGTCCCCGGTATCACCGGCCCGGGTGTGCGGGGACGTGCCGGAAATCCTCTAGGCTCTGCATCGATGACCGAGCTGACCCGCATTCCCGTTGGTGGCGAGCGGCCGTACGACGTACTCGTCGGGCGTGACCTGCTGGCCGGCCTGCCGCCGCTGCTGGACGGCGCCGACCGTGTCGCGGTGCTGCACGCCCCGCCGCTCAAGGCGCACGCCGAGGACCTGGCCGAACGGCTCGGCGCCGCCGGCATCCGACCGTTGACGGTCGAGGTGCCCGACGCTGAGGCCGGCAAGAACGTCGAGGTCGCCGCCCGCTGCTGGGAGCAGCTCGGCGCGGCCGGCTTCACCCGTACCGACGCGGTGGTCGGGATCGGCGGCGGCGCCGTCACCGACGTGGCCGGTTTTGTCGCCGCCTGCTGGCTGCGCGGGGTCCGCTGGGTGCCGGTCTCGACCTCGCTGCTCGGCATGGTCGACGCCGCCGTCGGCGGCAAGACCGGGATCAACACCGCCGCCGGCAAGAACCTGGTCGGCGCCTTCCACCCGCCCGCCGGGGTGATCTGCGACCTGGCGATGCTCGACTCGCTGCCGGCGGTCGACCTGACCGCCGGGCTGGCCGAGGTGGTCAAGTGCGGCTTCATCGCCGACCCGGTGATCCTGGAGCTGATCGAGGCGGATCCGACGGCGGCGGTCGACCCGGCCGGCCCGGTGGTCCGGGAACTGGTCGAGCGCGCGATCCGGGTGAAGGCCGACGTGGTCGCCGGTGACCTGCGCGAGGCCGGCCAGCGGGAGATCCTCAACTACGGGCACACCCTCGGGCACGCCATCGAGAAGGTCGAGGGCTACCGCTGGCGGCACGGGCACGCGATCTCGGTCGGGATGGTCTACGCCGCCGCGCTGGCCAGCCGGGCCGGACGGCTGGACGAGCCGACCGCCGATCGGCACCGCCGCCTGCTGACGATCCTCGGTCTGCCGACCTCGTACCGGGCGGACGCCTGGCCGGACCTGCTGGCCGCGATGCGGGTGGACAAGAAGGCCCGGGGCGACCGGCTGCGGTTCGTGGTGCTCGACGGGCTGGCCCGGACCGCCATCCTGGACGGCCCGGACGACACCCTGCTGCGCGAGGCGTACGCGGCGGTCGCGGAGGAGGTCGTCGCGTGAGGGTGTACGTGCTGAACGGGCCCAACCTGGGCCGCCTCGGCTCCCGCCAGGTCGACGTGTACGGGGTGACCAGCTACGCCGACCTGGTGGCGGGCTGCGAGGCGACCGGCAGGGAACTCGGGCTGGACGTCGAGGTGCGGCAGACCGACGCCGAGCACGAGATGCTCGGCTGGTTGCACGCCGCCGCCGACGAGGAGGCGGCGGTGGTGCTGAACCCGGGCGCCTGGTCGCACTACTCGTACGCGGTCCGGGACGCCTGCGCGATGCTGCGCGGCCCGCTGGTCGAGGTGCACATCTCCAACATCCACGCCCGGGAGGAGTTCCGGCACCACTCGGTGGTCTCCGCGATCGCCACCGGGGTGATCTGTGGCCTCGGCGTGGACGGCTACCGGCTGGCCCTGCTCCACCTGGCGGGCCGGCGGGGCTGATCTCCGGCCGCCGGGCCGCCAGGTGGAGCTGATCTTCGGCCGCCACGGAGGGTCGCGTTTCGCCCGGTCGCGGTTTGCCTCATCAGGTGGTCGGACGCACCAGGACAAGATCAACTGGACGCGGCTTGTAGACTTGCCGGGTCTGTCCGCCGACCTGAAGATCAAGGCAGGAAATGGCCACCACCAACGACCTCAAGAACGGCCTGGTTCTCAACCTCGACGGTGAACTCTGGGCCGTCGTCGAGTTCCAGCACGTCAAGCCCGGCAAGGGTGGCGCGTTCGTCCGTACCACGCTCAAGAACGTGCTTTCCGGCAAGGTCGTCGACAAGACCTTCAACGCGGGCACCAAGGTCGACACGGCCACCGTCGACAAGCGCAACATGCAGTACCTCTACGCCGACGGCGAGGACTACGTCTTCATGGACCTGGAGACGTACGACCAGATCACCGTCCCCGGCGGCACCGTTGGCGAGGCCGCCAACTACCTGCTGCCCGAGGCGGAGGCGATCGTCGCCACCCACGAGAGCGTGCCGCTCTACATCGAGCTGCCGACCAGCGTCGTGCTGGAGGTCACCTACACCGAGCCGGGCCTGCAGGGCGACCGGTCCACCGGCGGCAACAAGCCGGCGACCGTCGAGACCGGTGCGACCGTACAGGTGCCGCTCTTCATCACCACGGGTGAGAAGATCAAGGTCGACACCCGCGACGGTCGTTACCTCGGCCGAGCCTGATGGCCGAGGGCCCCAAGCAGCAGATGCCGGCCCGCCGTAAGGCGCGCAAACGGGCACTGGACGTCCTCTACGAGGCGGACCTGCGGTCCCGCCCGGCGGTCGAGGTGCTGGCCGGCTATCTGCAGCGGCTCGAACAACCCCGTCCGGAGCACATGGGCTACGCGATCGGGCTGGTCGAGGGCGTCGCGGCACACCAGGCCCGGATCGACGAGCTGATCGACAGCTACGCCGAGGGCTGGACGCTGGACCGGATGCCGGTCGTCGACCGCAACCTCGCCCGGATCGCCATCTACGAACTGCTCCACGTCGACGAGATCGACGACGCGGTGGCGATCAGCGAGGCGGTCGAGCTGGCCCGGCAGATGTCGACCGACGACTCGCCGCGCTTCCTCAACGGCATCCTGGGCCGGATCGCCGAGTACGCGACCCGCTGACGGGTCAGGGCCCTTCTTCCGCCCCGGCTGCCCGCCGCAGCCGGGGCCGGCCGTGATCCGGTCATCCCCGCCCAGCAGGGCACCGTCGGCCCAGACCGGTCGACTCCGGATACGAACGCGGGGCCCGTACCGGAAGGTACGGGCCCCGCGTCAGGGGCGGATCAGGACGCGAAGAGCGCCCGGGGGTCGGCGACGAGCACACCGTGCTCGGTGAGCCGCTCGATCAGACCGGAGGGGGACGAGTCGTACACGATCGCGAGCGCCCGCAGGTCGTCCGCGCGAATCGACAGCACCCGCCCGTTGTAGTCACCCCGCTGCTGCTGGATGGCCCGGGCATAGCGGGCGACGTAGGCGAGGTCCTCGGAGGCCTCGTCGTACAGCCGCTCCAGGTCGAGAACGATCTTGTTCGTCGGCTCATGACGAACCCCGCTGCCGTCGGGCAGCAGCTCCGATACGGGCACCCGGTAGAAGTCGGCAAGTTCGGCGAGGCGCGACACCGTGACGGCCCGGTCGCCCCGCTCGTACGAGCCGACGACAACGGCTTTCCACCGCCCGTTCGACTTCTCCTCCACCCCCTGCAGGGAGAGTCCCTGCTGCTGACGGATCGAGCGCAGACGCGCGCCCAACGACTTGGCGTATTCAGAGGGCATTCGGCACTCCCAGTGCTGGTTGCTGGTCGGGGATCTCCCCAGCGATCGCTACGGAGCGTGACGGTACGGGGAATGCGACACGGGGTCAAGTGCTAGTTACCTACCTATTCCAAAGATCCTGTTCCAAGTGCCGGTTTCGGTCAGCTGACCGCCCGGTCAGCCACCGGTCGTGGTCGGCCCCGTGGCCAGTGGTAACGTGGCTGGAGCCCCGGCCCGTGCCGCCATGGCGAGCGCCGGAAATCCGACGTCCTTTAACGACCCGTCCCGTGAGGCGGGGAAGGGGGTCCGCCGTGGCGTACCCGCAGGCTGCCCAGCCGCAGCCAGCCCCACCACCGTCCGTGAAGGTGATCCTGACCAGCGTCGAGCTGGCCCGGGTGGTGGACCGGATCGCCCACCAGATCCTGGAGAAGACCCAGGGCGCCGCCGACACCGTACTGCTCGGTATCCCGACCCGGGGAGCCCCGTTGGCCCGCCGACTGGCGGCGCGGATCAGTGCCTTCGAGGGAATCGACGTACCGGTGGGTGTGCTCGATATCACTCTCTACCGTGACGACCTCCGGCGGCACGCCGTCCGGGCGGTCGGCCCGACCGAGGTGCCCTCCGGTGGCATCGACGGCAAGCGGGTCATCCTCGTCGACGACGTCCTCTTCTCCGGCCGCAGCGCCCGGGCCGCCCTGGACGCGCTGAACGACATCGGCCGGCCGAGCTCGGTCCAGCTCGCCGTCCTCGTCGACCGGGGACACCGCGAACTGCCGATCCGGGCCGACTACGTGGGCAAGAACATCCCGACGGCGCTCTCCGAGAGCGTCAAGGTGACCCTCGCCGAGACTGACGGCGGCGACGAGGTCCGGCTCATCGGAGGTACCGCACCCCAATGAAACACCTACTTTCCGGAGCCGACCTCGACGCGGCCACCGCCACCCGGATCCTCGACACCGCGGCCGAGATGGCCACCGTCGCCGGCCGCGAGGTGAAGAAGCTTCCCGCGCTGCGCGGTCGGACCGTGGTCAACCTCTTCTACGAGGACTCCACCCGGACCCGGATCTCGTTCGAGGCGGCGGCCAAGCGGCTCTCCGCCGACGTGATCAACTTTTCGGCGAAGGGCTCCAGCGTCTCCAAGGGCGAGAGCCTCAAGGACACCGCGCTGACCCTGCAGGCGATGGGGGCCGACGCGGTGGTGGTCCGCCACCCCGCCTCCGGGGCCCCGCACCGGCTCGCCAACTGGGTGGACGGTTCGGTGCTCAACGCCGGCGACGGCACCCACGAGCACCCGACCCAGGCGCTGCTCGACGCGTACACGATGCGGTCCCGGCTCGGCCGGATCGCCGGCCTGCACGTCGCGGTCGTCGGGGACGTGCTGCACAGCCGGGTGGCCCGCTCGAACGTGCTGCTGCTGGCCACCCTCGGGGCCAAGGTCACCCTGGTCGGGCCGCCGACCCTGATCCCGGTCGACATCGGGCCGGCACTGGCCCCGGGCACCGAGGTCTCGTACGACCTGGACGCCGTGCTGCCGACCGCCGACGTGGTGATGATGCTGCGGGTGCAGCGGGAACGGATGGCCGACTCCTACTTCCCGTCGGCCCGGGAGTACGCCCGCCGCTACGGGCTGGACGGACCCCGGATGCGCCGGCTGCCGGACCACGCGATCGTGATGCACCCCGGGCCGATGAACCGGGGCATGGAGATCGCTCCGGAGGTCGCCGACTCACCCCGGTCCACCATCGTCGAACAGGTCACCAACGGGGTCTCCGTCCGGATGGCCTGCCTGTACCTGCTGCTGGGGGGAATGAACCGATGAGCGAGTCGTACCTGATCCGGGGGGTCCGGGTGCTCGGCGCCGAGCCGACCGACCTGCTGCTGCGCGACGGCGTGGTGGCCGAGGTCGGCCGCGGCCTGGACACCCGGGGCGCCGCCGTGGTCGACGGCGACGGGCTGGTCGCGCTGCCCGGCCTGGTCGACCTCCACACCCACCTGCGCGAACCGGGCCGGGAGGACGCCGAGACCGTCGAGTCCGGATCCCGGGCCGCCGCGCTCGGCGGCTACACCGCCGTCTGCGCGATGGCGAACACCTCCCCGGTCGCCGACACCGCAGGCGTGGTCGAGCAGGTGTGGCGGCTCGGCCGCGAGGCCGGCCTGGTCGACGTGCAGCCGATCGGCGCGGTCACCGTCGGACTGGCTGGCGAGCGACTCGCCGAACTCGGCGCGATGGCCTCCTCCGCCGCCCGGGTCCGGATCTTCTCCGACGACGGGCACTGCGTCGCCGACCCCCGGCTGATGCGCCGGGCGCTGGAGTACGTCAAGGCGTTCGACGGCGTCATCGCCCAGCACGCCGAGGAGCCCCGGCTGACCGAGGGCGCCCAGATGCACGAGGGTGAGGTCTCCACCCGGCTCGGCCTCACCGGCTGGCCGGCGGTGGCCGAGGAGGCGATCATCGCCCGGGACGTGCTGCTCGCCGAACACGTCGGCAGCCGGCTGCACGTCTGCCACGTCTCCACCGCCGGCAGCGTCGAGGTGCTCCGGCACGCCAGGGCACGTGGGGTACGGGTCACCGCCGAGGTCACCCCGCACCACCTGCTGCTCACCGACACCCGGGCCGAGACGTACGACCCGGTCTTCAAGGTCAACCCGCCGCTGCGTACCGCCGCCGACGTCACCGCGCTGCGCGAGGCACTGGTCGAGGGGGTCATCGACATCGTCGCCACCGACCACGCCCCGCACGCGCTGGAGGACAAGGAGTGCGAGTGGGCGTACGCCCGGCCCGGCATGCTCGGCCTGGAGACCGCGCTGTCGGTGCTGCTCAGCGTCGTCGGCGAGCGGTGGGACCTGATCGCCGAGCGGATGTCCCGTACCCCGGCCCGGATCGCCGGCCTGACCGAGCACGGTCGGGACCCGGCGCCGGGCGTGGCGGCCAACCTGACCCTGGTCGACCCGGCGGCCCGCCGGACGATCGACCCGAACGAGACGGCCAGCCGCAGCCGCAACACCCCGTACGCGGGAATCACACTGCCCGGTCGGATCGTCGCCACCTTCCTGCGCGGCGAGCCGACGGTGCTGGACGGAAAGGCCGTGAAGTGATCCGAACCGAGTTCCGCAACCCCACGACCCGGATCGGAGGCCTGTGGTGAGCAACAGAAGGCGACCAGCGATCCTGGTCCTGGAGGACGGGCGGACCTTCCGCGGCGAGTCGTACGGCAGCGTCGGGGAGACCTTCGGCGAGGCGGTCTTCAACACCGGGATGACCGGCTACCAGGAGACGCTCACCGACCCGTCGTACCACCGGCAGGTGGTGGTGCAGACCGCGCCGCACATCGGCAACACCGGGGTCAACCACGAGGACGACGAGTCCGGCCGGATCTGGGTCGCCGGCTACGTGGTCCGGGACCCGGCCCGGGTCGGCTCGAACTGGCGGGCCACCGGCGGTCTGGAGGACCGGCTCGCCAGCGAGGGTGTGGTCGGGATCAGCGGGGTCGACACCCGCGCCCTGACCCGGCACCTGCGGGACCGCGGCGCGATGCGGGTCGGGGTCTCCAGCCTCGACGTCGACCCGGCGGCGCTGCTGGCCCGGGTACGCGAGGCGCCGAAGATGGTCGGCGCGGACCTGTCGGCCGAGGTGAGCACGGCGAAGCCGTACACGGTCGAGGCCGAGGGGGAGCACCGGTTCACCGTCGCCGCCCTGGACCTCGGCATCAAGCGGAACGTCCCGCGCCGGCTCGCCGCACGCGGCGTCACGACCCACGTGCTGCCGGCGAACTCCAGCATCGACGACCTGGTCGCCACCGGCGCGGACGCGGTCTTCTTCTCGCCCGGTCCCGGTGACCCGGCCACCGCCGACCACCCGGTCGGGCTGGCCCGGGAGGTGATGCGGCGGCAGATCCCGCTCTTCGGCATCTGCTTCGGCAGCCAGATCCTCGGCCGCGCGCTCGGCTTCGGCACCTACAAGCTGGGGTACGGCCACCGCGGCATCAACCAGCCGGTGCTGGACCGGACCACCGGCAAGGTCGAGGTGACCAGCCACAACCACGGCTTCGCGGTCGAGGTGCCGGGCGCCGGTGCGGGGCTGGTGGTGCCGGACCAGGTGATCGACACCGACTTCGGCGGGGTCGAGGTCAGCCACGTCTGCCTCAACGACAACGTGGTCGAGGGCCTGCGGGCCAAGGACGTGCCGGCGTTCACCGTGCAGTACCACCCCGAGGCGGCGGCCGGCCCGCATGACGCGGACTACCTGTTCGACCGTTTCGTGGAACTTGTGGAACGAAGGGGCCAACGCGGCGCCGAACTGATCGAAGGCGGCAAGCATGCCTAAGCGGAGCGACCTGAAGCACGTGATGGTGATCGGCTCCGGCCCGATCGTCATCGGGCAGGCCTGCGAGTTCGACTACTCCGGCACCCAGGCCTGCCGGGTGCTGCGCAGCGAGGGGCTGCGGGTCAGCCTGGTCAACTCCAACCCGGCGACCATCATGACCGACCCGGAGTTCGCCGACGCGACGTACGTCGAGCCGATCACCCCGGAGTTCGTCGAGCTGGTCATCGCCAAGGAACGCCCGGACGCGCTGCTGCCCACGCTCGGTGGGCAGACCGCGCTGAACACCGCGGTCGCGCTGCACGAGTCCGGGGTGCTCGCCAAGTACGGCGTGGAGCTGATCGGCGCGGACATCGACGCGATCCGCCGGGGCGAGGACCGCCAGCTGTTCAAGGAGATCGTCGCCCGGGCCGGCGGCGAGACCCCGCGCAGCCGGGTATGCCACTCGATGGACGAGGTCCGGGAGACCGTGGCCGAGCTGGGCCTGCCGGTGGTGATCCGGCCGTCGTTCACGATGGGCGGCCTCGGTTCCGGGATGGCGCACACCGACGAGGACCTGGAGCGGATCGCCGGCGCCGGTCTGGCCGAGAGCCCGGTGCACGAGGTCCTCATCGAGGAGAGTGTGCTCGGCTGGAAGGAGTACGAGCTCGAGCTGATGCGGGACCGCAACGACAACGTCGTGGTGGTCTGCTCGATCGAGAACGTCGACCCGATGGGTGTGCACACGGGCGACAGCGTCACGGTCGCCCCGGCGATGACCCTCACCGACCGGGAGTACCAGCGACTGCGTGACCTCGGCATCGCGGTGCTCCGCGAGGTCGGCGTGGACACCGGCGGCTGCAACATCCAGTTCGCGGTGAACCCGCGCGACGGCCGGCTGGTCGTGATCGAGATGAACCCCCGGGTCTCCCGGTCGTCCGCGCTGGCCTCCAAGGCGACCGGCTTCCCGATCGCGAAGATCGCCGCCAAGCTTGCCATCGGCTACACCCTGGACGAGATCCCGAACGACATCACCCTGCAGACCCCGGCGGCGTTCGAGCCGACCCTGGACTACGTGGTGGTGAAGATCCCCCGGTTCGCCTTCGAGAAGTTCCCGGCCGCCGACCGGGAACTGACCACCACGATGAAGTCGGTCGGTGAGGCGATGAGCCTGGGCCGCAACTTCACCGAGGCGTTGAACAAGGCGATGCGCTCGATGGAGACGAAGGAGGCCGGCTTCTGGACGACGCCGGACCCCGACGGCGTCACCCTGGAGCGCACCCTGGCCGCGTTGGCCACCCCGCACGACGGGCGGCTCTACACGCTGGAGCGGGCACTGCGGCTCGGCGCCTCGGTGGCCGAGGTGTCGGCCGCCTCCGGCGGCATCGACCCGTGGTTCGTCGACCAGATCGCCGGCCTGGTCGAGTTGCGCGCCGAGATCGTCGGCGCGGCCGTCCTCGACGAGGAACTGCTGCGCCGGGCGAAGCGGGCCGGGATCTCCGACCGGCAGCTCGCCGTGCTCCGCCCGGAACTCGCCGCCGAGGACGGGGTCCGGACCCTGCGGCACCGGCTCGGGCTGCGCCCGGTCTACAAGACCGTGGACACCTGCGCCGCCGAGTTCGCCGCCGGTACGCC
The DNA here is from genome assembly GCF_039871735.1 of Plantactinospora sp. B24E8. Lineage (NCBI taxonomy): Bacteria > Bacillati > Actinomycetota > Actinomycetes > Micromonosporales > Micromonosporaceae > Plantactinospora > Plantactinospora sp. B24E8. The sequence continues at coordinate 82,807 of NZ_JBDPMH010000013.1, forward strand.
GTACCACTACAGCAGCTACGACGACGAGACCGAGGTGACCGGGTCGGACCGGCCGAAGGTGCTGATCCTCGGCTCCGGACCGAACCGGATCGGACAGGGCATCGAGTTCGACTACTCGTGCGTGCACGCCGTACAGGCGCTGCGAAGCGCCGGGTACGAGACGGTGATGGTCAACTGCAACCCGGAGACCGTCTCCACCGACTACGACACCGCCGACCGGCTCTACTTCGAGCCGCTCACCTTCGAGGACGTGCTGGAGGTCTGGCACGCCGAGGACAGCTCCGGGAAGGCGGCCGGCGGGCCGGGCGTGATCGGGGTGGTCGTCCAGCTCGGCGGGCAGACCCCGCTCGGGCTGGCCCAGCGGCTCAAGGACGCCGGGGTGCCGATCGTCGGCACCTCGCCGGAGTCGATCCACCTGGCCGAGGACCGGGGCGCGTTCGGCGCGCTGCTCGACGCGGCCGGGCTGCGCTCGCCGGCGCACGGCACCGCCACCTCGTACGAGGAGGCGCGGGCGATCGCCGAGGAGATCGGCTACCCGGTGCTGGTCCGGCCCTCGTACGTGCTCGGCGGCCGGGGCATGGAGATCGTCTACGACGACCCGACGCTGCGCGACTACATCGCCCGGGCCACCGACATCTCGCCGGACCACCCGGTCCTGGTCGACCGGTTCCTCGACGACGCGATCGAGATCGACGTGGACGCGCTCTGCGACGCCGACGGTGAGGTCTACATCGGCGGCGTGATGGAGCACATCGAGGAGGCCGGCATCCACTCCGGCGACTCGTCCTGCGCGCTGCCGCCGATCACCCTGGCCAGCTCCCACCTGGCGGCGGTCCGCCGCTACACGGTGGAGATCGCCCGCGGTGTCGGGGTACGCGGTCTGCTGAACGTCCAGTACGCGCTCAAGGACGACGTCCTCTACGTCCTGGAGGCCAATCCCCGGGCCTCCCGGACCGTGCCGTTCGTCTCGAAGGCGACCGCCGTGCCGTTGGCCAAGGCGGCGGCCCGGATCATGCTCGGCGCCACGGTCGCCGAGCTGCGGGCCGAGCGGTTGCTGCCGCCGACCGGGGACGGTGGTTCACTGCCGGTCGACGCGCCGGTCGCGGTGAAGGAGGCGGTGCTGCCGTTCAAGCGGTTCCGTACCCCGACCGGCAAGGGCATCGACTCGCTGCTCGGACCGGAGATGAAGTCGACCGGCGAGGTGATGGGGATCGACACCGCCTTCGGGCACGCCTTCGCCAAGTCGCAGGCGGCGGTCTACGGTTCGCTGCCGACCCGGGGCAAGGTCTTCGTCTCCGTCGCGAACCGCGACAAGCGGGGGATGATCTTCCCGATCAAGCGTCTCGCCGACCTCGGCTTCGAGATCGTCGCCACGGTCGGCACCGGTGAGGTGCTGCGCCGGTACGGCATCTCCTGCGAGCTGATCCGCAAGCACTACGAGGAGGACGGCGACGGCCCGGACGCGGTGTCGCTGATCGCGGCCGGCGAGGTCGGGTTGGTGATCAACACTCCGCAGGGTTCGGGGGCCAGCGCCCGGTCCGACGGGTACGAGATCCGCAGTGCGGCGGTCGGCGCCGACGTCCCGTGCATCACCACCGTGCCGGGTGCGGCGGCGGCGGTGATGGGGATCGAGGCCCTGATCCGGGGCGACATGACGGTCCGACCGCTGCAGCAGCTGCACGCGGTGCTGCGGGCCGGCGAGTGACCGCGCCGACCACCACGCCCGGCGGCCCGGCCGGTGCGGCGCCGACCCTGTTCGACCGGGTCGTCCGGCCGGCGCTGTTCCGGATCGGCGGCGGGGACGCCGAGGCGGCGCACGAGTGGACGCTGCGCCGGCTCGCCGGGGTCTCCCGGCGGCCGGCGCTGTTGGCCGCGCTCCGGGCCCGGTACGCGGTGCACGCCCCGCGTACCGTCTTCGGGCTCGACTTCCCCAACCCGGTCGGGTTGGCCGCCGGAATGGACAAGGACGGCCGGGCGCTGCCTGCCTGGCCGGCCCTCGGCTTCGGTTTCGTCGAGGTCGGCACGGTCACCGCGCACGCGCAACCGGGAAACCCCCGGCCCCGGCTGTTCCGGTTGCCGAGCAGCGGCGCCGTGATCAACCGGATGGGTTTCAACAACGCCGGCGCGGCGGCGCTGGCCGCCCGGCTGGCCGTCCTGGACCGGCCGCTGGGGGTGCCGCTGGGCATCTCGCTCGGCAAGTCCAAGGTGACCCCGATCGAGGAGGCGGTCGAGGACTACCTCGCCTCCTACCGGGCGCTGTACGCCTACGGCGACTACTTCGCGGTCAACGTGTCGTCGCCGAACACGCCGGGGCTGCGGACCCTGCAGGACCGGTCGCACCTGGACGCGCTGCTGACCGCCCTGGTGGGGGAGAAGCCGGTGCTGGTGAAGATCGCACCGGACCTGACCGACGCGGCGGTCGCCGAGCTGCTGGAGGTCTGCCTGGACCGGGGCGCGGCCGGGGTGATCGCCACCAACACCACGCTGGCACGGGACGGGCTGGCCCCGGTCGACCTGCCCCGGGCCGGCGAGGCGGGCGGGCTCTCCGGCCGACCACTGACCGCCCGGGCCCGACAGGTGGTCTCGTTCGTGCACCGGGAGACCGGGGGACGGCTGCCGGTGATCGGGGTCGGCGGCATCCTCGACCCGGCCGACGGCACCGCCCTGCTGGACGCCGGCGCCGAGCTGGTGCAGCTCTACACCGGGTTCGTCTACCGCGGGCCGGGGCTGGTCCGCGGACTCGCCAGGGCGGCGCGGAACTGACCACGGAAGGCGGACGGCGATGGGCGTGGAGACGGTGGCGCCGGGCCGGGCGGGCATGACGCCCGAGGAGATCGTCATCGTCGCGGCGGACCGGGCGCACGTCTGGCACCCGTACGCCCCGATGCCGGCCCGTACCGACCCGTACGTGGTGGACAGCGCGGCCGGGGTACGGCTGCGCCTGGCCGACGGCCGGGAACTGGTCGACGGGATGTCGTCGTGGTGGGCGGCGATCCACGGCTACCGGCATCCGGCGCTGGACGCGGCGGTCACCGACCAGCTGGGCCGGATGAGCCACGTCATGTTCGGCGGGCTCACCCACGAGCCGGCGGTCGAACTGGCCCGGACCCTGGTCGAGATCACCCCGTCCGGTCTGGAGCACGTCTTCCTCTGCGACTCCGGCTCGGTCGGGGTCGAGGTCGCGGTCAAGATGGCGTTGCAGTACCAGCGGGGCCGGGGTCGACCGGGGCGGCACCGGCTGGCCACCTGGCGGGGCGGCTACCACGGCGACACGTTCCACCCGATGAGCGTCTGTGACCCGGTGGGCGGGATGCACTCGCTCTGGACCGGCGTGCTGCCCCGGCAGGTCTTCGCCGACCTGCCCCCCGCCGGCTTCGACGCCCCGGTCGACGAGGCGTACGCGGCGTCCCTGGTGGACGCGGTGCGGCGGCACGCCGACGAGATCGCCGCGGTGATCGTCGAGCCGGTGGTGCAGGGGGCCGGCGGGATGCGTTTCCACAATCCGGCCTACCTGCGGGTGCTGCGCGAGGTCACCGCCGCGCACGACATCGTGCTGATCTTCGACGAGATCGCCACCGGGTTCGGCCGGACCGGTGAGCTCTTCGCGGCGGACCACGCCGGGGTGACGCCGGACGTCCTCTGCGTCGGCAAGGCGCTCACCGGCGGTTATCTGAGCATGGCCGCCACGCTCTGCACCCCGGCGATTGCCGACGGCATCTCGGCGACCGGCGTGCTCGCCCACGGCCCGACGTTCATGGGCAACCCGCTCGCCTGCGCGGCCGCAAACGCCTCCATCGGGCTGCTACGGGCCGGAAACTGGGCAGGGGAGGTGTCCAGGGTGCGGGCGGGGCTGGAAGCCGGTCTGACGCCGTTGCGGGCCGCTGCCGGGGTCGCGGACGTCCGGGTGCTGGGCGCGATCGGAGTGGTGCAGCTCGACCACGAGGTCGACATGGTGGCGGCGACCGCCGCTGCGGTTGCGCACGGGGTGTGGCTGCGGCCGTTCCGGGACCTGATCTACACGATGCCGCCGTACGTCACCGACGACGAGGACCTGGCCCGGATCTGTACGGCGATCGGCGCCGCCGCCGCGGCCGGCTGACGGGTCGCCATCCGGGCGGCCCGGGGGAGAGGAGAAGACGATGGAGACCTTCGGCAGCCGGTTGCACCGGGCCATGGCGGAGCGGGGACCACTCTGCGTGGGCATCGATCCCCACCCGGCCCTGTTGGCCCGGTGGGGCCTCTCGGACGACCTGGCCGGGCTGACCCGGTTCAGCCGGACCGTGGTCGACGCGCTCGGCGACCGGGTCGCGGTGGTCAAGCCGCAGTCCGCGTTCTTCGAGCGGTTCGGGTCGCAGGGACTCGCGGTACTTGAGTCAATTATCCGACAGTTGCGGACCGCCGGTGCCCTCGTTCTGCTCGACGTCAAGCGCGGCGACATCGGCTCGACGGTCGCCGCGTACGCCGACGCGTACCTTGATCCATCGAGTCCTCTCCATGTCGACGCGGTGACCGCGAGCCCGTTCCTGGGGGTCGGCGCGCTCGCTCCGATGTTCGACGCGGCGCGCGCGCACGGCGGCGGCGTTTTTGTGCTCGCGCTCACCTCGAACCCGGAGGGCGCGAGCGTGCAGCGCGCCCGCAGTGCGGACGGCCGGACCGTGGCGCAGACCGTCATCGACGAGATTTCCCAGCTCAACGAGGGTGCGCAGCCGCTGGGCAGCTTCGGTCTCGTGGTCGGCGCCACGATCGGGGAGACCGGCCACGACCTGTCCAAGGTCAATGGGCCACTGCTCGCGCCGGGCCTCGGCGCGCAGGGCGGACGGGCCGCCGACCTGCGTACGGTCTTCGGCGACGAGCTCTCCACGGTGCTCCCGTCGTACTCCCGGGAGGTGCTCGGCGCGGGCCCGGATCCGGCCGCGTTGCGGGCCGCGGCGGACCGTGTTCTGGTCGACTGCCGGTCCGCGCTGACCGCCGCCGGTCAGTGATCTTGTGGTCACGCTGACATGATCATGGCGCGCCCACGTTGCCGAAAGCTCCGTTGACCGCTAGTTTTCCCGGCGCTGGGAACCACGTACCCCTTTGGTTCCCAGGCACACCACGTTTCACAGATGCGGCGGTGCGTTCCGCCCGTCGCGATAGGGACCTGAGGAGAACTGGTGCCGCTCCCCCAACTGAGCCCCGAGCAGCGTGCCGCCGCGCTGGAAAAGGCTGCGGAGATCCGCAAAGCCCGTGCCAAGCTCAAGGAAGAGCTGAAGCAGGGCAAGACCACCCTGGCCGCCGTCCTCGACCGGGCGGAGGCGGACGATGTCGTCGGCAAGCTGAAGGTCTCCGCCGTCCTTCAGGCGATGCCGGGAATCGGCAAGATCCGGGCTACCCAGATCATGGAGAAGCTCAAGATTGCCGACAGCCGTCGCCTGCGTGGCCTCGGTGAGCAGCAGCGCAAGGCACTGCTTGGAGAGTTCTCGGCGAACTAGTTCCAGTCGCCGTGTAGAAACAAGCAGTGAGTACGCATGACGATGTCCGCCAGTCGGCTCGTCTCACGGTCCTTGCCGGCCCCTCCGGGGTCGGCAAGGACAGCGTGACGGAACTTGTCCGGACGCGATCGCCGGGGCTGTGGCGATCGGTCCCGCTGACCACCCGCCCCCGTCGGGAACACGAGATCGACGGCGTGCACCACCGTTTCGTCGACCGGGCGGAATTCGCCCGTCTGCTCGATGACGGACAGTTGCTGGAGTGGTCGGAAATAGGCGTCCACCGCTACGGTACGCCGAGCGGTCCGGTACGGATGCGGCTCTCCGCCGGCCGCCCGGTGCTGCTGACGATCGACATCCGAGGTGCCCGCCAGGTCCGGGCGGCGATGCCGGAGGCCCGGTTGGTGTACCTCGCCCCGCCGGGAGTCGACGTCCGCGCCGTTGGTCGGGAATTCGACGTAACGGTCGTCAACCACGTCATCGAGCGGGCCGCCGACGAACTGGTAGGCTTGCTCGGTTCGTGCCACTTGACGTCGAGCTGACGCAACGTTGAACGGACCCCGAACTTCAGCACCACCGAACTTCAGGACACCGAACGTCAGAACGACCGCACTCCCGCACGACCGCTCTCCAGAACGACTCCGACCTGACCGCCCTCGGGTGGTCGCGCAGACACAGAGGTTTCTCCCGTGGGATCCATCGCCAGTCCCGAAGGCATCACCAACCCGCCGATCGACGAGCTGCTCGAGAAGACCACCTCCAAGTACGCCCTGGTGATCTTCGCCGCCAAGCGGGCCCGCCAGGTCAACGCCTACTACAGCCAGCTCGGCGAGGGCCTGCTGGAGTACGTCGGCCCGCTGGTGGAGACCACCCCGCAGGAGAAGCCGCTGTCGATCGCGATGCGGGAGATCAACGCGGGTCTGCTCACCGCAGAGCCGACCGACCAGCCGTAGCGGCGGCCGGGACGTCGGAGATGACCTCGGTCGTACTCGGGGTCGGCGGTGGGATCGCCGCCTACAAGGCGTGCGAACTGCTGCGGCTGTTCACCGAGTCGGGCCACCGGGTCCGGGTCGTGCCGACCGCCGCCGCGCTGCGGTTCGTCGGGGCCCCGACCTGGGCGGCGCTGAGCGGGCAGCCGGTCGCCGACGACGTCTGGGCCGACGTGCAGGAGGTGCCGCACGTCCGCCTCGGTCAGGGCGCCGACCTGGTGGTCGTGGCCCCGGCCACGGCCGACCTGATGGCCCGGGCCGCGCACGGTCTCGCCGACGACCTGCTGACCAACACCCTGCTCACCGCCCGCTGCCCGGTGGTGCTCGCGCCGGCGATGCACACCGAGATGTGGGAGCACCCGGCCACCGTGGAGAACGTGGCGACCCTGCGTCGGCGTGGCGTTCTGGTGCTCGAACCGGCGACCGGCCGGCTGACCGGGGTGGACACCGGCAAGGGCCGGCTGCCCGACCCGGCCGAGATCTTCGCGGTCGCCCGCCGGGTGTTGGCCCGGGGAGTGGACGCCCCCCTGGACCTGGCCGGTCGACGGGTGGTGGTCACCGCCGGCGGCACCCGCGAGCCGTTGGACCCGGTGCGGTTCCTCGGCAACCGGTCGTCCGGCAAGCAGGGTTACGCGTTCGCCCGTACCGCGCTGGCCCGGGGAGCCCGGGTCACCCTGATCGCCGCGAACGTTTCCCTGCCGGATCCGGCCGGCGCGGACGTGGTCCGGGTCGGCACCACCGAGGAGCTGCGCAAGGCGACCCTCGAGGCGGCCGAGACGGCCGACGCGGTGGTGATGGCGGCGGCGCCGGCGGACTTCCGGCCGGCGACGTACGCCTCCGATAAGATCAAGAAGTCGGACCGGGGCGACACGCTCACCGTCGAGCTGGTGGCCAACCCCGACATCGCCGCCGAGCTCGGCGAGCGTCGACGGCCGGAGCAGGTACTGGTCGCCTTCGCCGCCGAGACCAGTGACGCCGAGGCCAACGCCCGGGGCAAGCTGGCCCGGAAGAAGGCCGACCTGATCGTCGTCAACGAGGTCGGGCCGGACAAGGTCTTCGGGGCCGACACCAATACGGCGGTCGTACTGGGCGCTGACGGGTCGACGACAGCTTTTTCCGAGCAATCCAAGGAAGATCTCGCCGATGCCGTCTGGGATCTGGTAACAACGCGCTTAACCGGATCGTCACGTCGCGGCGCGACGTTGTAGTGCACTGGTCAGGGCGGCGGGTGACTAAACTGCCGCGAAACGTGTATTCGAGCCTTTTAGGAGCACCGTGGTACGCCGCCTGTTCACATCCGAGTCGGTCACGGAAGGCCACCCGGACAAGATCGCTGACCAGATCAGCGACGGAATCCTCGACGCGCTGCTGGACCAGGACCCGCGTAGCCGGGTCGCGGTCGAAACGCTCATCACCACCGGCCAGGTGCACGTCGCGGGCGAGGTGACCACAAAGGCGTACGCCGACATTCCGGCGATCGTCCGGGAGACGATCCTCGGCATCGGCTACGACTCGTCGAAGAAGGGTTTCGACGGGGCCTCCTGCGGGGTCAGTGTCTCGATCGGCTCCCAGTCGCCGGACATCGCCCAGGGTGTGGACAGCGCCCTGGAGCTGCGCTCCGGCTCGTCGGAGAGTGCGCTGGACGCGCAGGGTGCCGGTGACCAGGGGATGATGTTCGGCTTCGCCTGCTCGGAGACGCCCGAGCTGATGCCGCTGCCGATCGCGCTGGCGCACCGGCTGGCCCGCCGGCTGGCCGCCACCCGCAAGGACGGCACGATCCCGTACCTGCGCCCGGACGGCAAGACCCAGGTCACCATCGAGTACGACGGCCTGCGCCCGGTCCGGCTGGACACGGTGGTGGTCTCCAGCCAGCACGCCGCCGACATCTCGCTGGAGTCGCTGCTCACCCCGGACATCCGTGAGCACGTCATCGAGCCGGAGCTGGAGGAACTGGGCCTGCAGGTCGAGGGCTACCGGCTGCTGGTGAACCCGACCGGCCGGTTCGAGATCGGCGGCCCGATGGGCGACGCCGGGCTGACCGGTCGGAAGATCATTGTCGACACCTACGGCGGGTACGCCCGGCACGGCGGCGGCGCCTTCTCCGGCAAGGACCCGTCGAAGGTGGACCGGTCGGCGGCGTACGCGACCCGCTGGGTGGCGAAGAACGTGGTCGCGGCCGGGCTCGCCGAGCGCTGCGAGGTGCAGGTCGCGTACGCGATCGGCAAGGCACACCCGGTCAGCCTCTTCATCGAGACCTTCGGCACCGAGAACGTCCCGGTCGACCGGATCGAGCACGCCGTGCGTGAGGTCTTCGACCTGCGCCCCGCCGCGATCATCCGGGACCTGCACCTACTCCGCCCGATCTACCGGCAGACCGCGGCGTACGGCCACTTCGGCCGTGAGCTGCCCGACCTGACCTGGGAGAGCACGGACCGCGCCGCCGACCTCAAGTCGGCCGCGGGAGCCTGACCAGCGGCAAGCGCAGCGACCGGCAGCCCGCCAGCGGGCTGCCGGTCGCTCGCGTCTGTGTGGATGTGCCGCTGGCCCACCTCGACCGGCTCTTCGACTACCTGGTGCCGGAGGAACTGTCCGCGCAGGCCCGGCCCGGCACCCGGGTCCGGGTCCGGTTCGCCGGCCAGCTGGTGGACGGCTGGCTGATCGAGCGCGCCGACGTGTCGGCGCACGACGGCCGGCTGAGCTATCTCGAGCGGCTGGTCTCCCCGGAGCCGGTACTGACCCCGGAGGTCGCCCGGTTGGCCCGGGCGGTCGCCGACCGGTACGCCGGCAACCTCGCCGACGTCCTACGACTGGCGGTGCCGCCGCGGCACGCCCGGGTGGAACGCGAGGCGCCGGATCCCGGTCCCGCCGCTGCCGCCGGGGACGTCGCCGACGTTCCTGACGCGCCGGCGGTCGACGGTGGGCCGGTGTCCGGCGGCGCTGCCGCGGTCGATGCCGGTGCCAGCGAGCCCGGTGGGCCGGTGGGCGGGGCGGTTGCCGACGTGACCGCCGGCGTCGGGGAGCCGGGTGGGCCGGTGGGCGTCGGGGAGTCCGGTGGCGACGGGGCGGGCTGGCGGAACTATCCGGCCGGCCCGGGGTTCCTGCGCGCCCTCGCCGACGGGCGGGCCCCACGGGCGGTGTGGAACGCCCTGCCCGGCGAGGCGTGGGCGGAACGGTTCGCGGAGGCCGCCGCAGCCACCGTGGGCAGCGGGCGGGGCGTGGTCGCCGTGGTCGCCGACGCGCGCGACCTCGGACGACTCGACGCCGCGCTGACCCGACACCTCGGTCCCGGCCGGCACGTCACGCTCTCCGCGGCGCTCGGCCCGGCCCGGCGGTACCGGGCCTTCCTGGCCGCCTGCCGAGGCGGGGTGCCGGTGGTCATCGGGACCCGGGCGGCGATGTTCGCCCCGGTCGCGGACCTCGGACTGGTGGCGATCTGGGACGACGGGGACGATCTGCACGCCGAGCCGAGGGCACCGTACCCGCACGCCCGGGAGGTGCTGCTGACCCGTGCCCAGCTCGGCAACGCCGCCGCCCTGGTGGCCGGGCACGCCCGGACGGTGGAGGGGCAACTGCTGGTGGAGACCGGATGGGCGAGGGAGATCGTCGCCGACCGGTCGACCCTGCGGTCCCGTACGCCCCGGGTGACGCCGACCGGGGACGATCCGCAGCTGGCCCGCGACCCCGCCGCCGCATCCGCCCGTCTGCCCAGTCTCGCCTGGGAGGCGGCCCGGACGGCGTTGAAGGCCGACACCCCGGTCCTGGTCCAGGTGCCCCGACGCGGTTACCTGCCGTCGGTGGCCTGCGCCGAGTGCCGTGCGCCGGCCCGGTGTCCGCACTGCGCCGGTCCGCTCGGACTGCGGTCGGCGGGTGCGCCCCCCGCCTGCCGGTGGTGCGCCCGGGTCGCCGCCGGGTACGCCTGTCCGCACTGCGGAGGTCGGCGGCTGCGGGCGGCGGTGGTGGGCGCCCGACGTACCGCCGAGGAACTCGGCCGGGCGTTCCCCGGAGTGCCGGTGCGGACCTCGGGCCGGGAGGAGGTGTTGGACGCGGTACCCGGCGGCGCCGGTCTGGTGATCTCCACCCCGGGTGCCGAGCCGGTCGCCGCGGGCGGCTTCGGTGCCGTCCTGCTGCTCGACTCCTGGGCGTTGCTCACCCGGGCCGACCTGCGGGCCGGGGAGGAGGCGTTGCGGCGTTGGCTGGCGGCGGCGGCGCTGGCCCGGCCCGGTCCGGCCGGTGGCCGGGTGGTGGTGGTCGCCGACGGCGGGCTGGCGCCGGTGCAGGCGCTGCTGCGCTGGGATCCGGTCTGGTTCGCCGCCCGCGAGCTGACCGAACGACGTGAGCTGGGCTTCCCGCCAGCGGCCCGGATGGCGAGTCTGACCGGTACGGCACCGGCGGTGGCGGAGTTGCTCGAGGCGGCCCGGCTGCCCGAGGGGGCGGAACTGCTCGGTCCGGTGCCGGCCGGCGAAGGGCAGGAACGGATGCTGGTCCGGGTGCCCCGGTCCCGCGCCGCCGCCCTCGCCGCCGCGTTGCACACCGCGGCGGCGGTGCGTACGGCCCGGAAGGCGAACCAGCCGGTACGCGTCCAGGTCGACCCGAACGCCATCTTCTGACCGGCTGTCATCCCGGAGCCGGCGTCGTCGCCGACCCCCCGGGGTCCGAATCAGGTTCACCTGTTGCGAGATCTCCCTCACGGAGAGTTGTTTTCTCTGTGGGTGATCCGGGGTATCCGAGGGGGGACGGACTTGGTGTCCGACCGGATGGCCAGGATACGGGTGATACCATCGCCCCTCATGCTGCGCGCGGGGTTGCGTAACGGTGAGTGATCGCGCCGGTTCGGCGCTCAAGCTATTGATCTTGACGAGCCCGGGATCAGGAGTGGGTAGGTCGTGACCGGTCGGCAGTCGATCGTCCTGAATGGCGATCTTGGTAGCGGCAAGAGCACCGTTTCGATCGAACTCGCCAAGCGGCTGGGCCTGCGGCGGGTGAGTGTCGGTGATCTCTACCGGGAAATGGCACAACAGCGGCAGATGACCGCGCTGCAGCTCAACCTGCACGCGGAACTCGACCAGGCGGTCGACGGCTACGTCGACCAACTCCAGCAGGACATCGCCGACTCCGGTGAACAGTTGATCGTCGACAGCCGGCTCGCCTGGCACTTCTTCAAACACGCTCTCAAGATCCACATGATCACCGAGCCGACCGAGGCGGCCCGCCGGGTCCTCGCCCGGCCGTCCGGCCCGGCCGAGAGCTACTCCTCGATCGAGGAGGCGAGGGACAAACTCCAGGAGCGCAGCGACAGCGAACGGAACCGCTTCCTCGTCCGGTACGGCGTCGACAAGGCGAAGCTGCGCAACTACGACCTGATCTGCGACACCACCAAGGCGTCCGCGCTCGAGGTGGTGGAGCACGTCATCGCCGCGTACGACGGCACCTTCGGCCAGGAGATCCTCCGCGAGTCGCCCCCGCTGCTGCTGCTCGACCCAAGCCGGATCTACCCCACCGTGGAGATCCAGTCGCTGCGCGGCCTCTGGGACTCCGACGAGTTCGTCACCCAGGTCGGGCAGGCCGGCGAGGAGGCCCTCGAGCCGCTGAGCATCGGGTACACCGGCGAGCGGTTCTTCGTGGTCGACGGCCACCGACGGCTCAGCGCGGCGCTCCGCAACGGCTTCAAACTGGTCCCCGGTCGGCTGGTCGCCGAGTGCGACGAGACCGTGGTCGGTGGACTCAGCGCGATCGACTACTTCCGGGCCGAGGTCGGGCTGAGCGTGATCTACGACTGGGACGCCGCCCACGGCACCCAGCTGCCGCTTCCCGAGCACATCCTGGACCGTACCGACACCGTACTGGCCGGCGACCCCGGCTGCCCCTCGGCGTAGCCCGGAGCCGCTCCCTCGGCGTGACCGGGCGCGCCGGCGGTCGTACCCGGATCTCCAGGCCGGGGTCGCGCGGCCCGGAGCCGCGGTCCCGGCGGTCGCCGCCTGGCGTCGGGCGGTGACCTGGTCACCGCCGTCCCGCCCGTAGACTGGTACGGCACCGCCGTTTTCCGCCACCCGTGAAGGAGCCACCCCGCGTGACCGTCCAGCCCATCCGTCTCTTCGGCGACCCGGTGCTGCGCACCCCGGCCGAACCGGTCGTCGACTTCGACGTTGAGCTGCGCAAGCTGGTCGCCGACCTGACCGACACGATGCGCGAGCAGAACGGCGCCGGGCTCGCCGCGCCGCAGCTCGGCGTCGGCCTGCGGGTCTTCACCTTCGACGTCGACGACGTGGTCGGGCACCTGGTCAACCCGGTACTGCACTTCCCGGACGAGGAGGAACAGGACGGCCAGGAAGGCTGTCTCTCCATCCCCGGGCTGTACTTCGACACCAAACGCCGGCTCAACGTGATCGCCAAGGGCTTCAACGAGCACGGCGACCCGCTGCAGATCGTCGGCACCGGCCTGATGGCCCGCTGTGTGCAGCACGAGACCGACCACCTCGACGGGGTCCTCTTCCTGGACCGGCTGGACCCGGAGGCGCGCAAGGAGGCGATGAAGGCCATCCGGCAGGCCGACTGGTACGACGAGGCCGCGCCGCCGGTGGTCAAGGTGAGCCCGCACGACGCCCCGCCCGGCCGGCGCCAGTCGCTGGCCAGCCGGTTCGGGCTCGGCTCCGACCGCTCGGCGAACCCGTTCGGCCTGGGTCGGTGACGACGGAGTGCGTCTGATCTTCGCCGGTACGCCGGCGGTCGCCCTACCCGCACTGGACGCGATCGCCGCCTCGTCGCACGAGCTGCTGGCCGTCGTCACCCGACCCGACGCGCCGGCGGGGCGGGGGCGGGGACTGGTCCGCTCCCCGGTAGGCACCTGGGCCGACGAGCGCGGCATCGAGGTACTGACCCCGGCCCGCCCCCGGGAGCCGGAGTTCCTCGACCGGCTGCGTGACCTCGCACCGGACTGCGTCCCGGTGGTCGCCTACGGGGCCCTGGTGCCGCCGGTCGCCCTGGCGATCCCCACCCACGGTTGGGTCAACCTGCACTTCTCACTTCTTCCGGCGTGGCGCGGGGCGGCACCCGTGCAGCATGCGGTGCTGCACGGTGACCAACTCACCGGGGCGAGCGTCTTCCAGCTCGAGGAAGGGCTGGACACCGGCCCGGTTTTCGGCACCCTGACCGAGGAGATCCGGCCCACCGACACCTCCGGCGACCTGCTGGAGCGGCTGGCCGCGGCCGGGGCGGGGCTGCTCGTCGCCGTCCTCGACGCGATCGGGCGGGGCACCGCCGAGGCGGTGCCGCAGCCCGCCGAGGGCGTGTCGGTGGCACCCAAACTCACCGCCACCGACGGTCAGGTCCGCTGGACCGACCCGGCTTTCGCCGTCGACCGGCGGATCCGGGCGGCGACGCCGGCACCAGGGGCGTGGACCCTGTTCCGGGATGCCCGGGTCAAGCTCGGCCCAGCCCGGCCGGTTGCCGACGGACCCGAACTCAAACCCGGCGAACTGCTGGTGGAACGTACCCGGGTACTCGTCGGGACGGCGACCACCCCGGTCGTCCTGGGCGAGGTCCGGGCTGCCGGCAAGAAAGCCATGCCGGCCCCGGACTGGGCACGTGGGCTGCGGGTGGCGGCCGGAGAGCGATTCGAGTGAGCGAGGACAGCGGACGGATGCGGACAGTCGGCGGTAACCAGGGCGACGACCGGCGCCGGTCCGACCGGGATCGGGGCCCTGCGGCCCGGGGCGGCGCCGACCGGAGTCGCGGCGTCGACCGCGGCCGGTCCGACCGGGACGGCCGGGACCGGAGCCGCGGGGACGGTCGGGACGGTCGGGACCGGGCCGGGCGGGCACCCCGCCCCGGGCGTCTCGCCGTCGACCTGCCCCGGCACGCGGCGTACGAGGCGATCGAGGCGGTGCACCGGGACGACGCGTACGCGAACCTCGTCCTGCCCGGCATCCTGCGGGACCGACGGCTGCACGGCCGGGACGCGGCGTTCGCCACCGAGCTGACGTACGGCACCCTGCGGCTGCGGGGCACCCTCGACGCGATCCTGTCGGCCGCGGCCGGCCGGGACGTCGCCCGGATCGACCCGCAACCCCGGGACGCCCTGCGGCTCGGCGCCTACCAACTGCTGTACACCAGGGTCCCGGCGCACGCGGCGGTCTCCTCGACCGTCGACCTGGTGCGCTCGCTGGCCCCGGGCGCGGCCGGGTTCGCCAACGCGGTGCTGCGGGAGGTCGCCGGCAAGGACGCCGACACCTGGCTGACCGAATTGGCGCCCTCCTACGACACCGACCCGATCGGGCACCTCGCGGTCACCTACAGCCATCCCGAGTGGATCGTGCGGGCGTTCAGCGAGGCACTCGGTGGCGACCTCGGCGAGACGACCCGGCTGCTGATCGAGGACAACCAGCCCCCGTCGGTGCACCTCTGCGTCCGGCCCGGGCGGGCCGACGCGGTCAAGGTGGCCGAGCAGGTGGACGGCGCCCCGGGGGCGTTCTCCCCGTACGCGGTCTACCTCTCCGGCGGTGGCGCGCCGGGCGAGCTGACCGCGGTGCAGGACGGCCGGGCCCACGTCCAGGACGAGGGGTCCCAGCTTGTCGCCGCCGCGCTGGTCGCCGCCGAGCTGGACGGTCCGGACGAGCGTTGGCTCGACCTGTGCGCCGGCCCGGGTGGCAAGTCCGGGCTGCTCGGCGCGATGGCGGCGATGCGGGGCGCGAAGCTGACCGCGGTGGAGGTCGCCGAGCACCGGGCCCGGCTGGTCGAGCAGGCGACCCGGGGACTGCCGGTCACCGTGCTGCACACCGACGGCCGGACCGTCGGCAGCGATTCCGACCTGCCGGAGCAGGCGTTCGACCGGGTCCTCGTCGACGCGCCGTGCACCGGTCTCGGCGCGCTGCGCCGCCGGCCGGAGTCCCGCTGGCGCCGCCAACCCTCCGACCTGCCGGCGCTGACCCGGCTGCAGCGGGAACTGCTCGGCGCCGCGCTGCGGGCGGTACGCCCCGGCGGGGTGGTCGGCTACGTGACCTGCTCGCCGCACGTGGTGGAGACCCACGTCTCGGTCACCGAGGCGGCCCGACGTTCCGGGGTACCGGCCGACTTCGTCGACGCCCGGCCGCTGCTGCCGGCCGGCATGCCGGGTCTGGGTGACGGCCCGACGGTGCAGTTGTGGCCGCACCGGCACGGCACCGACGCGATGTTCCTCGCCGTACTCCGTCGCAACTGAGCCGTCCCCCGTCGCAGCCGGGTCGCCGTACTCCCGGTTCGACGACCGGCCCGGACGGCTGTCCGTACGCCTGTTCGCCCGTCCGCCCGTTCGTGCGCGCGCCTGCGTGTCTGCGCGCGTGCGGGTGCGCGGCTGAGCGCAGACGTGAGGAAGGCGCGCGCCCTCTACCGAAAACGTTCATAAGGGGCCCTTCCGTGCGCAAAGCTGGGATGGGACGGGCGGTCGAGGCGGAGGAGGGCGACGATGACGCTGCAGGCGCGGGCCATCGGTACGCCGTTGGACCGCTTCGACGGGCCGGCGAAGGTCACCGGCACCGCCCGGTACGCCTTCGAACAGCCGGTGGAGAGTCCTGCCTACGTGTACCCGCTGCAGTCGACCATCGCGGCCGGCCGGATCGTCGGGGTGCGGACCGACGAGGCGGAGGCGGTGCCCGGCGTGCTGGCGGTGCTGACGTACCGGAACGCGACCCGGGTCGCCTCCTCGGACGACCCGGAGATCGCGCTCCTGCAGACCGACGAGGTGACGTTCCGGGGCCAGCTCGTCGGGGCGGTCGTCGCGGAGACCTCGGAGGTCGCCCGGCACGCCGCCGCGCTCGTCCGGTTCGAATACCTGCCGGTGCCGCACGACGTCGAACTGCGCTTCGACCATCCGCAGCGGTACGCCCCGGAGGTGGTCAACGGCGGCTTCGCGACCGACAGTGAACGCGGCGATCCGGAGGCGGCGCTGGCCGGGGCGGCAGTCCGGCACGAGGCCGTCTACACCACCCCGCGTTACCACCACAACCCGATCGAGCCGCACTCCACCACCGCGCTCTGGGCCGACGACCGGCTCACCCTGCACGTCGGCAGTCAGGGGGTGCACCGGCTGCGTACCTCGGTCGCCGAACTGTTCGGGCTCGCCGAGGAGCGGGTCCGGGTGATGTCGCCGCACGTCGGCGGGGCGTTCGGGTCGAAGCTGCACGCGCACGCCGACGTCAGTCTGGCGGTGCTGGCCGCGATGGCGGTTCCGGGCCGGCCGGTGAAACTGGCACTGACCCGGCAGCAGATGTTCTCCCAGGTCGGTTACCGGACGCCGTCGATCCAGCGGGTCCGGCTCGGCGCCGACGACAGCGGTCGGCTGGTCGCGGTGACCCACGAGTCCGTCCAGGTCACCGCCCGGAACAAGGAGTTCGCCGAGCAGACCGTGACGCCGACCCGGGTGATGTACGCGGCGTCGAACCGGCGTACCACGCACCGGATGGTCAGGCTCGACGTCTCGACGCCGACGATCATGCGGGCGCCGGGCAAGACCCCCGGCATGTACGCCCTGGAGTCGGCGATGGACGAGATGGCGATCGCCTGTGGGCGGGATCCGGTCGAGTTCCGGATCATCAACGAGCCGGCGGTCGACCCGGAACTGGACCGGCCGTTCTCCAGCCGCAACCTGGTCGCCTGTCTGGAGGAGGGGGCCCGCCGGTTCGGCTGGGCCGGGCGCGACCCGGCGCCGCGCAGCCGGCGGGAGGCGGGCTGGCTGATCGGCACCGGCGTCGCCGCCTCGATGTACCCGGTCTACCGGCTGCCGGGTTCGGTGGCCACCATCCGGTTGGGGCCGGACGGCCGCTACGCGGTACTGATCGGCGCGGCCGACCTCGGCACCGGCACCTGGACCAGCCTGACCCAGATCGCCGCCGACGCGTTGGCGGTGCCGGTCGACCGGATCGACCTGCGGATCGGCGACACCGACCTGCCGTCGGCGATGGCGGCCGGCGGGTCGTCCGGGATGACCTCGTGGGGCTCCACCGTGGTCGAGGCGGCCCGCCAGTTGACCCGTCGGCTCGCCGACGAGTACGGCGGCACGGTGCCGGCCTCAGGGCTCGAGGTCACCGTGGAGATGCCGGAGAACCCGGAGATGGCGCGCCTGTCGATGTACGCCTTCGGTGCGCAGTTCGCCGAGGTGCGGGTGCACGAGGAGACCGGCGAGATCCGGGTGCCCCGGCTGCTCGGGGTCTTCGCCGCCGGGCGGATCATCAACCCGAAGACCGGCCGTTCACAACTGCTCGGCGGGATGACCATGGGGTTGTCGATGGCGTTGCACGAGCAGGCGGTGATCGACCCGAGGTTCGGGCACGTGGTCAACCACGATCTCGCCGAATACCACATCGCCACCAACGCCGACGTCGGCTCGGTCGAGGTGCACCTGTTGCCCGAGGACGACCCGTACGTCAACCCGATGGGCTCGAAGGGCATTGGCGAGCTGGGCATCGTCGGGACCGCCGCGGCGATCGCGAACGCCGCCCACCACGCCACCGGCGTACGTGTCCGGGACCTGCCGGTGAGCCTGGACCACTTCCTCGACGGGGCGGTGCCGAGCGGGCGGTGAGCGGGGCCTCGCGGGCCATCACGAGCCGCGGTCGGCGTGCGGTGAGCGGGTGGTTCCGTTCGGTCAGGTGGTGAATCCGGCGATCGTCGGGGCAGTCGACGTTCGTACACTGGCGCGGTGACCGTAGCAGCGCCGATCGTCGCGCCCAGCATCCTCGCCGCCGACTTCGCCCGGCTGGCCGACGAGGTCCGGGCGGTGGAGTCCGCCGCGGACTGGTTGCACGTCGACGTGATGGACAACCACTTCGTGCCGAACCTGACCATCGGGCTGCCGGTGGTGCAGAGCCTGCTGGCGGCGACGGATCTGCCGTTCGACGTGCACCTCATGATCGAGGATCCGCGGCGCTGGGCGCCGAGTTACGCCGACGCCGGGGCGTACAACGTCACGTTCCACGCCGAGGCGTGCGACGACCCGGTGGCGCTCGCGAAGGACCTGCGGTCGGCCGGAGCCAAGGCGGGGCTGGCGATCGACCGGGACACTCCGATCGAACCGTACCTTGACCTGTTGCCCAGCTTCGATACATTGCTGATCATGACTATCAAGGCGGGTTTCGGGGGGCAGCGGTTCATCCCCGAACTGCTCGACAAGGTCCGGACCGCCCGCCGCCACGTCGCGGCCGGCCATCTGGAGCTGCGGATCGAGGTCGACGGCGGGATCGCGGCCGACACCATCGGGCAGGCGGCGGAGGCCGGCGCGGACGCGTTCGTCGCCGGCACCGCGGTCTACGGCGCCGCGGATCCCGCCGCGGCGGTGACCCGGCTCCGGCAGCTGGCCGAAACCGCCGCCTCCCGGGCATGAGCGAGCGGAGCGAGCGAATCGGCTGGTGCGGTGTCGGGGTGCCGGCATGAGCGTCGACGAGACCGAGGAGCGGCCCGACCTGATCCTGGTTGTCGATGACGACGAGGACATTGTCCGGTTCGTCTCGTTCAATCTAAAGTTGCACGGTTTCGAGGTGATGCAGGCCAGAGACGGCCAGGAGGCACTCGAGTTGATCGAGCGTCGCCGTCCCGACCTCGCCGTCGTCGACCTGCGGATGCCCCGGATCGACGGGCTGGAGCTGACCCGGCGGCTGCGGGCCAACCCGATGACCTCCGCGCTGCCGGTGATCATGTTGACTGCCAAGGGGCTGACCGTGGACAAGGTTCACGGGCTCACCGCCGGCGCGGACGACTACGTGGTCAAGCCCTTCGACACCGCGGAACTCGTGGCCCGGGTCAGTTCCACGCTGCGGCGCAACAAGGAGGCCCGGGAGGTTTCCCCGTTGACCGGGCTGCCCGGCAACACCCGGGTCCGGCGGGAGATCGGCGACCGGGTACGCAGCGGCGTCGACTACGCGGTCGGTTACATCGACATCGACCGGTTCAAGAGCGTCAACGACCGGTACGGCTTCGTCCGGGGCGACGAGTTCATCAGCGCCCTGGCCCGCAGCCTGCACCGGGCGGTCGTCTCGGTGGGGCTGCCCCCGGCCTTCCTCGGACACATCGGCGGCGACGACTTTGTCATCGTCTGCGCCCCGGAGCAGGTCCGGCCGCTCACCGAACGGGCCGTCGTCGACTTCGAGAAGACCGCCGACGAACTGTACGACCCGGAGGACGCCAAGCGCGGCTACGTCGAGCTCAAGGACCGGCGGGGCAACATCCAGCGGGCCCACCTGGTCACCCTCTCCATCGGGGTCTCGCTCTCGGTGCCCGAGCGTCGGTTCACCGACCCGCTCGAGGTGATCGCGGCCGCGTCCGAGATGAAGACGGTGGCGAAGAGCCAGCCCGGCTCCTTCGTCGCGATGGACCGACGGCGCGGCCCGAAGACCCGCGGTGGTGGCGAACTCAGCTGAGTCGTCCCGCCCTGGACGGCCCCGGGGCGAACGTGACCGGGGTCACTGTGCTGTGAAGTCCGTCGCCTCGTTGACCTTTGCCGCCCCGTTTCGTGTAACACTCGACCGGTACCCACCACGCGCTGGCGGGACTCGGTGAAATTCCGAACCGGCGGTGATCCGGGGCGACAGCTCCCGGTAAGCCCGCGACCCGGTCGGCCGTACGGCCGACCGGTGGACCTGGTGAGACTCCGGGGCCGACGGTTGGGCGCGGGCATCCGCCCACGCCCAGACAGTCCGGATGGGAGACAGCGCGCGGGACGGACGGGCCCGGTCGGGCGGCTTCGCCGCGCCGACCATCGTGGTCCGCCGGGGTCGGCTGCTGCCGTCCCCTGCCCGTCTCCGTTCGCCCGGCCCACCGGCCGGCAGCCTCCCCGCCCCGCCCGCGCGCACCGGGAAACCGCGCGAGGGAGAGGGAGAAGGATCGGCATGGGGAGTGTCTCCACCGACGAGGCGATGCGCCGGGCGATCGTGCTGGCGGCCCGCGGTCTGGGTACGACAAGTCCCAATCCGCTGGTCGGGTGCGTGCTGCTCGACTCGGGTGGCGAGATCGTGGGAGAGGGCTTCCACGCCTACGCCGGTGGCCCGCACGCCGAGATCGTGGCGCTCGCCCAGGCCGGTGAGCGGGCCCGGGGCGGCACCGCGGTGGTCACCCTGGAGCCCTGCAACCACACCGGTCGCACGGGGCCCTGCACCGAGGCACTGATCCGGGCCGGTGTCCGCCGGGTCGTGGTCGGGGTCACCGACCCCAACCCGGTCGCCGCCGGCGGCGCCGAGACGCTCCGGGCCGCCGGGGTCGAGGTCGAGCTCGGGGTCCGGGCCGCCGAGGCGGAGGCCGGCAACCTGGCCTGGCTGACCGCGGTACGACGGAACCGCCCCTACCTGATCTGGAAGTACGCGGCGACCCTGGACGGGCGGATCGCGGCGGCCGACGGCACCAGCATGTGGATCACGTCCGAGGCGGCCCGGATCGACGTGCACGCGCTGCGCGGCACCGTCGACGCGGTGATCGTCGGGGTCGGCACGGTTCTCGCCGACGACCCACGGCTGACCGTCCGGAACCTGCGCGACGGCAGCCTCGCCATCCGCCAGCCGCTGCGGGTCGTGGTGGACAGCGAGGGACGTACCCCGGCCGACGCCCGGGTCCGGGACGCCGCCGCCCCCACCTGGGTGGCGACCGCCGACGAGGTCGGCGCCGGCGCGGACGGGAAGGTCGACCTGCCCGCCCTGCTCGCCGCCCTCTACCAGCGCGGGGTCCGCGCGGCCCTGCTGGAGGGCGGGCCGATCCTGGCCGGCGCGTTCCTCGCCGCCGGCCTGGTCGACAAGGTCGTCGGCTACCTGGCGCCGAAGCTGCTCGGCGCCGGCCCCGCCGCCCTGGCCGACGCCGGCCCCACGACCATCTCCGAGGTTATCGACCTGGAGTTCACCGACATCACCCCGGTTGGACCCGATCTGCGGGTCACCGCGTTTCCCCGGAAGACGGAGGGCTGAGCGAATGTTCACCGGAATCGTGGAGGAGTTGGGCGAACTGGTACGACGGACCGACACGGGCGGCGACTCCGCCCTGGTCGCCATCCGTGGTCCGCTGGTCGTCTCCGACGCCCGGCACGGCGACTCGATCTCGGTCAACGGGGTCTGTCTGACCGTGGTCGACGTCGAGGGCGACGTCTTCACCGCCGACGTGATGGGTGAGACGTTCCGGCGTACCGCGCTGGGGGCGCTGCGTCCGGGCGACCCGGTCAACCTGGAACGGGCCGCCACGCTGGGCAGTCGGCTCGGTGGACACCTGGTGCAGGGACACGTCGACGGGGTGGCCGCGATCGTCCGGCGGGAACCGGCCGAGCAGTGGGAGACGGTGACCTTCACCCTGCCCGCCGGTCTCGCCCGGTACGTCGTGGAGAAGGGTTCGATCACCGTCGACGGGATCTCGTTGACGGTGGCCGCGCTGGACGCGGAGACGTTCTCGGTCGGGCTGATCCCGACCACCCTCAAGGCGACCACGCTCGGCGCCAAGCAGGTCGGCGAGCCGGTCAACCTGGAGGTGGACGTGCTCGCCAAGTACGTGGAGCGACTGCTGACGACCGGTGGACGACTGCCGGCCGACGGACTGGAGGCCGTGGCATGACAACGGGATTCGGCAGCATCGAACAGGCCCTGGCCGACATCGCGGCCGGCCGCCCGGTGGTGGTCGTCGACGACGAGAGCCGGGAGAACGAGGGAGACCTGATCTTCGCGGCCGAGAAGGCCACGCCCGAACTGCTGGCCTTCATGGTCCGGCACACCTCCGGCTACATCTGCGCGCCGATCACCGAGGAGGAGGCGGACCGGCTCGAACTGCCGCCGATGTACCACACCAACCAGGACCGGCGCGGTACGGCGTACACGGTGGCGGTGGACGCCCGGGAGGGGGTCAGCACCGGCATCTCGGCAGCGGACCGGGCGCACACCATCCGGCTGCTCGCCGACCCGGCCACCGACCCGACCGACCTGACCCGGCCGGGACACGTCGTACCGCTGCGGGCCAAGCCGGGCGGGGTGCTGCGCCGGGCCGGGCACACCGAGGCCGCCCTCGACCTCGCCCAGCTCGCCGGGCTCCGGCCGGCCGGCGTGCTCTGCGAACTGGTCAACGACGACGGCACCATGATGCGGCTGCCGGACCTGGAGAAGTTCTCCGCCGAGCACGGGCTGACGCTGATCAGCATCGCGGACCTGATCGCGTACCGCCGCCGGACCGAGCGGCAGGTCGAGCGGGTCGTGGAGACCCGGCTGCCAACCCGGTACGGCGAGTTCCGGGCCGTCGGTTACCGCGCCGAGTTCGAGTCCGCCGAGCACATCGCGATGGTCTACGGCGAGGTCGGCGACGGACGGGACATCCTCGTCCGGGTGCACTCGGAGTGCCTGACCGGTGACGTCTTCGGGTCGCTGCGCTGCGACTGCGGGCCGCAGCTCGACGCCGCGCTGGCCCGGGTCGCCGCCGAGGGGCGCGGCGTGGTCCTCTACATGCGCGGACACGAGGGACGCGGCATCGGCCTGCTGCACAAGCTGCAGGCGTACCAGTTGCAGGACCAGGGCCGGGACACCGTCGACGCGAACCTCGACCTGGGGCTGCCCGCCGACGCCCGCGACTACGGCACCGGCGCGCAGATCCTCTACGACCTCGGGGTCCGGTCGATGCGGCTGCTGACCAACAACCCGGCCAAGCGGGCCGGGTTGGAGGGGTACGGGCTGACCGTGGCCGGTCGGGAGCCGATGCCGGTCCGGGCCACCCCGGAGAACCTCCGCTACCTGCGGACCAAGCGGGACCGGATGGGGCATCTGCTGGACGAGCTGGACGGGCCGGTCGGGGTGGAGGGGCGCAACGGGCTGGCCGACGCGGTACGACCGGCGGAACGGACCCGGCACGGGGAGCAGTCGACCCGGCCGGTGGAGGAGTTGGCGGGGCAGGCCGCCGGTCCGGCGCGGCTGGCGGGACTGACCGAGGTTACGGAAAGGTTGGCGTGACGATGGCGGGTTTCGGAGAGCCGGACGCCTCGACGGTGGACGCGTCGGGGCTCACGATCGGGGTGGTGGCGTCCCGCTGGCACGGTGAACTCACCGACCACATGCTGGACCGGGCGGTCACCGCGGCGAAGGCGTGCGGCGTGGACGACGTGGTGGTGGCCCGGGTCGCCGGCTCGGTGGAGCTGCCGGTGGTGGCCCAGGCGCTGGCCCGGCGTTGTGACGCGGTGGTGGCGCTCGGCGTGGTGATCAGGGGCGCGACCGCGCACTTCGACTACGTCTGCCAGTCGGTGACCGAGGGGCTCACCCGGATCGCGTTGGACACCTCGACCCCGGTCGCGCACGGCGTACTCACGGTCAACAACCTGGAGCAGGCCCGGGACCGGGCGGGGCTGCCCGGCTCCGCCGAGGACAAGGGTTGGGCCGCGACCGTCGCGGCCCTGGAGGCCGCCGTGGCGATCCGGGAGATCAACGTCCGGCCCTGACCGGCCGTCGCGTCGACCGGGGTGGCTCAGTTGAGGCCGAGCGTGTGCAGGGCGATCGCGACGAAGCCGCGTACCGGCCGGTCCCAACCGGGTACGTCGGCGTCGTAGTCGTCGACGTGGGCTCCGGTCAGCGCGTCGAGCGCGAGGTCGGGCAGTCGGTCGGTGTCCCGCCGGGCCAGGCGCAGGGCCAACGCCACCGCGGCCGTGACCCGGACGACCGGCTCGGTGGCCGTCAGCAGTTCCTCGAGGACGGAGTCGACCCGTGGTGACCCGTCGGGTCGGGTGTCCGGCGTCGATCCGGCGGGCGGCCGACCGGCCGGTATGGAGCCGGCCGGCCAGCGGGCCAGCGTCAGGTTCGCGCTGGCCCGCACGTCGCGGCGGGTCCCGGGCACGGCCAGGAGCGCGGCCAGCCCGGGGCCGGTGGGCGGAAACCAGGCGACCAGTTCGGCCGCGAGGGCGGCGACCAGGTCGTCCGGGTCGGTGAGCCAGACGACGTACCGGTCCAGGTGCCGGGCCCCGGCGGCGTAGGCGTCGGCCGCCCAGCGCACCGCCACACCGTCGGCGAGTTCCGCCACCTCCTCGTGGTCGAACAGGTCCTCCGCCTGCAGATGCCGATCGACAAGCGCCGTCTGCTCGTCGGTGATCCCCTCGGCGGCGGCGAAGACCCGGCGGGCCTCGAACGGCAGCGCGTCGTCGCGCTGGTCGCCGAGGACCACCGCACGGAGCAGGCCGACCACCGCCGCCCGGTCCGGGGTGGCCGGGTCGTCGACCAGGGCCACCAGGAACGGCACCACGTACCGACTCGCTCCCCACCGGGTGCCCTGGTGGTAGACGTTGCCGTACAGTTCCGACAGCGCCGCGTGCCGGACCGCCGACTCCGCCGAGCGCAGCCCCCGCAGCTGGTCCGGTACGTCGACCGCCGGCCCGTACGCGTGGTACAGCGAATCCCACCCGACCTCGTCGAGTCCAGCCAACGGGTCGGTCACCTGAATCACGCGACGGTTCTACCAGCCGGGGCGGACAGCCGACGCCAGGACCGATTCCCGCCAGCATCCGGTCGGCGGCCGGAGCAGGATCGGGAACATGACCACCACGACCACCACCACGTTCAGGGTGCGGGCCATCGCCGGAATCGAGCTGGACCGGGTACGGACCAGCGGGCGGGACGCCTCCGGCCACCCGGTCGAGCGGCAGACCGCCGAGGGCGGCGAACAGTTGCGCTGCTGCCTGCGGCTGGCCGAACCGGACGAGCCGATCCTGTTGTTCGGCTACCGGCCACCGATGCCGGCCAGCCCGTACCGGGAAACCGGAGCGGTGTACACCCACGCCGAGCCGTGTCCGGGCCCGGGCGGCGACGGCTATCCCGCCGCCTTCCGCGGCCGCCAGCAGGTCCTGCGCGCGTACGACAACCGGGGCTGGATCCGGACCGCCCGGGTGCACGACGGCGGCGACCCGGAGACGGTGATCGCCGACCTGTTCAGCGACCCGGCGATCGTCCAACTGCACAGCCGCAACGTCGCCTGGGGCTGTTACACCTTCACCGTCGAGCGGGCGGGATAGCTTCGGGCCTGCCGGTCAGAGCCGGCCGGCCTCGATGATCCGGCGGAGGAACCGCCGGGTTCGCGGCTGCGTCGGCTCACCGAGCACCTGTTCCGGCGGCCCCTGCTCGAGGACCCGGCCACCGTCGAGGAAGCAGACCCGGTCGGCGACCTCCCGGGCGAAACCCATCTCGTGGGTGGCCAGCACCATCGTCATGCCCTCCGCCTTCAGAGACCGGATCATTGTCAGCACCTCGCCGACCAGTTCCGGGTCGAGTGCCGAGGTCACCTCGTCGAGCAGCAGCAGCCGGGGCGAGTTGACCAGGGCCCGGACGATCGCCACCCGCTGCTGCTGGCCCCCGGAGAGCCGGTCCGGGTAGCTGTCGGCCCGCTCCGCCAGGCCGACCCGGGCGAGCAGTTCCCGGGCCTGCGCCTCGGCCTCGGCGCGGGGCCGCCGGTGCACCCGCACCGGAGCCAGGGTGATGTTGTCCAGCACCCGCAGGTGCGGAAACAGGTTGTACGCCTGGAAGACGATGCCGATCCGACGTCGTACCAGGTCGGGGTCGATGCCGGGCGCGGTGATGTGCTCGCCGTCGAGGTGCACGGTGCCGTCGTCGGGTTCCTCCAGCAGGTTGACGCAGCGCAGCAGGGTGGACTTGCCGGACCCCGAGGCGCCGATCAGCGCCACCACCTCGTGTTCGTCGACGTCGAGGTCGAGCCCGTCGAGCACCACCTGGCCGGCGTAGACCTTGCGCAGGTTGCGGCAGCTCAGCACCGGCGGTGTCATCGGGCCGCCTGCCGACGGGCGGCGCGCAGCGTCACCCAGTCGGTGACGGCGATCAACGGTACGGCGAGCAGCACGAAGAGCACCCCCGCGACGATGTACGGCGTGTAGTTGAAGGTTTCGGCGGTCGCGATCTGGGCTGCCCGTACCGCGTCGATCGGCCCGGCCAGCGAGACGAGGCCGACGTCCTTCTGCAGCGCCACGACGTCGTTGAGCATGGGCGGGGTGACCCGGCGGACCGCCTGGGGCAGGACGACGTACCGCATGGTCTGCCGGTGGGTCAGGCCCAGTGACCGGGCGGCGGCGAGCTGGCTCGGGTGCACCGACTCGATGCCGGCCCGGAAGACCTCGGCCAGGTAGCCGCCGTAGGTGAGGACCAGGGCGGCGGCGCCGAGCACCAACACCGACGGCATGCCCTGCAGCCGCAGTCCGGGCACCCCGAGGGTGAAGACGTAGAGCACGATGATCAGCGGCAGGCCACGGAACGTGTAGGTGTAGCCGGCGGCCAGCGTCCGTAGCGGGAAGAAGACCGGGCCGCGAAGGGTACGCAGCAGTGCCACGACCAGTCCGACGGCGAGTGCGCCGACGGCGCAGAAGACCAGCAGCCGGAGGTTGAGCCACAGCCCGGTGACGATCTCCGGCAGCGCCGCCCGGGCGATCCGGAGGTCGAGGAAGGACTGCCGGACCCGGTCCCAGCCGGGGGCGCCGGTCACCGTCACCACGAGCAGCGTGCCGAGCACGCCGGTCGAGGCGGCGGCGACCAGCACGGAGCGGACCGTCTGCCGTTTCCGGTAGGCGGCCCGCTCCAGTGCGACCGGGGACAGGGGGTGGTCGGTCGACCTCACGTGAGTTCGCGGGCGCCCGCCACGTCGGCGAGCCAGGTCTTCTCCAGTTCGGCGAGGGTGCCGGCCTCGCGGAGCGCGTTGACCGCGTTGCTGACGCAGCCGGTCAGCGGCGAGTCCTTGTCCAGGACCAGACCGAACGTCTCCGGCAACCCCACCTGGGGCAGTTGACCGACGATGACCGCGTCCTTGAGTTGGGCGGACGTGATGTAGAAGGCGGTGGGCAGGTCGACCACCAGACCGTCGATCTGACCGTTCTGCAGGGCCTTCTTCGCGTCGTCGTTGTTGTCGTAGACCTGGGCCTTCGCGGTCGGCTGGATGATGTCCGTGATCGCCTGGTAGCTGGTGCTGCCGACCTGGGCGCCGAGCTTGGCGCCCTTCAGCCCGGCGAGGGTGGTCGCACCGGCGATCGGCGAGTCCTTGGCCGCGATCACCGCCTGCCGGACCAGGTAGTACGGCGAGGAGAAGTCGACCGCCTGCTGGCGTTCGTCGCTGATGGAGAACTGGTTGACGGTGAAGTCGAAGTCCTTCGGCCCGGGGGCGATCGCGTTGTTGAACTTGACCCGGATCCACTGCACGTCGATCCGGGCGAAGCCGAGCCGCTCCGCCACCTCGTAGGCGACCGCGGACTCGAAGCCCTTGCCGTTGGACGGCATGTTCTCGCTGAACCAGGGCGCGTGCGCGGGTTCGTCGGTGGCGACGGTGAGTTTGCCGGGGGTCTTGGTTGTCAGGTTCTCCTTCGTACAGGCGTTGTTCTGTCCGGGAGGCGGGGCGGGGTCGACCACGGGCGCGCAGCCGGCGAGGGCCGCGAGCAGGAGGGTGGCGGTCGCGAACGCGAGCGACGTAGATCGGCGAGCCATGGCCGACAGCATAGGCACACGTCGAGGTCATCCATAGATCCTCATCGGTTCACCTCTGATATTCGCGGACCTGGGTGATCTGCCGGACGAGGCCGGATTTAGTCGGGTATCGGCCCGTGTGGTGGTGTCGGCTGCCCGACGGCGGTACACCGGAGGACAGCGGCAGCACACCGGTCGGAAGGACAGCGCGGATCGGAAGACGACACGGCGGGCGGTAAACCACCACGGGTGTTCGTGCGTCACCTCTGCGTGACAACCCACCTGGTCTCCGACCCGCTCGGCGGGAGGACCATGACGTATCCCGGACCTCCGTCGGGGTGGACGGCGGACGAGGCCGTCACCCGGCTCTTCGTCGCCCACTACCGGCCGCTGGTACGTCTCGCCACCCTGCTCCTGCGCGACCAGGGCGCGGCCGAGGAGATCGTGCAGGACGGCTACGTGGCGCTGCACGACCGGTGGTCCCGGCTGCGGGATCCGGACCGGGCGCTGGGCTACCTACGGACCAGCGTGGTCAACCGGTGCCGGTCGGCGCTGCGGCACCGCCGGGTCGCCGCCGTGTACGTCGCGACGAACCGGCCCGGGGCCGACATGCCCAGCGCGGAGAGCGGCGCGCTCGACCTGCTCCGGCACGACGAGGTGATCACCGCGTTGCGGGCCCTGCCGCCCCGGCAACGGGAGGCGGTCGTCCTGCGCTACTACGTCGAGCTCTCCGAGGCGGAGACCGCCGAGTTGATGCGGGTCAGCCGGGGCGCGGTGAAAAGCCACACCTTCCGCGGCCTGGCCGCGCTGAAACAGAGCCTGGGAGCGCAGCGATGAACATCCGAGCAGGTGGTGGCACCGACGGCGCCGACGGAGCGGGACGGCCGGTGGACGGGTTCCGGACAGTACCGGCCGACAACCGGTGGCCCGACAACGGGCTGGCGGCCGGCGACCGGCCGGCGGTCGACGGTTGGCGACCCGCCGACGAGGAGGTGCTGCGGCGCATCCTCGCGGCACACGCCGAGCGGATCGAACCGGGGCCGGCCGCGCTGCCGGAGATCCAGCGTCGGATCCGCGCCGGCCGCCGCGGCGGCCGAGCCGGCTGGTGGCCGGTACCGGACCGGCTGCGGGCACCGGTCGCCGGGCGGCGCTGGTCACCGCTGGCCGCCGGGGTGCTGACGGTCGCCGTGGTGACCGTGGCCGCGCTGGCGGTCGGACTCGCCGTCGGGCTCCCGCCGGAGCGGACCGTCGCGCCGGTCGCCGGCCCGGCCACCCCGCAGCCGCCGCCGAGCCCGCCCGGCGCCGCCGACCCGGCCCCGGCACCGTCGGATCCGGCCACCGTGGAACCGGTCACGCCGTCGGCGCCACCGAGCAGCGGTACGACACCCGGCCAGCGCCGCGCCGACCTCGCCGTCTACTACCTGGGCGGCCCCGCCGACCGGCCCCGGCTCTACCGGGAGTTCCACCGGCTCTGGGTGCGGGACGGTTCGGCCCGGGACCGGGTCACCGCGGCGGTGCGGAACATGCTCGACGGTCCGTCCGGCATCGACCCGGACTACCGCACGGGCTGGCCGGTCGGAACCGACCTGCGCGCGGTGACGGTCCGCTCCGGCGTCGCCACCGTCGACCTGGCCGGGGCGTCCCGGCACCCGACCGACGGGGGCGGGGCGCGGCTCGCCGTACAGCAACTGGTCTGGACGGTCACCGCGGTGCGCGGGGTGACCGGGGTACGGCTGCGACTCGACGGCGCCCCGGTCGACCGGCTCTGGAACCGGGTCGACGTCTCCGGGGTGCTGCGCCGGGCGCCGGCGGTCGACGTACTCGCCCCGGTGTGGGTGGTCTCCCCGCAGCACGGGGACACCGTCGCGGGCAGCTTCGAGGTGCACCTGGCGGGCATCCTGCCGGAGGCGACCGCCCAGCTGCGCGTTTCGCAGGACGGCCGGACCGTCCACGAGCAGGTCGTCACGTTGTCGGTCGCCGGGCCGGCCCAGGGGGAGAAGCGGGTGCGGATCAGCCTGCCGCCGGGGCGCTACACGCTGACCGCGTACGCCACCTCGCTGGCCGACGGGAGCGAGCAGCACCACGACGACCACCTGGTGACGGTCCGCTGAGCCGGCCGGCGGTGGACCGGTGGACGGGGCCTGACCCGCTCCGCCGGTCCACCTGGTGGGCGGAACCCGGACCCGGCGGCCGGGGCCGGGCCGGCCGGCTGCGAGAATCCGATGTCGTGAAGACGTTCGAGGAGCTGTTCGCCGAGCTGCAGGCCAAGGCCGCGGCCGGCACCCCCGGCTCGGCGACGGTGGCCGCGCTGGAGCGCGGTGTGCACGCGATCGGCAAGAAGGTCGTCGAGGAGGCGGCCGAAGCGTGGATGGCCGCCGAGCACGAGGGCCCGGAACGGGCCGCCGAGGAGATCTCCCAACTGCTCTACCAGGCTCAGGTGCTGATGCTCGCCACCGGTCTGGAGCTCAAGGACGTGTACCGACATCTGTGAGTGCCCCGCCGCCTCCCGTTGCCGGGAACGCGTGCGTCAGTCCGATTCCGCTGACCGTAGTCCGAACCAGTCGACCGGCAGTCCATTCCGCTGACCGCGAGGAGCACCCAGACATGCTGCGCATCGCCATACCCAACAAGGGGACCCTCTCCGGGCCCGCCGCCCAGATGCTGCGTGAGGCGGGCTACCGCCAACGCGGCGACGACCGTGACCTGGTCTGCCGGGACGAGGCCAACGACGTCGAGTTCTTCTACCTGCGTCCCCGGGACATCGCCACCTACGTCGGCTCCGGCGACCTCGACCTCGGGATCACCGGCCGGGACCTGCTGGTCGACTCGGCCAGCCCGGCCGAGGAGATGCTCGACCTGGACTTCGGCGGGTCGACCTTCTGGTTCGCCGCCCGGCCGGAGACGGTGGCGTCGGTCGACAAGATCGCCGGCCGTCGGATCGCCACCGCCTACCCCGGGGTGGTGGAGCGGCACCTCGCCGAGCACGGGATCGACGCCGACGTGATCCGGCTCGACGGCGCGGTGGAGAACGCCGTACGCCTCGGCGTCGCCGACGTGGTCGCCGACGTGGTCTCCACCGGGGCCACCCTGCGCCAGGCCGGCCTGGCGATCATCGGTGAGCCGATCCTGCGCTCGTCGGCGGTGCTGATCCGCCGCGCCGGTGCCCCGGTCAACAGCCGGGTGGACCAGCTCGTCCGCCGGTTGCAGGGCGTGCTGGTGGCCCGCCGGTACGTCATGCTGGCCTACGACGTCCGGGCCGACCTGCTGGAGAAGGCGAGCGCGTTGACCCCGGGGATGGAGTCCCCGACGATCTCGCCGCTGCACCGGGAGGGGTGGGTCGCGGTCGAGGCGATGGTCCTGCGTCGCGACGTACACCGGATCATGGACGAGTTGTACGAGGTCGGCGCCCGGGCGATCCTGGTCACCGACATCCACGCCTGCCGCCTCTGACCGGCTGACGCCGGCCGGGTGGCCGGCTGTGGTCCGGCGGGACCGTCGGCGGATCGCCGATCGCGGCCGTCCCGGTGGTTGGTGCGGTGCGTGGTCAAGGCCTGACCGACGGTCAGGTGTAACGCCGGGCCTCCCCGGAGCGCTCTGATCAACAGGGCCGGGACGGAGGGGCTCCTCGGCTATCCCTATCGCCGAGGTCCGTCCCGGCCCACCGTGTCGTCCACTCCGCGACCGGCGTAACCTGCGTCAGATGCGGATCGACCTGGTGACCGTGATCGTCGAGGAGTACGACCCCGCGATCGAGTTCTTCACCACCGTCCTCGGATTCGAACTGGTCGAGGACTCGCCGTCGGTCACCAACGACGGCCGCCCCAAGCGGTGGGTGGTGGTCCGGCCGCCCGGCGGACAGACCGGGATCCTGCTGGCCCGCGCCGACGGGCGGCGGCAGCAGGACGCGGTCGGTGAACAGGCGGCCGGCCGGGTCGGGTTTTTCCTCCGGGTCGACGACTTCACCGCCGCGTACGCCCGGATGGTCGCCGCCGGTGTCGAGTTCGTTACCGCGCCCCGGGTCGAGGCGTACGGCCGGGTGGCGGTGTTCCGGGACATCGCCGGCAACCGTTGGGACCTGCTCGGCCCGGCCTGACCGCACGGTGGCGGTGACGCTCAGGGACGGAGGCCGGCGAGGACCCGGGCGTTGTGCGAACTGACGCCGCCGGCGGCGAGCAGCGGTGCCATGACCAGGTAGGTGAGCCAGGTGAGGGGGAGGGTCACCAGGCCGACGACCAGGAACACCAGCACCACGTTGAGCCAGAAGAGCACCCAGAACGAGATCATCAGCAGGAACCCGGTGGCGATTCGCCCGGCGTACAGGTTGCCGACGCCGAAGATGCCGAAGAATCCGAGGACCAACTCGAGGACGACCGCCGCGCCGGCGGACTTCTGCGGTACGACCACGACGATCGGTACCGGCGGCACGGGCGCCGGCATGAGTTCCCCGCGCAGCGGCGGATCCGACGGTGGATACGCGGCGAGCGGGTACGCGGCGGTGACCGGAAACGACAGGGTCGGATCGGGGCCGGGGTCCGGTGACAGCGGCACCGGCAGGTGCAGCGGAAGCGTGGGGTACGGCTCGTCCCGGTACGTCGGCTCGTCGCCCCGGTGTTCCGGCTGCCATCCCGGGCGGGAGGCGTGGTTGGTCACCTGGACAGTTTCACGTTCGGGTGGCGCCGAGGTCACCGGCTGTTCGGTCGCTTGTGACCCTCCGCTCCCGCCTGTCGTCGCCATCCCCCCGAACCCGTGGCTGCCCTCGCCGCGGTCCGCTCCTGCGGACAGCAGCGTGTCCGCGCCACGCACCAGGTGGATCCACAGGCGACCGGATCCGCGTCGCGAGCGCCGGCGCCGCCGTACCCGGGAGGATCCCGGGGTACGGCGGCGCCGGCCGATGACGGCAAAGCGCGCTGTCAGAAGGCGATCCCGACACCGTCGACCCGGCTCCAGGCCCGCTCCTGCCCGGCGGTCATCGCCGGCCAGTCCCGGCCACCCGGCCGGGCGTGGACCCGCGAGGCGTAGGGGCCGGGACGGAAGTCCGGGGCGTAGAAGCAACCGGTCCGGTACCGGGCGTCGAACGTGGCGCAGGAGGCGGCGACCGACCGTGCCGTCGGTCTCCGTCCGGTACGCACCCACCCGTCCAGGGCGGCGATCGAGGTCGCGTACTCGGCGTTGCTCAACTCGCTGTGCTCGGTCTCGGTGGTGAAGGTCTGCACCAGATACCGGTCCCGGTGGGCGCCCCGCAGCGTGGCCCGGTACGCCGCCTCGTGCTCGACGAACGCCGTCGGATCGTCGATCGCGTGCAGGGTGAGGACCGGGATCGCGACCTGGCCGGTGAGGTCGCTGTCGTAGGACAGGTCGCGCCGGGCGGTCGGGTCGGCGGAGAACCGCTGCACCCCCGAGTTCAGCGCCCGGTCGTCGTGCGAGCCGGAGTACCGGACGCCCTGGTTGCTGAACGGGTTACGGCCACCGAGACGGTGGTGCACGATGTCGCGGAAGGTGAAGGTCGCGAACCGCAGGTGGGACTCCAGGGTCCGCTCGGGGATGCCGGTCACGGCCAGGATGTCGTCGAGGTTGCGCTGCTGCAGCGCGGTCCGGTCCGCCGGGGCGGAGTCGTACCCGGTGCACTCCGCGAGACGGGCCCGCAGCCCCGCGGACGTCATGGTGGAGTCGACCCGCAGTCCCTGCCAGAGCGGATACTGGGGCTCGGTCGGGCGTGGATGGTTCTGGCAGTAGTACTGGTAGACGACCCGCAGGTCGACCCGGTAGTCGTAACCGCGCGAGCCACCGCCCAGCACACCGTTGGTGAGCAGGGCGCCGTCGTACGGGCCGTGCTTCCCGGCGTACGTCTCGACGACCTTGGCCGCCACGTTGCCGCCCCACGACTGGCCGTGCACGTACGTCCGCCCCGGAGAGCCGAACGCGGCGACGAAGAGCCGCCGTACGTTCTCGGTGTCGGCGGCGGCCATCCGGGTGCCGTAGCCGCCCCGGCGGTAGGACGAGCCGGCCCAGGCGTAGCCCTCGTCGACCATCACCGACCACCGGTCCAGGTCATCGGTGCTGCGCCCGGGGTCGGACCCGTCGCCGAGATCGGGGCCGCCGTGGGCGTGTACGACCAAGGATCCGTTCCACCGGTTCGGGATGGCGATCGTGTAGTACGCCCCGTTGCTGTCCTGGCCGCCGTAACAGGTGGCCTTGCCGGCCACGTTCGGTGGGCATTCGACGGGTGTCGGTGGTGCCGCCGCTTGGGCGGCGGGCGGGTGGCCGAGCGTGCCGACGACGGCCCCGACCAGCAGGACGGCCAGCCCCGCCGGACGGAGGCGGGTCCGGAACCGTCGGAGACGGTGGGTGAGCGTTTCTAGAGCGTGCACAGTGGTGGCTCCTTGCTCCCGCGGGCGCCTCGTCGCGCCGCGGCCGTGATGTTAGGAGCGCAGCACGTCGACAGAGGTCGTTGCGTTCATATTGGTCACCGACCCGGCTGAGCGGGCGCGGCGGTCCGGTCACCCGAAGATCCGGCCGGTCACCCGAAGATCCGGATCGGGCCGCCCCGCCCGGCGTACGGGGCCCAGCCCGCCCCGGCCAGCGCCGCTGCGCCGCCGGCGGTGAAGGAGAGCCAGGCCGCACGCAGTGGGGCACCGCGCCCGGCCACCTCCGTCCAGGTCTGCCCGGCGAGCATCGGCGCGTCCGTCCACGCGGCCTCGTCGCCGAAGAGCAGCGGCAGATCGCTGCAGTGGCAGGCCCGGTACGGCGAGGTCGACACCGGACCGTCGAGCCGGTATGCGTGGACCCGGGCACCGGCCGCCGCCAGTGTGCGGGCGAACCGGAGCGTGGGTCGGGTGAACACCGCCCGGGTCGCCAACCCGACGAGTCCGTTCTCGACGGCCCGCCCGACCAGCGGCACGTGCCGGGACACCGGACCGCCGGCCAGGAAGTACGCGATCTCCCGGCGGGTGGTGCCGAGCACCACCTCCAGGTCTGCCGCGCCGGCCCGGCAGGCGGCCCGCCAGCCCGGTACGTCGGGCAGCGGCGCCACGCCGGCGACCGGCCCGTACGCCGGGGCGAACCCGAATCCGGTGCGGGCGGCCACGTCCCGGGCGGCCAGCTGCTGGGCCGCCACCACGTCCGCCGGCGACGCGGTCCGGGGGTCCTGCCCGAGCCGGGCGAGGAAGCGGGCGGCGATCCGGTCGGCCGCCGCCGGACTGCCGAGCCCGAGCCCTAGCGGCGGACTCTGCAGCACCGCCCGGCGGAACAGCGGTCGTGCCACCGCCACGCCGAGCAGGCAGGCGACCGAGTGGGCGCCCGACGACTGCCCGACCAGGGTGACGTTCTCCGGGTCGCCGCCCAGGTGTGCGACGTTGTCGCGGACCCAGCGCAGCGCCTCGATCTGGTCCAGCAGGCCGAGGTTGCCGGGGGAGACGCCGGGCGCCCGCAGGTAGCCGAGCGCTCCGAGCCGGTAGTTGACGCTGACCACGACCACGTCGCCGTCGCGGGCGAGTCGGTCGGTCCGGTAGCGGTCCCAGGATCCGGCCCCGGTCCGGTACGAGCCGCCGTGCAGCCAGACCAGTACCGGCCGTCGTGCCCGGTCGGCGGCCGGGGTCACGATCGTCAGGTTGAGGCAGTCCTCGGACTGGACACCCACCTCCGGAACCCCGGCGGCCGCCCCGGCCCGGGTCGGTGGCTGTGGGCTGACCCCGCCGTGCTCCCGGGCGTCGCGGACACCCGCCCAGGGCCGCTCGGGTACCGGCGGGCCGAACCGTTCCGCGGTCGCGTACCGGACGCCGCGCAGGCTGGTCAGCCCCGACCCGCGACGGCCGCGCAGTGTTCCCCCGGCCACGGTGACCAGCACGTCCTCCGGGGTGGTCGGCGGTGTGCCGGGGGTGTCGGTGCGCCTCCCGCTCGGGGTCGTGGTCAGCTCCGTCGGGGTGCACTCGGCCGTCACTGCTGGTCCTGCCCTCTCGCCGACGCCATCACCGGCGGGGGCCGCGAGCGGCGTTCCCGCCAGGGAAGGCCACGGTAGCCCCGCGCGGACGCCCGCGACGAGCGGGTGCGCCGCCGGGAGACGTACGCCATCCGGCTGGCGGCGGACCGCGGCGCGCGGGTGCCGGTGGCTCAGTCGGGGGAGCGCTTCCCGACCCCGCGCAGCCCGAACAGGGCGACGGCGGCGAGCAGGATGATCGCGGCGGAGTACTCGTCGGCGGTCCGGGGCAGGCCGCCGCCGTAGACCACCAGGAAACCGGCGATGACGGCGGGCAGCCCGAAACCGACATAACAGATGATGTACAGCACGGAGAGCACGCTGGCGCGTTCGTGTGCCTCGACCAGCGGCATCACGGTCTTGAGACTGCCCTGGAAGCCGGCGCCGAACCCGGCGCCGCCGAGCGCGCCGCCGACGAAGAACCCGGCGACGACATCGGTGGTGACCGACACCAGCGTGACGACCATGCCGACGATGAGCACGGTGATCCCGACCAGCATCACGGTCCGGGCGGGGGCGTTGCGCAGCAGGAGAACGGCGACGGACGAGGAGATGGCGAAGACGAAGAGGGCCGTCCCGCCGAGCACGATCGAGGTGGGCCCGAGAGCGCGCACGAGCGCCGGGCCGAGCGCGCCGAAGAAGCCGGCCAGCGCCCAGACGGCGAAGAGCACCGGCAGTACGACCAGTACCGGCCGGCGGGCGGCCCGGGGCACCCTGACCTGCGGCCGCAGACTCCGCAGCGCCCCTGACATCGGCGTGACCGTCTCCGGCATCAGCAGCACCCCGAGCGCCTGGATCAGCAGGACCGCCACCAGGACGAGGTACACCAGTCGGGTCGGTGCGGGCAGGTACTGGATGAAGAGTGCGGAGAGCAGGGCTCC
Source organism: Plantactinospora sp. B24E8 (assembly GCF_039871735.1). Taxonomy (NCBI): domain Bacteria; kingdom Bacillati; phylum Actinomycetota; class Actinomycetes; order Micromonosporales; family Micromonosporaceae; genus Plantactinospora; species Plantactinospora sp. B24E8. The sequence continues at coordinate 119,524 of NZ_JBDPMH010000013.1, forward strand.
GGTGCCGGTGCCGACGCCCGGGGCGATCGCGTTCGTCAGCGTGCCCCAGGCGCGGTTGATGTCGAGCATGGCGGCGCCGACGGCACCGGTGGCGGCGCCGGCCGCGAGCCCCTGGACGACGCGGGCGGCCAGCAGCGTGGGTACGCCGTCGGCGAGAACGAAGACGACCAGCGCGACCACCTGCACCGCGATCGCCACGAGCAGCACCGGCCGACGCCCGACATGGTCGGAGAGCCTGCCGACGGTGAGCAGTGCGACCAGCACCGCGACCGCGTAACTGGCGAAGACGACCGTGGTGGTGATCGGTGAGAAGTGCCAGCGCGCCTGGTAGATGCCGTACAGGGGGGTCGGGGCGGAGGACGCGGCCAGGAACGACACGAGGATCGAGGCGAGCAGGAACAGGGAGACTTCCGGCGAAAGTCGCCGTCCGGCGGTACTCATGTCGGATGCTCCTCCGGTGACCAGTGGACGACCGCCCCGCAAACCGGCACGCGCTCCTGCTTACAGGTGGCAGCGGAGTACCCGGTGTGCGGCGTCGCACGCCGCGCGAACCTCCCGGAGCGGCCGAGGGCACCCCTCCCACCGGGGGAGAGGTGCCTCCGGGTGTCATCCGCAGTTCGCGTACGCGTCCCGGATCCCGAATGCCGATGTGCCGCCGCCCGGCTGGCTGTAGATGTAGCCCCAGTACCTGACACAGACACCGGCGGCGTAACGGATCCGTTCCGCCCAGTGGAGGAAGTCGTCGCCGTAGCAGTTCGTGCCGCCCTGCCCCTGCAACTGCAGACAGGCCACCGTCCGGGTGGAGACCCCGTGGTACGGCGATCCGGCGTGCTTGTAGGTGACCACGCAGTTGTTGCCCGTGGCGGCGCTGTAGGTCAACACCACGTACCCGTACAGGGCGCCGGCGGCCGTCCGGACGTCCCGCCGGCCGTCGGACACCACGTTGTAACTCGTTCCGCAGGCCGCGTCGATCGCCGACCGTTCGGTGTGGGCGGCGGCTGGGGACGCGGTGGCCGCCAGACCTCCGACCACCATCAGTGCGGTCACCGCCGCTCCGGTGGCCACCTTCCTCCACAGTCGCTTCGTCATTCCGAGCATCCCAGGTCCCTTCACCACGTTCTTCCGTACGTCACGAGCGGTTCATGTTCCATTCGACGTCGCCGATCCAGGTGTCCGTCGAATTGTTGCCGTAGCTTCTCGGCGGCCAGGCAGAATGCCAGCTTGGCGGGCAGGTTGTGGCCGATCGTCACCCAACCGGTCGGATCGTGGTTCGGCAGGATGTACACACTGCCCTGCACATTCCTGTTCGAACACTGGTACCACTTGACGCCGATCTCCGGACCGTCAATCTTCCGGACCCGGATCTCGATGCCCGCGACCGTGACAGTCCGCATGGTGCCGTAGTAGACCCACATGCCGATGTCGTCGGGCCGGCTCCGATGAGCGTGGCATCGGTACGTGGAATGGTCGTTGGCGTGCGCTACACGATCCCTTGACGATGTGTCCACTCGTACGTCGTCCCTGCGGACCGGTTCTCTGCGGACCGGCCCAGATGACCGGCGGCCAGGGAAGGTACGTGACGGCGCCATTGACCGGTGCGGGACTGTCGGAAAGCCGGCGATGTCACAGCCATCCCGCGACCCGCGTCAATATGGATGCGGGTACTCGACCGGAGTGTCGCTCTGAGACGGGGGTTGTTGATGGTGAAGACGGCTGTGTTCCGGACCGAGGATCTTCCGGTGGCCGACAGGTTCGGCGTCTGGTGCGAGCGGATGAGCCGGTTGATGGCGCCCATGGAGATGGTGAGTGAGCACGCGGCGGATTTTCGTGCGCAGGCGCAGATCCTGCGACTCGGCGAGACGGAGGTGTGGCCCACCGTGTTGCAGCCGATGCACTTCCGCCGCACGCCGAGACTGGTCCGGCAGCACGCTCCGGACCTCTACCACGTCTCACTCGTTCTCGAAGGCGGGCTCGATCTCTACCAGGCCGGCGAGCATGCCGTACACCGTCGGCACGATCTCTACATCGTCGACATGGCCCGGCCGTTCGACTGCCGTCTGCTCGGCGCGGACCGGATGGCCGGGATCGGGATCGAGATTCCGAAAACGCTGCTGCCGTTGTCCGGTGACCGGGTCGAGCGGCTCCTCGGCCGACGACTGTCCGGGAAGGACGGGATCGGCGCACTGCTGGTGGGGTTCCTCACCCAGCTTGCCTCGGAGGCCGGACGCTACCGGCCGACCGACGGGCCCCGGCTGGGCGCGGTCCTGGTCGACCTGTTGTCGGCGGTGCTGGCCCACACGCTCGACGCGGAACGGATGCTTCCGCCGGAAACCCGGCGGCGGAGCCTGACCCTACGGATCAGGGCGTTCATCCAGCGCCACCTCCACGAGCCGCAGCTGACCGTTGGCGCCGTCGCTTCGGCGCACCACATCTCGGTCAGCTACCTGCACCGCCTCTTCGAAGCCGAGGGTGCCACGGTCGCGGCGTGGATCCGCGAGCAGCGCCTCGAACGGGTCCGTCGGGATCTCGCGGATCCGGCACACGCCGGTACGCCGATCCACGAACTCGCCCAGCATTGGGGTTTCACCTGTCCGGCAGCCTTCAGCCGCACCTTCCGCTCCGCCTACGGCATGCCCCCCAGGGAGTTCCGCCGGCATTGCGTCGGGTGAGGCTCAAGGTGCGGCGGGTTCCGACCGGTGGGTCAGCCGTTCGAAACCGACCGCCACGACGAGCACGGCGACGACCAGCCCCAGCGCGGCCAGTGCGGGCAGCATCCGGCCCACCGGTAACAGCAGCAGCGTCACGACCACCGTCCCGAGCTGTGCCGGCGGCGCGGAGCGGACCGAGAACCAGACGGACAGCAGTCGGCCGGTGAGATGCAGCGCCACACCGCCGAAGAGCGCGGTCGTCGAGGCCCAGCTCAGCGGCTCACCCCCGGAGGAGTCGGGCTGCTTGTGCGCCAGGTGCTCGACCACCTGCCCGATGCCGAGCGCCAGGTAGATGATCCCGCTGACCAGGAGCAGGTACGCGAGGCTGTACGCGTCGCTGGCGATCTGGACCCGCCGGGACCCGGTCGCCCCGGCCAGGGCCCGGGCCGCGGCCGGCCCGACCCGGTCGAAGCAGAGCGACCAGAGACACACCGTCACGGTGAGCCCGAGCAGCGCGGCGAACAGGACCGGAGCCCGGGCGGCCGCCGTGCCGGCCCCGGCTCCGACCGAGATCAGCGACAGACCGAGGGCGATGATCAACGCCAGCCCGTGCCGCTCACTGAAGTGGTTCGGACTGCGCAGCTGCCAACCCCCGGCGATGGCGAGCGCGATTCGCTGGCCGCCGATGTCGATGAGCAACGACAGCAGCCAGAGCAGGGTCTGCGCGGTTCCGCCGTATACCGCCCCGAGGACGAGCGGGATCCAGGCGAGCACGATCGGGACCGCTATCCAGCGCAGTCTGGCACGGACCCGTGGGTCGTCCACCGCAACCCGGTAGTAGAGGAGGAAGTGCACCAGCCGGAGCGCGACGTACGCCCCGACCAGGATCAGCGGTGCCGCCATCCCGACGTGGTCGGAACGCCAGGCGTCCGGCATCACCAGTGCGGCGACGAAGAGCGCGGCCATCGCCAGCAGCGTTCCGGCCCGGATCACCCCCACGTCCGCCCGGACCTGGTTGCCCAACCAGGTGTACGCCGCCCAGGAGAACCAGATCAGCACCAGCAGGAGCAGGCCCTGGCCCATGCTCCAGAAGGTGGGCGGATGCCCCATGAAGTCGATGATCCGGGTGAGGGCGAAGACGAAGACCAGGTCGAAGAAGATCTCGAACGGGGTGGCCCGGTGCGTCTCGGCGCGGGTCGGCACCGCCCGGGCCCGGCTGATCCGCCCCATCGACCCTCCTCGCCGCGCCGCCGCCCGGCGGTGGTCAGGGGCGTTCGCCGACGCCGGTCCCGACCTCCGCGAGCCGCCCGCCGGTGAGCCGGGACGCCAGCGGTGCGGTCGGCAGGCCACCGGTCGTCCGTAGACCCACCAGGAACTCCTCGATCGCCTCCCGGGCACTGTGCCGGGGGGACCAGCCCAGCTCCGTCCGGGCCCGGCTGACGTCCATCAGTGGCACCCGGAGCACCGCGTCCAGCAACTGCGGCGAGGCCGGCACCAGGTGCAGGTGCCAGGCGGCGGCCAGCGCCGTCCGGGCCAGGCCGGCGGGCAGTCGTACGGTCCGGGCCCGCAGACAGTCGGCGAGCAGCCGCCCGTCGACCACCGGCTCGGCGGCGACGTTGAACGCGCCGCGGACGTCCCGCAGCGCCGCCAACCGGTACGCCTCGGCGGCGTCCGCCGTGTGCAGCGCCTGGAATCTCAGTCCGGGCAGGTCCGGCATCACCGGTACGATCCCCGGCCGGACCAGCCGCCCGGGCAGCAGTGGACCGGTGAAGAGCCGTCGCTGCTGACTGGCGGCCTCCCGCTTGAAGATGAACCCGGGACGCAGCCGGACCACCCGGATCTCCGGATGTTCCCGCTCGAAGGCGTCGAGGGCGCGTTCCAGGTACGCCTTCTCCCGGGTGTAACCGGCGGTCGGCCAGCCGTCGGTCGGCCAGCTCTCGTCCACCGGACGGTCCTTCGGTCCCGGCGAGTACGCGCCGACGCTGGAGGCGTACACCACGGCCGGCACCCCGGCCCTGGCGACGGCGGCGAAGACCCGTCGCCCACCGACGACGTTGACCCGCCACGTGGTCAGCGGCCGGTGGGTCGGCTGGAACAGCCAGGCCAGGTGCACCACCACGTCGGCACCGTCGAAGATCTCGACGAGATCGGACGTGACGATGTCGGCCTCGACCCACGCCGTCTTCGGCGCCCGCCAGCGGGGGCGGCGGCGGGCGACGCCGACTATCGTGCCCACCGCCGGATCCCCGCCGAGCGCCTCGACCACACTCGTCCCGACGTTGCCGGTCGCGCCGACCACCACGACCCGCAGGCCCGCCCCGGTCCCCGCCGTCGGGCTCATCGGCACCCCCTCCGGCCGTCCGGAGCCGTCACCGTCGGCCCGGTCCGGCCGGGGACCGACCCGCGGCAGACCGGACACCGACAACTCGCGGGAAACGTCATGACCGTGGCCATTCCCGCCGATCGGACCGGTAAACCTCGGGGCGCCACCGCGGCGTCGCCACCGCGGCGTCGCCACCGCGCCGGTCACCTCCGGACGCCGTCCAGCACCGTCTCCGCGTACGCCCAGAGCCGGTCGGCGGCGGCCGGGTCCAGGGCGTGCCGGGCCACCCCACCGGTGGCCTCCGGACCGCCGGCCACCACCTCGGCCTCCTGGTTGTCGTCGAAGTAGCGACCGGTGACCCCTTCGACCAGCGGCGACGCCGCCAGCAGCACCGAGGTCGAGGCGCCCTGCGCCGGAGTCTTGAAGTAGTCGGGTTCGGTGCGGTTGCCGGCCTCGTCCAACACCCCGAAGGCGCGCAGCGTCGCGTCGTCCAGGTGCCGCTGCAGGTTGGTCATGATGTAGCCGGGGCTGAGTCCGTTGGCGGTGACGCCGTCGGCCGCCCAGCGTCGGGCGATGCCGACCGTGAGCAGCACGTCGGCGGTCTTCGAGCGGCCGTACGCCACCCACGGGTCGTAGGCCTGCCGCTCGAACTGCGGGTCGTCGAAGTCGAACGGGTGCGCCAGGTGCGCCCCGGAGCTGACCACCACCACCCGGGCGGACCCGGCGGCGCGCAGACCGTCGTGCAGCCCCCGGAGCAGCGCGAAGTGACCGAGGTAGTTGGTGGCGAGCTGGAGTTCCCAGCCCTCCGGACTGACCTGGCGGGTGGGCACCGCCATGATGCCGGCGTTGGCGACCACCGCGTGCACCGGGCCCTGCCAGGCGGCCACGAACGCGTCGACGGACCGCAGGTCGTTCAGGTCGAGCGCGGCCGTACGGACGCTGCCCGGACCGTCGCCGGCGAACTCCGCGACCAGCGGTTCGGCCAGCCGGGGATCCCGGGTGGCGACGGTGACCTCCGCGCCGGCGCCGGCGAGGGCCCGGGTGGTTTCCAGGCCGATACCGGAGGCACCGCCGGTGACGATCATCCGGCGGCCGGTGAGGTCGACGCCGTCGAGAATCTCGGCGGCGCTGGTCCGGGCGGTGAATGGTGTGGTCAGGCGTGGCGCTTCTGTCATACGAGCGACGTTATGCGGCACCTTCTGGACTGTCTGTAGTCTGGAGTCCGTCACTCTTTAGCGATAGTCCAACGAGAGGTTGCCGGTGGATCCCCTGGACGAGGTGCTCGCACTGCTGGGCACCACCAGCCAGCTCTCCACCGGCATGGTCGCCGGGGGACGGTGGGCCGTCCGGTTCGGTCCACCGATCGGCGTCAAGTTCAACGTCGTACGCCGGGGGCGTTGCCTGCTCCGGGTCGACGGCGGACCGGACCGGGTGGTCCTCGAGACGGGCGACTGCTTCCTGCTGACCCGGCCCCGGTGCTTCACCCTCGCCAGTGACCTGGACCTCCCGGCCGAGCCGGCCCAACCGATCTTCCAGGCGGCGGTCGACGGGGTGGCCCGGACCGGCGAGGGCGACGACGTCCTGCTCTCCGGCGGCGCCTTCTCGTTCACCGATCGGGCCCGCGCCCTGCTGCTGGACAGTCTGCCTCCGGTCGTCCACGTACCGGCCGCGACGCCGGAGGCGGCGAGCATCCACTGGGCCATCGGGGAGATCGACGCCGAACTACGACAGGGCCGTCCCGGCGCCCAGGCGGTCGCCGAGCATCTCGCCCTGGTCATGCTGATCCGGATCCTGCGTCTGCACCTGCACCGAGGCGCCTCCTCGGGCTGGCTGGCGGGCCTGGCGGATCCGGTCGTCGCCCCCGCCCTGCGGGCGATACACGCCCGGCCGACCCGGCCGTGGACGGTGGCCGAACTGGCGGGTACCGCCGCGGTGTCCCGCTCGACACTGGCCGCCCGCTTCAAACACGTGGTGGGGCGTGGCCCGTTGGAGTACCTCACCGCCTGGCGGATCGAGCTGGCCGCCGAGCGCCTGCGGGGCGGCGAGGAGACGGTCGCTGCCATCGCCCGCGCTGTCGGGTACGGCTCGGAGAGCGCGCTCAGCGTTGCCTTCAAACGCACCACCGGTCTCACCCCCCGTGCCTACCGCAACCAGCGGGCCTAATTCGATTGCCGCCGCCCCCAGGGGTCTGCTGGGGTGGGGGAGACCGGGAAGCCCACCGAGAGGAGTTGTCCGATGCGTCCATCGTCGTCGTACCGCCAGTACGCAACTGTCAACCACCCACAGGATGTGAGGCTTCATGAGTACGTCGATCACCGTGATCGTGGCGCCGCCGGGCGCCGATAGCAGGAATCCGTCCGACGGTCCGCCCGTCGTACCCCCGTCCGACCGGGTCGGGGAGGGTGACTGATGTCCCTTCTCGACGATCCCGGCCTATTCGGCCGGCAGTGGTCCGAGGGCTACGACGACGGCCCCAACCCCGACCCGGGTCCGGCCGTCGACTTCCTCGCCGAGCTGGCCGACGGCGGCCGGACGTTGGAACTCGCGATCGGCACCGGGCGGGTCGCGATTCCCCTGGCCGCCCGGGGCGTGCCTGTCGAGGGCGTCGAGGCGTCCGACGAGATGGTGGCCGGGTTGCGGGCCAAGCCGGGCGGCGACCGGATCCCGGTCGTGCTCGCCGACATGGCGGACGTGCCGGTCACCGGTCGGTTCGATCTGGTGTATCTCGTCTACAACACCCTGTTCAACCTGGTCAGGGCCGAGCGACAGGCGGACTGTCTCCGCAACGTCGCCCGGGTGCTGGCGCCGGGTGGGGCGTTTGTCGTCGAGGCGTTCGTTCCCGACCCGGCCGACTTCGACCGGGACGAGCAGCTTGAGGTACGGCGGGTGACCGAGGAGTCGGTCACCCTGCGGGTGCACCGGTACGACCGGGCCGCCCAGACGTTCCTGCGGCAGACGATCCGGATCAGCAACGACGGGATCTCGGTCAAACCGTTCGGCATGCACTACCGCTGGCCGGAGCAGATCGACGAGCTGGCCGAGCGGGCCGGGCTCCGGCTCGCCGAGCGGTACGCCGACTGGGACCGTTCACCGTTCACCTCGGAGAGTCGCAGTCACGTCTCGGTGTACCGCCGGGCGTAGTCCGCACCGGCCGCCGGAGACCGGAGGGCGCCCGGGTAGCTGACCCGGGCGCCCTCCGTACCTGTGGTGTGGGTCAGCCGGTCACCGGCCGCCCAGGAAGTTGACCTTGACGTCGTCGGTCACCACGGTCGTCCCCGGCACGATCGGTGTGGTCATCGTGCTGGTGACGGTGCCGGTACCGGGGATCAGGCCGCGCACCCTGACAGTGTACGAGGCCGTCCCGCCCGGGGTCGGGTCGGTGCTGGTGACCCGCAGGTCGCCGGTGGGCAGCGCACCCGCCGGCAGCGAGGCGCCGCCGGTGCCGTCGGCGTTCTCCGCCCCGACCAGGTACGGCTGGTTCGGGTTGGCCGGCAACGCGGCCGGGTCGTAGGCGAAGGCGATGTCCTGGGTGCCGTTGAGCCCGATCCAGACCTGGAAGTGCCGGTTCGAGGTGGTGCCCCAGACGTTGACCTGCCACTCCACGACCGCCCAGCGGCTGGTCCCCGAGGTGAGCAGGCCGACGTAGATGCCGGGTGCCCCGGTGCCGTCCAGATCGGTCCAGAACGGTGCCAGGACGTTGTTCGGACGGTCCGGGTTCGGCAGCGACGCCGGCAGGTTGCAGCAGTTGTTGTCCTCGGCCGTGGCCGGACCCGCCACCAGGTAGCCGTTCGAGTCGACCCCGATCGAGGTGTACTTCACCCCGTTGAAGACGAACTCCGGCACCGGGAAGTTGACCAGTTCCTCGTCACCGACCGCCACCGGGGTGAGGCCGAACGAGGCGAGCGGCAGCCACGCCCCGGCGACCGTGCCCGGCCCGAGGGACGGGACGCCGGCCTTCTGCCCCGCCAGGCTGACGTTCTTCTTCTCCACCTTGAACGGGCTCCGCACCGTGGCACCGGACGCGGACTCGATCGGCAGATGCGGCGTGGTCCTGGTGGTCAGGTTCGCCGTGGTCGCGGTCGAGGAGTTGTTCTGCGCGGTCACCGTGCAGGTGCTGCCGCCCAGCCAGGACACCGGGTCCGGCGTGCAGGCGGTGGCCAGCGACACGTCGCCCTGCTGCGGCACGAAGGCCACCGGCAGGTGCAGCGTCGGCAGGTTCTTCGACGACGGCACGAGCTGGATCTCGCCGAAGTACTGCCCGGTCGGCGCGCTCGACGAGACGGTGATCCTCAGCTCCACCGACTTGCCGGCCTTGAGGGTGAACCGGCTCGGCCAGACGCTGATCCGGCTCTGCGTCGGAGCGCTCGTCCGCACCGTGTACGTCTGCGTCTTGCCGCTGACGTTCGTCGCGGTACGGACGGTGCTGACACTGCCCGGCATCACCTTGGCGTCGACCGACGGCAGGTTGAGGTGGATGGCGTTCACCGGGTCGGCACCCAGCTCGAGCATCCGGTCCGCGGTCTCGTCGAAGGTGAGCCCCGGCTCGCCCGCCCTGGTCAGGTCGATCCGGCCGGCGCCGTAGTCCAGCGGGTCCGCCTTGGTGGTCTCGTCCTCCTTGACCACCCCACTGGTCTTCGCGGTGGTCATCATCGCCGACTTGATCTGACCGGGCGTCCAGCCCGGGTGCAGGGCGGCCAGCAGCGCGGCCGAGCCGGCGATGTGCGGCGCGGACATCGAGGTGCCCGCGATCGCCTGGTAGTACTGGCCGGCCGGGCCGCCGTCGACCGCGTCCGGGGTCGGCGTGTTGCCGGCCAGGATCTGGACACCCGGACCGGTGATGTCCGGCTTGAGGACCAGACCACCCGGCCCGCGTGACGAGAACGCCGCCATCACGTCACCCTTGGCGGTGGACTTCGTGCCACCGGTGAACGACGCCGTGACACTGCCGTGCGCGGCCATGAACGCCTTGAACTGGGTGCCGTCGGCCAGGTGCACGGTCGGCAGGAAGTGGTTGTCGGTCACCACGTCCTGCAGCGCCGGGTTGTAGAGGATCATGCCGGCCGCGCCGCCCTGGGCCAGGTTGTGGCCCTTCTCGATCCGGCCGTTGCCGCCCCGCTGGCAGGCCACGATCTTGCCGGTGAGGCTGCCGGCCGCCGCCGGGGCCTGGCACAGCGCCCCGCCGGGGTAACCGGGGACCGACTCGGCCAGTACCACGGGGGTGGCGGTCGGCACACCGGAGGTGATCGAGGCGCCGGTCAGGGTCAGCGTCTGGCCGCCGCCGCTGAGGGTCAGCGTCGAGCTGAACTGCCGGGTCTGGGTGGAGGCCGCCACGGTGGTGACCCACGGGACGTAGTTGTCCACGGTGCCGGCGCCCGGACCGGAGTTGCCGGCCGAGGCGGAGACGAAGACGCCCGCCGCGTACGCGTCCCGGAACGCCTGCATGCTGGGGTCGGTCGCGCCGCCGCCACCGCCGCCGATCGAGTAGTTGAGGACGTCGACGCCGTCCTTCACCGACTGCTCGATCGCGGCCACGATGTCGGAGGTGAAGCCGCCCTGCGGGCCGAGCACCTTGTAGACCGAGAGCCAGGCGCCGGGCGCGATACCGGCCACCGGCCCCCGCTCGACGTCGAAGACCTTGGCGGAGTTGACCACGTTGCCGACCGCCGTGGAGGCGGTGTGCGTACCGTGGCCGCCGCTGTCCCGGGCCGAGTCGTAGACGTCGTCCCCGGCCACCAGGTCGTACGTCTCGAGGAAGCGCTCGCCGCCGATCAGCTTGTTGTTGCAGGCGAAGACGTCGGTCGCCGGGGTCAGCGGATTGTCGCCGAAGTCGCAGGTACGCCGTGTGCCGTCCGGCTTGGCCGGTGGGGTGCCGAGGTTGCCCTGGTCGGCGAAGGACGGGTGCTCCGGCCAGGCGCCGGTGTCGATCACCCCGACCACAACCCCCTTGCCCGCGTTGCGGGTACCGCCGAGCTGCGGGTAGAGCGAGGTCGCCCCGATGAACGCGCCACTGGAGTCGGTCAACGGCTGGCGCAGGGTGTCCTGCTGGACGGCGACCACACCGTCCATCTTCAGCAGCTCACCGATCCGGTTGGCCGGTACGACCGCGGCGACGCCGCCGTAGACGGTGCGCAGGCGCTGCCCGACCCGGGCGGTCGGGACCCGTCTGGTCAGGTCGCCGACGAACGCCTTCTCCCGGCCGGCGAGGTAGTCCGCGTACCGCCGCTCGGCGCTGGAGCCGGAGAGCTTGCGGCCGGTTGTCGCCGGGCTGGTCGCGGCGTACCCGCTGACCCCGCCCTCGTAGGCGGCCACCGCGTCGTAGTCGAGTTTGACCATGACCGGGGTCGGGGTGTTGTCCTTGCGACCCAGCAGCGCCGGGTCGGTACGGGCCAGACTGCTGCTGGGCGCCTTGGCTCCGCTGATCGTCGAGACCGGGTTGAGTCCGGTCGCGGTGAACGGCGGTGCGGGCTCGGCCATACCCGGGCTGGCGGACGTCACCAACGCCAGCGGCGGGACAAGAGCGGCGGCGAGACCCACCCGCAGCCACATGCTTTTTCTCATTGTTCCCCTCTCGACACCTAGGGTCGTGCGCATCGTCGCACCCTGTTGATCGATAGACCAGACGTCCAACGCTCCGTCTCTTACCGGCCGAACGGGGCACTTGACGGCGGCCCGGGAGCCGGGGCGGACCCGCCGCGGGCACCGGCACGGTCGAAGGAACCGCTGGTCAGAGCGGGCAGAGCAGGGATCCGGCCGGAACGTCGCCGATCTCGGCGGGCACCCCGACAGTGGTCGTCCCCGGCCGGGTGTGCGGCTCGACCGTCCGCACGTGGGTCCGATGTGTCCCACCGTCCGGTGTCCGGATCACGACAGCGTCCCCGACCGTGAGCAGCCGACCCGACCGTGGCCCGGTCAGCAGCAGCAGGTTCCGGCCGGCGGGCCGGTGGACGTGCACCACCCGCAGCGCGGCGTGCCCGCCGCCGGTCACCGGGACCCCGCCAGGTCCGTGCCGGCCCGGTGGGCCGCCGCCAGCACCGCCCGGGCCAGCGGAGGCCGGCAGAGTACGGCGGTGCTGTCCACGACCTGGTCGACGGCGCCGAGCGGTGGCAGCCCGACCAGTTCCGGGTCGGTGATCCGGGCGAGCAGCGCGGCGGCGAACCGGCCGGCGTCGAGCACCGGGTACGGCCGGTCGTGGAACGGGCGGCGGGTGGGGTCGACGGGGTCGGCGAGCCCGAGCCGGTTCTGCCAGGCGCCGACCAGCTCGTACGCGTCGCAGAGGGCGGCCTGTCGCCGCTCGGCGTCCCCGTCGAGCACCTCGGCGAGCCGGGCGGCGATCCCGGCCGCCTCCGGTACGCCGGCGAACGCGCTGCCCAGCCACTTCTGGTACGGCGGATACCGGCGGGCCAGCAGCAGACTCAGCCGCATCAGGTCGCGGACCAGCCGGGCCGCCACCACCCGGCTGCCCAGTTCGTCACCGACCTCGGCGGTCCGCCCGACAAACGCCTCCTCCTCGGCGATCCGGGTCCACTGCGCGGCGAGCAGGTGCCGCCAGACGTCGTCCGGATACCAGCGGAGCCGGTCCCGCAGCCCGGTCAGTTCACCGGTGCCGTCGTGGAAGACCGCCCCGCCGGTGACCTCGGCCAGCCGCTGGGCGGGTACCGTCAGCCAGTCGAGGGTGCCGACACCCCGGCGCGGGTCGAAGCCGAGCTGCCCGGTGTACCAGGCACCGAGGTCGGCGACCAGCACCCGGTGCGCCACCGGCCCGTCGGTCGGGGTCATCACCCGGACCCGGGCTCCGGGCGGCGTGAAGTGGGTCGGCCAGCCGTGGAAGACCGCCGGCAGTCGTCCGGCGAGCAGCGCGGTGATCGGTTCGCCGTGCCGGGCGAGGTCCCCGGCGGACAGGAACAGGTCCAGTCGGGGACCCCAGTCGTGGTCGACGGACCGTTCGGTGTCGAAGCCGAGCACCTCCGAGCCCGGGCCGAGCCGAGCCGCGGCGTACCGCAGCCCAGGGAAGGACTCGTCGAGCAGCGGACGTACCGCCTCGAGGTAGAGCCGCCGGCACAACTCCAGGCCCGGTACGAACCGTCCACGCATCCGTCGAGGCTAGAGCCGCCGACCGGCTCCGACCACCCCATTACGGCCCTGGTCGGCGTCACCGTCCGGCCTTGACCAGCCGATCCGGCCTTGACCAGCCGATCCGGCCTTGACCAGCCGATCCGGCCTTGACCAGCCGATCCGGCCTTGACCAGCCGATCCGGCCTTGACCAGCCGATCCGGCCTTGACCAGCCGATCCGGCCTTGACCAGCCGATTACCGGTCCTGCTCGGCGTCGAGGTAGACCCAGTTGCCGTCGTCCCGGACGAAGCGGCTGCGTTCCCGCTGCTCGCCGGCGTGCCCGGCGTGCCGGTAGTGCGCCCGGAACTCGACCGTGCCGGTGGTGTCGAACAGTCCGCCCCGGTCGGTGTCCAGGATGTCGAGCCGGGTCCACCGCTGGCCCGGGTCGAGGGTCAGCCGGGCCGGTCGGGTGCGGGGATGCCAGGTCCGGAGCAGGTACCCCGGATCACCGAGCGCGAACGCGGTGAACCGGGAGCGCATCAAGGCCTCGGCGGTCGCCGCGCTGGCGCGGCCCTCGTGCAGCGCCCCGCAGCACTCCGGGTACGGCTGCCCGGAGCCGCACGGACACGGCCTGCCGGAGTCCGGGGCCGACCTGCCCCGACGGTCGCGTTTCGCCATCCGACCATTCTCCCCGCCCATCCCCGGCCGGTATTGAGGCGGGCGGGGACCGGCGGCATCGTGGGCGGTGCCGCCGGCCTTCCGCCTGGCCTGGCCGGACCGGCTAGCCGATCCGCCGGCGGACCACCCACCGGCCCAGACCCGCCAGCAGCAGGGCGGCCGCCAGGTAGAGCCCCGACTCCCGCCACTGGAACGTCCAGTACCGGTGCCCCGGCTGGTACGTCACCTCGACGTGCAGATCGAGGGCGCCCAGGCAGTCCGCCACCCCGTCGAACCCGCCGCCGAGGCAGCGGTCGTACCGAGCCTGGTCGACCTGTCGACCGTCGGCGCCGAGCAGCTTGCTGTGCGACACCACCCACGCGTCGGGGACCCGGAGGCCGCCGATGTCCGCCTCGCTGCCGAGGAACGTGAGGTTCCGTACCGTGTCCGCGGTCACCGGGTACGCGGCGACCACCGGCGGGGCCAGGTGCGGGCGGATCGCGGTCGGCACCAGCACCTGGACGGCGACGACCAGTACGAAGGTGAGCGCCATCGCCGGCACGGTACGCCGGACCAGCAGGCCGAACACCGTACCGAGCACCATGGTGAACAGGGCGTACCCGACCGGTGCGATGTTGCGGGCGCCGAACAGCAGTGCGGTGAACCGGTCACCGGCGACCGCGTCGTACGGGCTTGCCGCCCAGGTCAGCAGGACACTGGACAGCCCGACGACGGCCATCGCGGCCAGGCCGGACAGCGCCAGTTTCACCGTCAGCCAGCGTTGCCGCGTGATGCTCTGGTTCCAGACCAGCCGGTGGGTGCCGGTCTCGAGTTCCCGGGCGACCAGGGGCGCGCCCCAGAACATCCCGACCAGGGCGGGGGCGAGGATCAGCAGGGCGTCGAGCAGGTAGAGCGGGTTGCGGTAACTGTCTTGGAACTGGGCCAGTTGCGCGACACACCCGGCCGGGCCGGAGCAGTCCGCGGCCGCGGCCCGGTACTCCTGGCGGAGGTGGAGGCCGAAGACCACGAGAGCGGTCGCCAGCACGGCGAGCAGGACGGCGGCCACCACCGCCTGGGTGCGGAACTGCCGCCAGGTCCACCAGATCATCGCCGGACCTCCCACGCCGTCGCGGCCGGTCCGGAGCCTGTCGGCCCGGAGCCCGCAGGTCCGGAGTCCGCCGGTCCGGAGCCGGTCGGCCCGGCGGCGGCGCGACTCAGGTAACTGAGCACCAGTTCCTCCAGCGGCACCGGTTCGACCCGCCACGGCCCGTCTGGCAGCGGCCCCGGAGCCCGTACCACGGTCCTGCGGTGCCCGTCGGTGTGCCACGACCAGACCGGCTCGACCCCGGTGGGCAGCCGTTCGGGTCCATCCTGTGCCGGAACCAGCCGGTGGTGGGTGGCGAGCAGCGCACGGACGTCCCCGGCGAGCTGGACCCGGCCTCCACCGAGAACGATCAGGTGGTCGCAGACGCGTTCGACGTCGGCGAGCAGGTGTGAGGAGAAGATCGCGCTGGCGCCGAGTTCGGTGACCAGCTCGGTCAGGTCCCGGAGGAAGCCGCTACGGGCCAGCGGGTCGAGCGCGGCGGCCGGCTCGTCGAACATCAGCAGCTCGGGCCGCTTGGCGGCGGCGATGGTCAGGGCGAGTTGGGCGCGCTGCCCGCCGGAGAGCCGCCCGGCCCGCTGGCGCGGGTCCAGACCCAGCCGGGTGACCCGTCGGTCGGCCAGGTCGGCGTCCCAGCCCGGGTTGAGCCGGCCACCCATCCGCAGGTGGTCCGCGACGGTCAGGTTGGCGTACACCGGCATGTCCTGGGCGACGAAGCTCACCCGGGCCAGATGGGTGGCGTCGGCAGCGGGTGGCGCGCCGAGCACCCGCAGGCTGCCGGAGGTCGGCGTGATCAGGCCGCAGGCCAGCTGCAGCAGTGTCGACTTGCCGGCCCCGTTGGGGCCGACCAGTCCGATGATCCGGCCGGGCGGGATCTCCAGGTGGCAGTCGACCAGCGCGGGGCGACGGCCGTACCGCTTGGTCAGGCCCTCGGCGTGCAGCGCCGGGGCGGAGTGGTGTTGTGGCATCGGCTCATCGTGCGGACGGCGGGCGGTGCGAGCATCGGTCCGCGGCATGGTTCGCGCCGCCGGCGACCGTACTTTTGACCGGTCCGGCCCGCGTCCGGCGTTCCGTAGTCTGTACGGCGTGGATGTTCGGGACCGCCTCGCCAGCTGGCCGGTTGTCGTTGCCGACGTCGGACTGGGGGTCGTCTTCGCCCTGGCGCTGGTGACCCAGGCGGTTGCTTTCGCCGACAGCTGGGGCGGCGGCTACTGGATCTTCGACGCGGTTGCCGGCCTGTCCGGCTGCGGGCTCGCCCTGGTACGCCGTCGGCACCGGGCCGTGACGACGGCCGCCGGGCTTCTGGTCGGGGCGGCGTCGCTCGGCGTCGCCGGGGCCGCCGGCCTGCCGGCCGAGCCCGGCCTGGCGTTGACCCTGGCGCTCGCCGTGCTCGTCGGCTCGGCCCTGCGCACGCTGCCGCCGGTACCGGCCGGCACGGCGGTGCTGGCGAACCTGGGGCTGGTGGTGGCGACCTGGTTGGTCTTTCCCTCCTCGGCCGGCGTCGGCGCGGTGACCGTACTGAACGGGCTGGGCCTGTCCGCCGCCGTCTCGACCGGCCTGGTGCTGCGGCTGCTCGACGTCCGCCGGGCCACGACGACCGAGCGGGTACGCCGTGACGAACGGCTGGCGCTGGCCCGCGAGCTGCACGACGTCGTCGCCCACCACGTCACCGGCATCGTGCTCCAGGCCCAGGCCGCTCAGCTCGCCACCCGGCGGCCCACCGGCGGCCCGGGGACGCCGGCCGGGCTGGCGGAGGCGTTGGCCGGCATCGAGACCGCCGGGTCGGCGGCGCTGGGCGCGATGCGCCGGGTGGTCGGGGTGCTGCGCGACGTCGACGACGCCCCGTCCGCGACCGCCGCACCGGAACATCTCGACGAACTCGTCACGCGGTTCGCCGGACCCGGCCGCCCGGTCGTCCGGCTGCACCACCCCGAGGGTCCGACAGGCTGGCCGCCCGAGGTGACCAGCACGGTCTACCGGGTTGTCCAGGAGTCGCTGACCAACGTGTCCCGGCACGCCCCGCATGCTCGGACGGTCACCGTCCGGGTAGACGAGCAGCGGCGAGGCGTCACTGTCGAGGTGGTCGACGACGCGCCACCGCTGCCGGGCCGCCGTTCGCCGGACCGTGGCTACGGGCTGGTCGGGATGCGGGAGCGGGTGGAGACCCTCGGCGGCACCCTTCGGGTCGGGCCACGATCCGGCGCCGGCTGGGCGGTGCACGCCACCCTGCCGGTCCCGGCGCCGGAGCGACGATGACGATCAGCGTGCTGCTCGCCGACGACCAGGCGATGGTCCGCGGTGGACTGCGGTTCATCCTCGAGGACCAGCCGGACATCCGGGTGGTCGCCGAGGCCGCCGACGGGGTGGAGGCGATCGACCTGGCCCGGCGGTTCCGGCCGGACGTCTGCCTGGTGGACATCCGGATGCCCCGGCTCGACGGCATCGAGGTGACCCGGGCGCTTGCCGGCCCTGGCGTGCCGCGACCGCTGCGGGTGGTCGTGGTGACCACCTTCGACCTCGACGAGTACGTGCACGGCGCGCTGCGCTGCGGAGCGGTCGGTTTTGTGCTCAAGGACGCCGGCCCCGCGCTGCTGGTCGAGGCGGTCCGGGCGGCGTACGCCGGCGACGCCCTGATCTCGCCGTCGGTCACCCTGCGGCTGCTGCGGCACCTGACGGTCAGCGCGGCGCCGGTCGGGACCGGGCAGACCCGGCCGCTCTCCGCTCGGGAGACCGAGGTGGTCCGGGCGATCGCCCGGGGACGGACCAACCAGGAGATCGGCGCCGAACTGTTCATCTCGCTGAGCACCGTCAAGAGTCACGTCTCCGGTATCCAGAGCAAACTCGGGCTCCGGAACCGGGTCGAGATCGCCGCCTGGGCCTGGGCGAACCGGGTGGTCGAAGCGGACTGAATCCCCCGGGCGCGATCTTGGTCACTGACAGTGGGTCCGTCGGTGCGTGAAGGTGGGGCTACGTGGTGCGGAGCGGGTCGAACGGCGACCGCCCGCCGAACGTTTCGGACGGAGTGTCGCGGTGGTGAGGGTGCCGGTTCGACCGGTGGGGAAGGTGCTGCCCGGCTGGGCGGCGATCGGGCTGACCGTGGCCGCCGGGGTCGGTTCGGCGGCGCAGAACCTGGCCAACGCCGAACTGGGGCGGCAGACCGGGCACCCGGTCATCGGAGGTCTGGTCAACAACACCGGCGGGCTGGTCGTGGTTCTGCTGGGGCTGGTCGCCCTGCCGTCGATGCGGACCGGGCTGCGGGCGCTGCGTGCTGCCCGACTGCCGTGGTGGACGTACCTGGGTGGGCTCTGTGGGACGTTTTTCATCGCCGCCGGCACGTACGTCGTACCGGTGCTCGGGGTGGCGGTCTTCACCATCGCCCAGGTCGCCGGGAACAGCGCCGGGGGTCTCGCCGTGGACCGGACCCGGCTCGCCCCGGCGGGTCGGCTCGGGCTGACCGGACCCCGGCTCACCGGTGCGCTGCTCGGCATCGGGGCGGTGGCGTTGGCGCAGGTCGGCCGCCCGGTCGGGGAACTCGCCCCGGGCCTGCTGCTGGCCGGGGTGCTCGGTGGGGTGCTGATCGCCGTACAGGGGGCGTTGAACGGCAGGCTCGCCGCCACCGGCAATCCGGCCGCCGCGACCGCGACCAACTTCGCGGTGAGCGCCAGCGCGATGGCGGTGTTGGCCGCGCTGACCGGTGCGGCGGCCCGGCTCGGCAGCGTCGACTGGCCGGCCGGCTGGTACCTCTACGTCGGTGGCCCGCTCGGGGTGGGGATCACCGTCGTGGTGCTGCTCGGGATCCGGTCGGTGGGACTGTTGCGTACCGGGTTGGCGCTGGTCGCCGGTCAGCTCGGCGGGGCGCTCCTGCTGGACGCCCGGCCGGGCGGGCCGGGGGCGAGTCTGGCGGTGCTGGCCGGGGCGGTCCTGACCCTGCTCGCCGTGGTGGTGTCGGGCCGGGCCGTGCGCAGCGCGCCGACCGCCACCTGACGGCCGCCGGGTCCGGTCCGGATGGCAGACTGGGCCCGTGACCGACCCCGCCGTTCGCCGAGAGCCCGCCGCCGTTCAGGTACGGCCGCACCGTATCCGGGTGGTCTGCTGGATTCTGGCGCCCGCGTTGGTCCTGATGTTCACGCTGCTCAGCATCGGCCTGCACGGCTCGACCGGCAGTGGCCAGGCGACCTTCCAGCGCGGCGACCAGTTGGCCATGATCGGCCTGGGGCTGCTCGTCGCGGGTGTGGTGCTGCTTTTCACCCGGCCGCGGGTGGTCGGGGACGCCCGGGGCATCCGGGTACGCAACGTCTTCGGTGGTTACGAGCTGCCCTGGGACGCGGTCCGGGGGATCCGGTTCAACCGGGGCTCCGCCTGGGCCAGCGTCGAACTGGACGACGACGAGTTGCTGCCGATCCTCGCCCTGCAGGTGGTGGACCGGGAACGAGCGGTCGACGGGGTACGCGCGCTGCGCGCCCTGCACGTCGCGCACCGTGAGCCGGTGACCGTCTGAGCGACCCGGGCCGGGCACTGCCGCCGGGCCGGTGACGGCCGGTCGCCGACTCACGCCGCGGAGCTGCGCGACCTGGGGTGCCCGTTTTGGCATTGTGCGGGCTGACCTGCTAGTCTTTAGCGGTCGACCACTGTCTTGGGCTGTGTTCAGGCCGCTCGGCGCGGCATACGCACCTGAAGCGTTACACGCGCCTGAAGCGGCACACGCACCCGAAACAGTCACGAAGCGGAGCGCCTGCTCCCACCCGAGTCGCCGCCTGTGGTGGCCGGGTCCGGTCATCGGTTCGGTCATGCCGAGCCGGGTTGGCGACCCTCCGGGGTTGCCGTGTGACCGGTCGAGCGGGCCCTGGCATATGCCGGGGCCTTCTGCTTTTGGTCGTACACCGTAGGGCCGGCCACCGCTGACGCGGGGCCGGTGAGGATCACCACGAGGAGGCCCCATCAGCGTCGAGCCACGCGTGAACGAGCAGATCCGGGCACGTGAGGTCCGACTGGTCGGCCCGGAGGGTGAGCAGGTGGGCATCGTCCCACTCGAGCGCGCTCTTCAGCTGGCCGCGGACGTCGACCTGGACCTGGTCGAGGTTGCGCCCATGGCGCGCCCGCCGGTGTGCAAGCTCATGGACTTTGGCAAGTACAAGTACGAGAGTGCACTCAAGGCGCGCGAAGCCAGGCGTAACCAGCAACAGACCGTCATCAAGGAGATGAAGCTCCGTCCGAAGATCGACCCGCACGACTACGAGACCAAGAAGGGTCACGTGGTGCGGTTCCTCAAGGCGGGCGACAAGGTCAAGGTGACGATCATGTTCCGGGGTCGCGAGCAGAGCCGGCCGGAGCTGGGCTACCGGCTGCTGCGTCGACTCGAGTCCGAGATCTCGGAACTGGGATACGTCGAGGCCGCTCCGAAGCAGGACGGTCGTAACATGATCATGGTCCTGGCTCCGCATCGGGCCACCAAGGCCGCCGCCACGGCGGCCAGGGCGGGCTCGCCGCGCGAGCGGGAGGCCGGTGCCGCCGAGGCACCGCCGGCCGAGGATGCGGCGCAGACCGCGGCCGGACCCGCCGGGACCGCCGGCGAGTAACAGGGGAGAGACGCACCAGATGCCGAAGATGAAGAGCCACACCGGGATGGGTAAGCGGGTCAAGGTGACCGGCAAGGGCAAGATCGTTGCCCAGCAGGCCGGTATGCGCCACAACCTGGAGAAGAAGGCCTCCACCCGGACTCGCCGGCTCACCGGCACCGTCGAGGTGGCCAAGGCCGACTTCAAGCGGATCAAGAAGCTGCTGGCCCGCTGACGCGCGCCTGACCTGAAGGAGTAGTTGAGATGGCACGCGTCAAGCGGGCAGTGAACGCTCAGAAGAAGCGCCGTACGCTGCTGGAAACCGCCAGCGGTTACCGGGGCCAGCGCTCCCGGCTCTACCGCAAGGCCAAGGAGCAGGTGCTGCACTCGATGCAGTACGCCTACCGGGACCGGCGGGACCGCAAGGGCGACTTCCGGCAGCTGTGGATCACCCGGATCAACGCGGGTGCCCGCGCCAACGGGATGACCTACAACCGGCTCATCCAGGGCCTCAAGCTCGCCGGGGTGGAGGTCGACCGCAAGATCCTGGCCGACCTCGCGGTCAACGACCCGACGGCCTTCGCGGCCATCGTCGAGGTCGCCCGCGTCGCCGTGGCGGCCGAGGGCACCGGCGGCGCGTCGGCTCAGGCCGCCTGACCTCGCCACACCGATCGAGGCGTCCCGCATGTCGGTCAACCCGCAGGTGGGGCGCCTCGACCATGTCCACACCCCGGAGCAGCAACTGTTCACGCCCCGTACCCCGAGGGTCGTCGCCGCCCGCCGGCTGCAGCGCCGCCGGGAACGCGACCAGACCGGACGGTTCCTCGCCGAGGGCCCGCAGGCGGTCCGCGAGGCGCTGACCGTTCCCGGCGCTGTTGTCGAACTCTTCGGCACCCCGGCCGGCCTCGACCGGTACGCCGACCTGGCCGGCACCGCCACCGCCGCCGGGATCCCGGTCTCGGCGCTGACCGACGAGGCGCTCGCCGCACTCACCGAGACCGTCGCCCCACAGGGCGTTGTCGCCGTCTGCCACCAGCTCGACGTGCCGCTGGCCGAGGCGGTGGGGACGGGGCCGCGACTGGTTGCCGTGCTCGCCGGGATCCGCGACCCGGGCAACGCCGGCACGGTGCTGCGGACCGCCGACGCGGCCGGGGCACAGGCGGTGGTCTTCGCCGGGGAGGCCGTCGACCCGTACAACGGCAAGTGTGTTCGGGCCTCCGCCGGCAGCCTCTTCCACCTCGACGTGGTCCGGGCCGCCGACCCGGCCGAGACGGTCGCCACGCTGCGCGCCGCCGGCCTGGCCGTGCTCGCCGCCTCCGGCTACGGCGAGACCGACCTCGACGACCTCACCGACGTCGGCGCCCTGGCCCGGCCGACCGCCTGGCTCTTCGGTTCCGAGGCGCACGGCCTGCCGGCCGAGCTGGCCGGGGCGGCCGACCACCGGGTCCGGGTGCCGCTGCACGGCCGCGCCGAGAGTCTCAACCTGGCTGCCGCCGCGGCGGTTTGCCTGTACGCTTCGGCCAGAGCACTGCGTCCCGGCCGCCCGCACCCCGATCCCGGGGGCGGTCCGGTTACCTCGGAGACGCGGACCAGGACCGGGGAGATGTCGACCTGATGACCGGGTGCGGAGAGTCGCGCGGGCCAGCCGTGCGACGCCACTCGTTTAGCCAGCCCGCCGGTGTCGGCGGGCGGCAGGGCTGACACGCCTCCCTGCGTACCTCCCACCGGCGGGCTGCGGCCGAGCCGCCCGTCCGTAGACTCTGGTGGCCGCCCGTGAGGGCCGCCCACCGACCTGTCCGCATCCGTCGCCGGTCCTGCCGGCGCCCGCGCCGCGGGCCGGGGTTCGCCACGGCGTAGGGTCACCGCCCCAGCGGGTCGTGACCTGTCGACGTGCGCGGTCCGGCCGGCGTTCGCCGAGGCGGCACCGCAGGGCAACCAGCACGGCGCAGCGGGACATTCGACGCGCCAGGCAGCGGGGCACCGCCCGCGACGCAGAGGGAGTAGCTGCACGTCATGACCTATCGCAACGACCCGTACGACCCGAAACAGGTCGCCCTGCTCGCCCCGGAGGCGCTGGCGGCGGCGGTCGCCGACGCGACGGCCGCGTTCGACGCCGCCACCGATCCCGAGACCCTCGCCGAGCTGCGCCGCCAACACCTGGGCGACCGGGCACCGGTGTCCCTGGCCCGTCGGGAGATCGGCGCCCTGCCGCCGGCCGCCAAGTCCGACGCCGGCAAGCGGGTCAACGAGGCCCGCCGGGAGATCGAGGCGGCGCACGCCGCGCGCCTCGAGGTGGTGCAGGCCGCCCAGGCCGAGCGGATCCTGGCCGAGGAACGGGTGGACGTCACCCTGCCGTACGACCGGCGTCCGCGTGGCGCCCGGCACCCGGTGAGCACCCTCGCGGAACGGATCGGCGACCTCTTCGTCGGGATGGGCTACGAGATCGCCGAGGGCCCCGAGGTCGAGCTGGAGTGGACCAACTTCGACGCGCTGAACATCGGTCCGGACCACCCGGCCCGGGGCACGATGGACACCTTCTACCTGGACGTGCCGGGGATCGTGCTGCGGACCCACACCTCGCCGGTGCAGGCCCGCACCATGCTGGCCCGCAAACCGCCGATCTACGTGGTCTGCCCGGGCCGGGTCTACCGGACCGACGAACTCGACGCCACCCACAGCCCGGTCTTCCACCAGGTGGAGGGGCTCGTGGTGGACGAGGGCATCACCATGGCCCACCTGCGGGGCACCCTGGACCACTTCGCCCGGGCGCTGTTCGGCCCGGACGCCCGGACCCGCTGGCGGCCGCACTACTTCCCGTTCACCGAGCCGTCCGCCGAGTTCGACGTCTGGTTCCCCCAGCATCGGGACGGCCCGCGCTGGGTCGAGTGGGGCGGCTGCGGCATGGTCAACCCCCGGGTGCTGACCGCCTGCGGCATCGACCCGGACGTCTACTCCGGATTCGCCTTCGGGATGGGCATCGACCGGAGCCTGATGTTCCGGCACGGCATCGGTGACATGCGGGACATGGCCGAGGGGGACGTCCGGTTCACCCGTGCCTTCGGGGTCGAGGTGTGACGGCGGTGCGCGACGACGTGACGGGTGCGGCGACATCGAACGGAGCGGTGGTCTGAGTCATGCGAATTCCTGTTTCCTGGCTGCGTGAGCATGTCGAGCTTCCCCCCGAGCTGAGCCCGGAGGAGCTGGACCGGGCGCTGGTCAACCTCGGCATCGAGGTCGAGTCGATCGTGGACCTGCGGAACACGGTCACCGGCCCGCTGGTGGTCGGCGAGGTCCTCGAGATCGAGGAGCTGACCGGATTCAAGAAGCCGATCCGGTTCTGCCGGGTCGATGTCGGGGCCGCCAACGGCACCGGCGAGCCGCAGGAGATCGTCTGCGGGGCGACGAACTTCGCCCCCGGCGACCGGGTGGTGGTGATCCTGCCCGGCGGGGTGCTCCCCGGCGACTTCGCCATCTCGGCCCGCAAGACGTACGGGCGGAACTCCAACGGCATGATCTGCTCGGTGCGTGAGCTCGGCCTCGGCGACGACCACGAGGGCATCCTGGTGCTGCCCGAGGACGTGCCGGCCAAGCCCGGCGACGACGCCCGGCCGGTGGTCGGGCTCGACGACGTCGTGGTCGAGGTGGAGATCACCCCGGACCGCGGGTACGCGATGTCGGTCCGCGGGCTGGCCCGGGAGCTGGCCCACGCCTTCGACGTACCGTTCCGGGACCCGGCCGAGGTGACCGCCCCCGGGGCGACGTCACAGCCGGCGTACCCGGTGCGGGTCGTCGACACCGTCGGCTGCGACCGGTTCGCCGCCCGGGTGGTCCGCGGCGTCGACCCGACCGCCGAGTCGCCCCAGTGGATGCGGCAGCGGCTCACCGTGGCCGGCATCCGGAGCATCTCGCTGGCCGTCGACATCACCAACTACCTGATGCTCGAACTCGGCCAGCCGATGCACGCCTTCGACCTGGACGCGCTCCGGGGTGACCTGGTCGTGCGTCGGGCGGTGCCGGGGGAGCGGCTCACCACCCTGGACGGGGTCGACCGGGCGCTGGACCCGGAGGACCTGGTGATCTGCGACGCCGGGCTGACCGGCGGGGCGGGTGTGGACGCCGACGGGGTGCCGATCTCGCTCGCCGCGGTGATGGGCGGCGAGACCAGTGAGGTCGTCGTCAGCACCGCCAACGTGCTTTTCGAGGCGGCGCACTGGGACCCGGTGGTGGTCGGCCGTACCGCCCGCCGGCACCGGCTGTTCAGCGAGGCCGCCAAGCGCTGGGAGCGGGGCGTCGACCCGGCCCTGCCGCTGGTCGCGCTGGAGCGTGCGGTGACGCTGCTGACCACGTACGCCGGCGGCACCGTCGGCGCCGAGGTGCTGGACATCGACCACACCACCGCACCGGCCCGGATCGTCGTCGACGCGGACCTGCCAGCCCGGCGGGTCGGCGTGCCGTACGAACCGGAGCGGGTCACCGCGCTGCTGGAGCGGGTCGGCTGCACGGTGGCGCACGGTGACGGGCGGGGCGCCGGCAACGCCGGCGGCCGGCACGCGAGCGGACCGCCGACCCTGGTGGTCACCCCGCCGACCTGGCGACCCGACCTCACCGACCCGGCCGACCTGGTCGAGGAGGTGGCTCGGCTGGACGGGTACGACCGGGTGCCGTCACTGCTCCCGCTCGCCCCGCCCGGACGAGGGCTCACCCCGACCCAGCGGCGTCGTCGCACGGTGAGTCGGGCGTTGGCCGAGAACGGCTACGTCGAGGTGCTGACCCACCCGTTCGTCGCGCCGGAACTCTTCGACCGGCTCAACCTGCCGGCGGACGACTCCCGGCGCCGGGCGATGCGGCTGGCCAACCCGCTCGCCGACACCGATCCGCTGATGCGGACCACGCTGCTCGGCACGCTGCTCGGCGCGCTGCGCCGCAACGTCGGCCGGGGCCAGCGGGACCTCGCGCTCTACGAGATCGGCCTGGTCTTCCAGCCCCGGCCGCGGACCGGCCCGCCACCCACGATGGGCGTGGCGCACCGGCCCAGCGACGAGGAGTTCCAGGCCGCCGACGCGGTCCTGCCGCACCAGCCGTGGCACGTCGCGGCGGTCCTGGCCGGCGAGGTCGAGCCGGCCGGCTGGTGGGGTCAGGGTCGGCCGGCCGGCTGGGCCGACGCGGTCGAGGCGGGCCGGATCGTTCTGGCCGCCGCCGGCATCCCCGACCAGCGGATCGTGGTCCGGCAGGCGGAGTACGCGCCCTGGCACCCGGGCCGGTGCGCCGAGTTCGTCGTGGACGGGGTGAGCATCGGGTACGCCGGTGAACTGCACCCGGCGGCGCTGGCCGCGCTGGAGTTGCCGCCCCGGACCAGCGCGCTGGAACTCGACCTGGACGCGCTGCCCGCCGCGCCGGTGGTGCCGGCGCCCCGGGTTTCCGGCTACCCGCCCGCGCTGATCGACGTGGCGCTGGTGGTCGACGCCGGAGTACCGGCCGACGAGGTGCGTCGGGTCCTCGCCGAGAGCGCCGGGGAGCTGCTGGAGTCGGTCCGGCTCTTCGACGTCTACACCTCGGAGCAGCTCGGTGCGGGCCGGAAGTCGCTGGCGTACAAGCTGGTCTTCCGCGCGCCGGACCGGACGCTGACCGGTGAGGAGGCGGTCGCCGCCCGGGACGCGGCGGTGGCCGAGGCGGCCCGCCGGTTCGGCGCGGTGCTCCGCGGCGCCTGACCGGTGGCCGGGCCGGAACCGTGCGGGTTCCGGCCCGGCCTCGCCGTGTCCGCAGGCGCTTCTCCGGTGCCGCTCCGTTGCCCTCGTGCGGAACGCCGTGCGCGGTTAGGCTCGGATTGCCGGCCCGACGGGGCCCGGTCACGGTACGGCGGACCGGCCGGATCAGGAGACTCGGGTGGAGAGCCGGACGGCGGTGCTCATCGAACTCGGGGACGACCGCGGCCAACTGGACGACGATTCGCCGCCTTCGCCCCGGTCGCGTCGAACGAGCCGGCGGTGGCGTGCCGGACTTCTGCTCGGTCTGCTGGTGCTGCTCTGCGCGACCGCCTCGAATCCGCCGCACGGGGTGCTGCTGGCCGGTGGAACGCTCGACATACCGGTCGGCAGCACGTTTTTTGTCGCCGGTGACCTGCTGCTGGTGTCGGTGACCGGCAACGGTCCGGACGGCGGCGGTCCGACACTGAGCGCGTACGAGTTGCCGACCGGTGCCCGGCGGTGGACGGTGCCGGCGGATCCGGCGGGCCGGCACTTCGCGGACCTGGTCGACGACGTCCTGCTCATCGCCGAAATCGGCGCGGTGGGTCGGGGCCCGGTGACCACCGCGCGGTCGGCCCGGACCGGTGAACTGCGGTGGCGCCGCCCCGGCCGGGTGTTGCGGATGCCGGACAGCACGATCGGACTGGGCGTCCGGGAGGTACGCAGTCTGTCCGGCGCGGGGCGCCGGCTGGAGGGCGCGGTGGAGGCGGTCGACCTGGGCACCGGGGCGGTCCGGTGGCGTCTGCCGCTCTCCTCGACGGCCGTGGTGCAGCCGATCCGTGGTGCTCCGCCCCGGGTACTGGTGGTGCACGACACCATGACCGCCGAACTCTACGATTTGCGTTCCGGTTGGCTGGCCGGCACCGGTCGGCTGCCCCCGGCGGACTACGCGCAGCACAACCCCCGGGTCATCGGCGATCGTCTGGTGCTCCGACATCCCTCCGGTACGGACTTCGTGGTCACCGGCTACGACCTGCCGGGCTTCACGGTTCGGTGGAGTCGTCCCGGTGGGCGGGTCGGCGAGGCGATCCGGGACTGCGGCGGGCTTGCCTGCCTGGACGGCGAGTCGCAGGTCGTCGCTCTCGCCCCGGATACCGGCGCACAGCGCTGGACCCGTCCCCGGCCGATCGGCTGGCACTCGATCGTCTGGTCGCCGGACGTCCTGATCAAACCGGGGGCGTACGACGGGTTCACCCTGCTCGCGTTCGCGGACGGGGCGGCGCTGCGGATTGTCGGCACCCTGCCGGCCGGCGTGGTGGACTGTCGTGCCGGGCTCGGGGTGCTGGTGTGCCGTACCGCCCCGGACCGCCTGGGCCTCTGGCGACTGCGGAACTGACCGTCGGGTGGGTTCAGGCTCCGGAGTCGAGGCGGCTCAGTTCGTACAGCTGACCCAGGTCGCGGACGGTGATCCGGCGGTAGTCAGTCTCGACGATTCCCTCCGCGCGTAGCTCGCGGAGAACCTTCTCCAGGGTGGTGCCGGCGGTGCCGCAGGCCGTGGCGAGTTCGGACTGGGTCAGGTGGACATCGACCACGACACCGGCCCGGGTCCGTCGGCCATGGGTACGGGCAAGCTCGGCGATGATCCGGGCCACCCGGACCCGGGCCGGATACGACGTGAACTCCATGCGCCGGTCGTTCGACCAGCGGAGCCGGTCGGCGACCATGGCTGCGAGTTCCAGCGCGGCTCCCGGGTGTTCCTTGAGGAACCGCTTGAACCGGTCCAGTCGGATGAAGTCAACCAGGGCGGGCCCACAGGTCGTGATGGTGGCGGACCTTGGTTTCCGGTTCAACGCCGACATCTCGCCGACCAGGTCGCCACCGAATCTGATCGCCAGCAGAGTGCTACGGCCGTCCGGCAGGCTCGCCGTCACCTTTGTCAGCCCCTGTCGTAACAGGATCAGATGGGACTCCTCGCTGCCCTCGAGTATGAGGATCCTGCCAGCCGGTACCTGACGTTGTACACCAAGACTCAACAGTTCGGCCCGTGCCTGCGGGTCGAGCCGGGCCAGCAGGGTTCCGTGGGGCCAATCTTCAGTCGAGCGGCGGGGGTTCGGTACTGAAACGCCTGACGAGTGCGCCATGTTGTCGAAGCGTAGTCGTACAAGCGCCCTTCGTGGCATCGAAGATGGTCTGTCGGGTGGGATGGTGGTCTGAAGCATCCACCACAGCAGGACCAACGGTGCCGCCTCGGCGGAGAGTAGTTCGAGGAGGTCTGACAGGCGAAGTGGAGACATGTAACCAGCGAAGACGAGGTCGACTATCGAGATTTCCCATCAGGAGGGAGTGACATCTTCTCGACTACTTGCCGTCGGGATCAGGTGGAAACCGCACTTCTACGGAGTCTTGCGGTGCAACCGCCGCTTTGATCGTCCCGGATGGGCTGGCCGCGGGGCGGCCCCCAGTGGGAGATCGGAGCACAGATGAACCATCCGGAACGGCGGCTGCTGATAGCGGTCGACATGGAACGGTACAGCCGGCGGAGCAACCTGCGGCAGTACGAGGCGCAGCAGGCGTTCCAGCAGTTGCTGCACGAGGCCGCCGCCCAGGTCGGGCTCGACCGCGTCTCCTGGAAGACCCAGCAGGCCGGCGACGGCGAGCTGGCCATCCTGCCCGCCGATGCGAGGGAACCGCAGATCATCGGCAGGTTGGTGCCGGAGCTCAACCGTCTGGTCCGGCGGTACAACGCCAGCCGGTTACCGGCGGCGCGGGTTCGGTTGCGGGTGGCGCTGCATCAAGGGCTGGTGCACCTGGATGGCGCCAACGGGTTTCCGGGAACGGCGGTCAACGAGGTGTGTCGACTCTGCGACGCTCCCCAGCTGAAGCGGGCGCTCGCCGACTTCCCGGATGCCGGTGTCGCGTTGGTTGTCTCGGCCGGTATCTATCGCGATGTGGTGGTCGAGTATCCGGAGGAGCTGAGGCCGGAGCGTTTCCGTCAGGTGGAGGTGCACCACCCCGACAAGGAGTTCCGGGAGTCGGCCTGGATCTGTGTCGTCGACGAGGACCTGTCCACCGCCGCAGGTTGGGAGAGAACAGGTGAGCGGCGGTCCGAGGGAGCCCCGACGTCGAACGAGGCTTCCTCCGGTTCGCAGTCGACACACGACGGATCAAGGCCCGTTCCGCTGCCGGGCGGGCCCACGGCGTCCCACCCAGAGCCGTCGCCCGAACCGTCGGAGCGGAGGCCCGGGAGGGCCGGTGGGGAGATCTGCGTCGGCAACGTGCGGGTGGACGGTCAGAACGCCATCGGGCACGGGGCGATGGCCATCGGGTCGATCGGGGACAACACGAAGTTCGGGGGACAGGGCCAGTGAGCGCGCCGACCACACCGGTGTCGCATTGGGCCGACGGTCGGCCTGATATCGAGCCGTCGACCGATCATCTGTCGGGGACGGCGGGGCGCCGCCAAGACCCGGCGGTTGAGGCGGGTGAGACGGTAAGCGGCGACCACCCCGATCCGTCGTCGGGGGAGCACGAGGCTCCCGGCCCGGACAGTCCAGCGGGTCGAGACGACGTGGGGCATAAGGAGGACCCGGAGAGTCTGGAAGACGACGAGAACCCGCCGGCGGCCTCCGAGGTGCTGTCCCGCCTCGCTGCGGTGCTCGGCCTCGGGGTCGCTACCGGCGATGTTCGGGTCGACGGTCAGAACGCGACCGGTCATGGAGCGATGGCCGTCGGCACGGTCAACAACATAACCGTCGCGGGGGAGGACGGCGGCGCGGTCTGGGGACAGACCCTCTCCGTGGTGTCCATCGCCGAGCAACAGGCAATCTATGCGCCGGCGCCGAGCGATGGAGAGCTCGATGTGCGGCTGCGGCGTCGACACCTGATCTGTCTCAGGGGGCGCCCGGGAACCGGCCGGTACACCTCGGCGTGTCTTGCCCTCGCCCGTAGGCATTCGCCGGACCGGATCTGCGTCCTCGCGGTCGAGCGACTGTCCGATCTCATCCGTCGCAGAGACCTGCTACGGGGAGGATATGGCTACCTGCTGCAGTACGACGGCGAGCAGCAGGCGGATGGACTCACCCGCATCGCTCTCGCAGCGCGGTTGGAGTCGTTGGACTCGACGCTCCTATTGATCGGTAACTTCGACATCCGGGACGAGCGGTTCCTAAGTGAACTCGTCGAACACCGACCGACACCCGCCGTCGAGGTGTTCCGGGCGCAACTGCACGGCCGATTGCGGGGCCGTTGTGTCGGCGGCTGCGCCCCCTGTCGGGAACGCTGCCTCGTCAGCTACGTCGAGCAGGAGTGTCTGGCGGAACCGGCGCTACGCGCGTACCTCGACGGTGCGCCGCCACCGGGTGAGGTGCTGGGGGTGGTCGAAGCGATCGCCCGGGGCATGCCGGGCGGGCCGGCGTTGACCGACCTGTTGAACCGGTTGCTTCCGGAGCAGTTGCGGCGTCGGGCGACGGAGATTCTCACCCCGGAGGGGACGGACTCGCAACTGGCCGAGCTCGGCGGGCGCGACTATCTCCGGGCGTTCCGGCTCGCCTGCGCGGTGCTTGCCGGCCAGCCGGTTTCAGAAATCTCCGCTGCCGCACACCGGTTGTGGCGAAATCCCATGGGAGCGATCGACAGCCCCGCTCCGTTGCGGCGACCGGATCTCGACCTGTTGCTGGGCCAGCCGCTGCGCCGGGCGGTGTCAGTGGATGCTCGGGAGGTGCCGGCTGGTGCCAGAACCGTTCGCTTCGTGGCCTCCGCTGAGCGGCTACCGGCCACCATGCTGGAGGTCGCCTGGGAAGAGTGGGCGATTCCGGAGCGGTTGCTGGCGTGGTTGGCCGAGTTGGCGCGGGATGGGAACCCTGGAGTCCGCCAAGCGGCGGCCGGAGCTATGGGTTGGGCGGCGGGACGTACCCCTGACGCCGTCATGGTGACGGTGAGTGAGTTGTCGCGAGATCGGCGTCCGGGGGTCCGGCAGGCGGCGGGTATCGCCCTGGTCGCGATGGCGACACAGCCGGTATTGCAGCGGCGGATCCGGATCGAGCTGGACAGGTGGTTGGAGCGGTCGGCCTACCACCGCGACGTGGTAGCGCGGGCGTACGCCCTCGGATTGGCCTGGCTCTGGCCCGATCTGGCCGTCGCGCAGTTGCGGCGCGTAGCCCAGCAGCGGATGCAGCGGCGGACCGGCGTTGTTGTCCGTGGTCTCGTCGAGGTCTACCAGAGTGGCCGGCCCCACCTCGTCGTGCCCGCGTTGGCGGACTGGGCCCGCTCCGATCACCCGGAGCTACAGCTGCAGGCTGCTCGCACGCTGCGGGCACTCGCGGACCGTTGGGCGCAGCCACCCCACGCGCACTGGCCTGAGCTGCTCGACCTCGTCTCCACCGAGGTGCTCCGCATCGCCGACGTGGCGGCACTTTGGTCCGTGGCGCTGCGGCTCCCGGGCACGGCGTACCGAGCCTGGCGCACGCTCGGCTACTGGCTCAACCAGGCGGACGCGGATGCGAACCTGGCCGAGCTCTGCCTGGAACTGTTCAAACTCACGATCACCGACGCGCCGCTGGGTCGTCGGCTCGACCACCAGATCAGGCATGTCTGGTATCCGATCATGCCACACAGCGCGATGCTCTCCCGCGTCTCCCGACTCAGTCACCAGCGAGGGTTGACATGACGAACTTCACTGTCGGAACCGACTCGTCGATGTCCCGGACCGGGCACCGACCCAGAGCCTCCTGGTGGGAGCGGCTTTTCGGAACGCCGGAACCGCAGTTCGTCACGCCACCCCCGTCCCCGCCGCCGGTGTTGGAGGTGGTGACGCTCCGGCGGGAGATTCGAGAGCCCTTCACCGTGCCCGCGCTCGGTGATGCCTTCGATTTCCAGATTCATCCCGTCATGACCTGGTCGGCAAAGGAGATGGCCTTCGACGAGCTGCGCCACCTGGTCGACCGCTGGACCCCATGGGCCTGTGGGGTGGTGCGGGAGGTCGCTGCGATTCCGGCCCGCGGGTTCGCGCCGCATCGCGCCTACGACCTGGAGCGGCTGTTGAATGCGCAGTTCGAGGGGCAGAGTTGGCCACGCGGTGCCGAGGGGAGCGCGCCCCGGTTCGTCGCCCAGGTGCGGGTGGCGCCCGATCCGCGGGTCCGCGAGCGGCTGCGACCGTACTGGGAGGAGCGCATCCGGTTGGAGTGTGATCACGAACTCGACAAGCTCCGGTCGGATCAGGCGGACCGGATGACCCGGCGTTGGCGTGAGGTCCTCGCCAACCTCGAGCACGATCCGGTGACCTCGCACGCGGCCCGGTTGACCGGAGAGCGGTTCGCCCAGGTGTTCGGTGAGTTCGTCAGCGAGCGTAAGCGGGCGGTTCCGGACCTGATCGAGCTGCTGGAGATGGCGCTGAAGGGGCACAGCGACCTGCAGATGGGGCCGTCGGAGTACACCGAGGCATGGGACCTGGCGCTTCAGACGTACCGCCAACAGCATGGTTTGGCTGACGACGGAGCCAGCGGTGGGGTCTGACGTTCGTGGCGTGGAGGACGGCCGTGTATCGGGGCCGAGAGATCGTGCGTGAGGCGTTCCCAGCCTTGTGACCTCGATGCGAATGGTGATACGGTACTCTGCATACTGATGCGGAGGTGGGCATGGGGATTCGAGTCGCGGTGGCGGGCGCGAGTGGCTACGCAGGTGGTGAACTGCTCCGGCTGATTGCCGGACACCCCGAATTCGACCTCGTCGCCGCCACCGCACACAGCCAGGCCGGTCAGCCGGTCGCCGCCGTACATCCGCAGCTCGTCGGCCTCGACCTGGTGCTCAGCGCGACCGAACCGGCCGCCCTGGCTGACGCGGACCTGGTCTTCCTGGCCCTGCCGCACGGCGAGTCGGCGGCACTGGCCGCCGGCCTGCCGGACTCGGTCCGGGTCGTGGACCTCGGGGCCGACCACCGGCTCACCGACGCCGCCGCGTGGACCCGCTACTACGGGGGTGCCCATGCCGGCGCCTGGACCTACGGCCTGCCCGAACTGCCGGGCCAGCGGGTGGCGATCGCCGGCTCCACCCGGGTCGCCGCCACCGGCTGCTACGCGGTGGCCACCATCCTCGCGCTGGCGCCGCTGCTCGCCGCCGGAGCCGCCGCGCCCGACGACGTGGTGGTGGTCGCCGCCTCAGGCACCTCCGGCGCCGGGCGGGCGGCCAAGCCGCACCTGTTGGGCAGCGAGGTGATGGGCGACCTGTCGCCCTACAAGGTCGGCGCCCACCAGCACGTGCCCGAGATCAAGCAGGCCAGCGGGGCGCGGACCCTGTCGTTCACCCCGGTGCTGGCGCCGATGCCGCGCGGCATCCTGGCCACCGTCACCACGGTTCCGGCCGGGTCCGGTGTCGACCCACGGGCGGTGCTCGCCGAGGCGTACGCGGACGCGCCGTTCGTGCACGTCCTGCCCGAGGGGGTCTGGCCGCACACCGCCGCCACCCTGGGAAGCAACTCCTGCCACCTGCAGGCGACCGTCGACGTCGACTCCGGTCGACTGATCGTGGTGAGCGCGATCGACAACCTGGGCAAGGGCGCCGCCGGTCAGGCAATGCAGTGCGCGAACCTGATGCTCGGCCTGCCCGAGACGACCGGCCTGCCGGTCCACGGTGTCGCGCCGTGAGCCACCCCGGCAGCGTCGTGAACCGTCAGAAGAGTGTTGTGGGCCAGGAGCAGAGCGCCGTGTGTAGCGAGAAGGGGCAGCCGTGAGCGTCACCGCACCGAGAGGTTTCCGGGCTTCCGGAGTCGCCGCCGGGATCAAGGCCAGCGGCGCGCCGGACGTCGCCGTGGTGGTCAACGACGGCCCGGCGACGGCGGCCGCCGGCGTCTTCACCGCCAACCGGGTCAAGGCGGCGCCGGTGCGCTGGAGCCAGCAGGTCCTGCGGGGTGGCCGGGTCCGGGCCGTCGTGCTCAACTCCGGTGGCGCCAACGCCTGCACCGGGGCACCCGGTTTCCAGGACACCCACGCCACCGCCGAGCACCTCGCGGCGGCACTCACCGCCGTCGGGCCGGAACTGGGCGCGGGCGAGGTGGCGGTCTGCTCGACCGGTCTGATCGGCGAACGGCTGCCGATGGACCGGCTGCTGCCCGGGGTCGACGCGGCGGTGGCCGCGCTGGCCGTCGACGGCGGGGTGGCGGCGGCCGAAGCGATCATGACCACCGACACCCGGTCGAAGACGACCGAGGTCAACGCCGACGGATGGACCGTCGGCGGCATCGCCAAGGGCGCCGGCATGCTGGCCCCCGCGCTCGCGACCATGCTCTGCGTCCTCACCACCGACGCGGTCGCCGGGCCGGAAGCCCTGGACGAGGCACTCCGGGCCGCCTGCCGGGTCAGCTTCGACCGGCTCGACTCGGACGGCTGCCTCTCGACCAACGACACCGTGCTGCTGCTGGCCAGTGGTGCGTCCGGGGTCACGCCGAGCCGGGCCGAGCTGACCGCCGCGGTCACCACGGCCTGCCGGGACCTGGCCCGACAGCTGCTCTCCGACGCCGAGGGAGCCACCAAGGAGATCGCGATCGAGGTGGTCGGTGCCGCCGACGAGGACGACGCGGTCGAGGTGGGTCGGGCGGTGGCCCGGAACAACCTGGTCAAGACGGCGCTGTTCGGCAACGACCCGAACTGGGGGCGGATCCTCGCCGCCGTCGGCACCACCCGCGCCGCCTTCGACCCGGACGCGCTCGACGTCGCGATCAACGGCGTCTGGGTCTGCCGGGCCGGTGGCGCCGCCGAGGACCGGGCCAAGGTCGACCTCACCGGCCGGGACGTGACCATCCGGATCGACCTGCACGCCGGTTCCGCGACCGCGACCATCTGGACCAACGACCTGTCGCACGCGTACGTGCACGAAAACTCGGCCTACTCGTCATGAGCGCGAGGAACGCAGCGGAGCGGAGTCCCGGAGTCGCGAACGAAAGGTGGAACCGCTCGTGACCGACACCCTGACCCGGGACCTGACCGAGGCACAGCGGAAGGCCGCCGTGCTGATCGAGGCGCTGCCCTGGCTGGCCCGGTTCTCCGGTGCCACCGTCGTCGTCAAGTACGGCGGCAACGCGATGATCGACCCCGAACTGCAGCGGGCCTTCGCCGCCGACATGGTCTTCCTGCGTTACGCCGGTCTGAAGCCGGTCGTGGTGCACGGTGGCGGCCCGCAGATCTCGGCGATGCTGGGCCGGCTCGGCATCGCCAGTGAGTTCAAGGGCGGGCTGCGGGTGACCACGCCGGAGGCGATGGACGTGGTCCGGATGGTGCTGGTCGGCCAGGTCGGTCGGGAACTCGTCGGCCTGATCAACGAGTACGGGCCGTACGCGGTCGGGCTCTCCGGCGAGGACGCCCGGCTCTTCACCGCGGTCCGCCGCCCGGCGTACGTCGACGGCGAGCCGGTCGACATCGGCCAGGTTGGTGACGTGGACCGGGTGAACGTCTCGGCGGTCGCCGACCTGATCTCGGCCGGTCGGATCCCGGTCATCTCCACCGTGGCGCCGGACGCCGAGGGCGTACTGCACAACCTCAACGCGGACACCGCCGCCGCCGCGCTGGCGATCGCCCTGCGGGCTCGCAAGCTGGTGGTGCTGACCGACGTACCCGGTCTCTACGCCAACTGGCCGGACACCTCCAGCCTGATCTCGGAGATCACCGCCGGTCAGCTCGCAGAACTGCTGCCGACGCTGGAGTCGGGCATGGTGCCGAAGATGGAGGCCTGCCTGCGTGCCGTACGCGGCGGCGTCCCGGCGGCGCACGTGGTGGACGGCCGGGTGGCGCACTCAACCCTGCTGGAAGTTTTCACATCGGAAGGATTCGGCACGATGGTGGTTCCCGACCCGGCGGCGGTCACGTCATGACCACTCTGGTCGACCGCTGGTCACAGGCGATGATGAACAACTACGGGGCTCCGCCGCTGGCGCTGGTCCGCGGCAGCGGCGCGGTTGTCGTCGACGAGGCCGGCCGAGAGTACGTCGACCTGGTCGGCGGCATCGCGGTCAACGCGCTCGGTCACGCCCACCCGGCGGTGGTCGAGGCGGTCACCCGGCAGATCTCCACCCTCGGGCATGTGTCGAACCTGTTCGTCGCCGAGCCGCCGGTGGCTCTCGCCGAACTGCTGCTCGCCCTGGCCGGCCGCCCCGGCCGGGTCTTCTTCGCCAACTCGGGTGCGGAGGCCAACGAGGCGGCGTTCAAGCTGTCCCGGCTGACCGGGCGGACGAAGGTGGTGGCCACCGAGGGCGGATTCCACGGCCGGACCATGGGCGCGCTGGCGTTGACCGGACAGCCGGCCAAGGCCGACCCGTTCCGCCCGCTGCCCGGCGACGTCACCCACATCCCGTACGGTGACGTCGACGCGCTGGGCGCCGCCGTCACCGACGAGACCGCGATGGTGATCCTGGAACCGATGCAGGGAGAGAGAGGGGTGATCGTGCCGCCGCCCGGCTATCTGGCCGCGGCCCGGCGGATCACCGCAGAACACGGTGCGCTGCTGGTGCTCGACGAGATCCAGACCGGGATCGGCCGGACCGGGCACTGGTTCGCCCACCAGGCCGACGGTGTCGAGCCGGACGTGATCACCCTGGCCAAGGGACTCGGCGGCGGGCTGCCGATCGGTGCCGTGCTGGCCTTCGGGCAGGCCGCCGATCTGCTGCGGCCGGGCATGCACGGCACCACCTTCGGCGGCAACCCGGTGAGCTGCGCCGCCGGCCTGGCGGTGGTCTCCACGATCGCCCAGGAGGGTCTGCTCGACCACGTCAAGCGGGTCGGTGAGCGGTTGCGGCGTGGTGTCGAGGCGCTCGCGCATCCCCTCGTCACGGAGGTTCGCGGCGCCGGGCTGCTGCTCGGTATCGGGCTTGGTGCCCCGGTGTCCGTCGAGCTGGCCGGGGCGCTGCGTGCGGCCGGGTTCCTGACCAACCCGGTGCAGCCGACCACGATCCGGCTCGCCCCGCCGCTCATCCTGAGTCTCGACCAGGTCGACGCGTTCCTCGCCGCCCTGCCGGCAGCCCTGGAGGCCGCGGCCCCGGACCTCGTTGTTGTTCCGGGCCCGGCGGAGGGCCCGGCGTCGGTCGGCGCGGACGCCACCGGGGTGGACGGTCCTGTCTCGGCTCCGACCCAGGCTGCCGGATCGGCTCCGGTCGGGGCCGCCGGATCGGTCGGAGGTGAGCACTGATGGTCCGGCACCTCCTTCGTGACGACGACCTGACCCCCGCCGAGCAGTCGGCGGTCCTCGACCTGGCCGCCCGGATGAAGGCTGACCGGTTCGCGTACCGGCCGCTCGCCGGCCCCCGGTCGGTCGCGGTCCTGTTCGACAAGCCAAGCCTGCGGACCCGGTTCTCGTTCGACGTCGGCATCGCCGAGCTGGGCGGGCACCCGGTCGTGGTCGACACCCAGGTGACGCATTTCGGCCGGGGTGAGTCGCTGGTCGACGCCGCCCGGGTGCTCTCCCGGTACGCCTCGGCAATCGTCGTCCGGACCTTCGGCGACGAGCGGCTCGCCGAGATCGCCGCCGGGGCGGACGTACCAGTGGTCAACGCGTTGACCGACGGTTTCCACCCCTGCCAACTCCTGGCCGACCTGCTCACCATCCGTGAACACTGTGGCGGAACCGCCGGTCGGACCCTGGCGTACGTCGGCGACGCGGCCAACAACATGGCGCACTCCTACCTGCTCGCCGGGGCGACCGCCGGGATGCACGTCCGGGTCGCCGGCCCGTCCGGTTTCGACCCGTCGCCGGCCGTGGTCGGCCGGGCCGCCGAGATCGCCGCCTGGACGGGTGGCTCGGTGCAGGTGCTGCGTGACCCGATGGAGGCGGCGGACGGCGCGGACGTCATCGCCACCGACACCTGGACCTCGATGGGCCAGGAGGGTGACGGCCGGGACCGGGTCACCGCGTTCCAGCCGTACCAGGTGAACAAGACGCTGCTGGCGGCGGCCCGGCCGGAGGCGATCGTGCTGCACTGCCTGCCGGCGCACCGGGGCGAGGAGATCACCGACGAGGTGCTCGACGGTCCGCGCAGCGCGGTGTTCGACGAGGCGGAGAACCGGCTGCACGCCCAGAAGGCGTTGCTCGCCTGGCTGCTGGAGCAGAGCGGATCATGAGTGGGCCGCTGACCCGGACCGCCCGGCACGCCCGGATCGTCGACCTGATCCGGAATCGGCCGGTCCGTTCCCAGACCGAGCTGGCCGAACTGCTCGCCGCCGACGGGGTGCAGGTAACCCAGGCCACCCTTTCCCGCGACCTGGAGGAGTTGGGCGCGGTCAAGGTGCGCGGCGGGGACGGGCCGGCGGTCTACCTCATCCCGGAGGACGGCCAGCGCCCGCTGCGCGACGCCGAACAGGCGCCGGCCCGGCTGGTCCGGCTGCTCCGGGAACTGCTCACCGGGGTCGACTCCAGCGGCAACATCGCGGTGCTGCGTACCCCGCCTGGCGCCGCGCACTACCTGGCGAGCGCGGTGGACCGGGCCGGCCTGCCGGAGGTGGTCGGCACCATCGCCGGTGACGACACCATTTTTGTCGTGGCCCGGGAGGCCGACGGCGGAGCCGCCCTGGGGGCGCAGCTCTCCGCCTGGGCCGGTCGGGAAGAACCCTCTGATGGGAACACCGCGCCATGACCGAGCGCAGCGAGTGAGCCCCGCAGTCGTGAGCGAAAGGTCTATTCAGCGATGATGAGCGGCGTGGACGACAAGAGCCTGACCGAGAACAGTGCCGGCACCAACCGTACGAGCCTGTGGGGTGGCCGGTTCGCCGGTGGACCCGCCGAGGCGCTGGCGAGACTGTCGGTCAGCGTCCAGTTCGACTGGCGACTGGCCCCGTACGACCTGGCGGGTTCCCGGGCGCACGCCCGGGTGCTGGCCGCCGCCGGCCTGCTCGACCCGGACGAGCTGGGTCGGATGCTGGCCGCCCTGGACGACCTGGAGGCGGCGGTCCGGACCGGCACCTTCCGGCCCACCGTCGAGGACGAGGACGTACACACCGCGCTGGAGCGGGGGCTGCTGGAGCGGCTCGGTACGCTCGGCGGCAAGCTGCGGGCCGGCCGGTCCCGCAATGACCAGGTCGCCACCGACCTTCGGCTCTACCTGCGGGATCACGCCCGAGGGCTGGCCGCCCGGATCGTCGGCCTGGCCGACGCGCTGGTCGAGCAGGCGGCCCGCAACCTGGAGACGCCGGCACCGGGCATGACCCACGTGCAGCACGCCCAGCCGGTCACTTTCGGACACTGGCTGCTGGCGCACGTCCAGCCGCTGCTGCGCGACCTGGAACGGCTGCGGGACTGGGACCACCGGGCGGCGGTGAGCCCGCTCGGTGCCGGCGCGTTGGCCGGTTCCGGGTTGCCGCTGGACCCGGTGGCGGTCTCCAAGGAACTGGGCTTCCGGACCTCGTTCGCCAACTCGATGGACGCGGTCGCCGACCGGGACTTCGTCGCCGAGTTCCTCTTCGTCACCGCGCTGCTCGGGGTGCACCTGTCCCGGCTCGGCGAGGAGGTGGTGATGTGGACCTCACAGGAGTTCGGCTGGGTGGAGCTCGACGACTCGTTCGCCACCGGTTCGTCGATCATGCCGCAGAAGAAGAACGCGGACATCGCCGAGCTGGCCCGGGGCAAGTCGGGCCGGCTGATCGGTGGGCTGGTCACCGTACTCACCATGCTCAAGGGCCTGCCGCTCACCTACGACCGGGACATGCAGGAGGACAAGGAGCCGGCGTTCGACGCCCTCGACACCCTCGACCTGGTGCTGCCGGCGCTGGCCGGCATGATCTCGACCATGACGGTCCGGGTGGACCGGCTCGCCGCCGCCGCCCCGGTCGGCTTCTCGCTCGCCACCGAGGTCGCCGACTGGCTGGTCCGCAAGGGCGTGCCGTTCCGGGAGGCGCACGAGGTGACCGGGCAGCTGGTGGCGCTCTGCGTGGCCCGGGACTGTGAACTCGACGAGGTCTCCGACGAGGATCTGCGGGCGGTGAGCGAGCACCTCGACCCGGGGGTGCGGGACGTGCTCTCGGTCCGTTCGGCACTGGCCGCCCGGACCACGCCGGGCTCGACCGGGCCGGGGCCGGTCGCGGACCAGCTCGCGTCCGCCGCGGACCAGTTGGACGGTTGGCGGGAGTGGTCGACCGAGCAGGTCATCCCGCGATGAGCGGGGCCGACGGTCCGGCCGCGGTGGCTCCCGCGCTTCGGCCCGCGACCGTCGACGACGTACCGGCGGTGCTGGCGTTCTGGCGGCTCGCCGCCGAGGACCGGCACCGCCCCGCCGATACCGCCGCCGCGCTCGGGGCACTGCTCGCCCGGGATCCTGACGCGCTGATCCTGGCCTGGGCCGGAGCGGAACTGGTCGGCACCGTCATCGCCGGCTGGGACGGCTGGCGTTGTCGGCTGTACCGGCTGGCGGTGGCACCGGGATACCGGGGCCGGGGTCTCGCCCGGACCCTGGTCGAGGCGGCGGAGCAGCGGTTCCGGGCGTTCGGCGGTACCCGGGTGGATGCGCTGGTGCTGGACGACAACACGCTGGCGGAGCCGGCGTGGCGGGCTTTCGGTTACGAACCGCGTCCGGAGTGGGCGCCCTGGAGCAGGTCGCTGAGCACCGACTGACGTTGTAAACCTGTAGTTTACGCTGATACTCTTTGTGAACCTTGGGTTGTCAGGAGCGTGGGCAATGAGTCAGTGGGAACAAGCCGTCGACCAGCTGTCCCCGGCGGAGTACCCGGACCACGCCGTCCGTGTCGAGCGGGCGGTACGGGAGATCATCGCGACGTTGGCCGGACATCCGGTGTCCGACGTACCGGAGGCCGGGGCGAAGTCGGGCGACGTCGACGACGAGCGGCCCCGACGGAACGAGGCGCTGCGGCGGGTACGGGCCGGTCGGGTGGCCCAGAACCTGCTCGCCGAGGCGGTCACCCGGTGCGCGGTCGAGGACGCGGCGGACGCGGTCTGGCTGGGTGCCAGCCTGGCCGACCTGGGAGAGGCCGTCGGCAGCACGCGGCAGGCGGCCCGGAAGCGCTGGCCCGACCTGGGCCGCGTCCACCGGGTCCGCCGGTGGGTCGCCGGCCACGCCGACGACCTGGTGACCGTGCTGCGGATGGTGCTGGACGAGGCGCCCGGATACGCTGCGCCGCAGGGCTCCGCCGACCTGCTCGACCGCACCGTCCGGGCACTCGACCGGTCACTGTGGGCGGCTGTGGCGGACCGGCACTCCGGTTCGGTCTGCGATCCCGACACCGGGCGTCCGGTGCGGTGGCGCCGGTTGGCGGAGGTGGTGGACGGCGAGCTGCGGACCCTGGTCGACCTCGCGGTGCCGACGACGGCACGGTCCGACACCGCGCTCGCGGCCGGGCGAGGGGTGCTGGCGCATTACGACGCGGTGGTGGCCGAGCCGGCGGCGGCCTCGGCCTGACCCTGTCCCGGCCTGACGCCGCCGGGTCGCGACCGTCTCCGGTACGGCGATCACTCCGGTCGGCGGCGCCGGAGGCGGCGTCCGTTCGGGGACGGCCCTCCGGGTTGCCTGCCCCCGTTGCAGCTCTGCCGGTCCGGCAGTGCGGCTACCCGGACCAGTGCGTCCAGGTGGCCCAGCGGGGTGCCGTCCCGGGCGAGCCGTTGGCCGCTGACCCACACCCACTGGTTGTCGTAGTACCGGGAGAGGTCGAAGCGGACGAACTCCACCATGAGCAACAGTGCCTGGTCGCCGTACCGCCAGTCGTCCTTGCCGAGGGCCAGCACCGTCCCGGGCGTGATGTCCGGCGGGCCCGGCCGGGTCATCGGAACCGCCGGGCCGCCGTGTTGCGTCGTACGCCGACACTGGCGCAGGCCGTGCAGCTGAGGTTGCTGCCACAGGCCGGACACCAGCGCCGGGACGTCCGGTAGGCGCAAAGGCCGGCGACGAAGCCCAGGACGATGCCCGCGATCGCTGCCGCGGTGACAAACATGGCAGGCCCTCCGTTCGGCGACTGAAAGTAACCTTTGCGTTGCCCATGGCGGGCCGCAAGGCCGGACGGCGAGATCGCGAGCGAGTGAGCGGCTGAGTGTGGTGAATCATCAATGGAGATGTCTCGATTGACATGATCCGTCGTCCCTGCTCCGTCTCGGGGTTGTGGTGCACGACGGAGTTCGCCGGCCACCCCGACGCCCGGGCCGCCGAGGCTTCGTGATGTCCTGTCCTGGTGTCGTCGACCAGCACGGAGTTTGCCACGCTGCTGGCCGGGCCGGTGCTGCCCGCCGCGCGGGGACTACTTGGTGCCACCCTGGCCGCGAACGACGTCACCGTCCGGATCACCGAGGTCGAGGCGTACGCCGGCAGTGGCGGCGACCCGGCGTCGCACGCCCACCGCGGCCGTACCCCGCGCAACTCCGTGATGTTCGGCCCGGCCGGGTACGCGTACGCGTACTTCACCTACGGCATGCACTGGTGCATGAACGTGGTCACCGGGCCGGACGGGGAGGCGTCGGCGGTCCTGATCCGGGCCGGCGAGGTGGTGGACGGGCTCGAGGTGGCCCGGAGCCGTCGGGTCGCCGTACGCCGGGACGTGGATCTGGCGCGCGGACCCGCCCGGCTCTGTGCGGCCCTCGGCCTGGACCGTGCCGTCTACGGCCGCTACCTGCTCGGCGACGGTCCGGTACGACTTCGTCCGCCGGTCGCCCCGGTGCCGCCGTCGATGGTCGCCGCCGGTCCCCGGGTCGGGGTCACCGGCGCGTACGACCTGCCCTGGCGGTTCTGGATCGCCGGGGACCCGACGGTCAGCGACTACCGCCGGCACGTCCCCCGTCGGGCACGACCCGCCTGACGGGATGGTCGGCGGGAGGGGCAGCGCCTACTATTGGCTGCGGTCAATCATCGGCCGGGTGCGCTCCGCAGTGGCTTCGCGACCACGGCCGACGCCGATTCCGGGGGAGGCGTGTCCATGCGGCAACCGACGGCTCGATACCAGAACTTCCTGATGGACAGCGACCGGTGGACGGGTTTCCCGTTCCGGGCCGGCGACATCGTGATCTCCACACCCGGCAAGTGCGGTACCACCTGGACACAGATGATCTGTGCTCTGCTGATCTTCCAGTCGACCGACTTTCCGCAGCCGTTGGACGTCATGTCGCCGTGGCCGGACGTGTTCACCCGCAAGCGGGAGGAGGTCCTGGCCGACCTGGAGGCACAGGACCACCGGAGGTTCCTGAAGACCCACACGCCGCTGGACGGGCTGCCGTTCGACGAACAGGTCACCTACGTGACGGTCGGCCGGGATCCCCGGGACGTCGCCATCTCGTTCGACAACCACATGGCCAACACCGACTTCGACAGCCTGATGGCGCTGCGGGCCGTCGCGATCGGCGAACCGCTTCCCGCCGCCCCGGGTGACCAGGCCCTCGGGGCGGTCGGTAACGGCGGGCTGGCGGGACAGGCCGGACCGGCTGTGCTGCCGCCGGGCGTCCCGGATCCGGCCCAGTCGCCCCACCAGCGGTTCTGGAGCTGGATCGGGGCCGAGGACGACTTTGTCGGACTGCGGACGATGCTGCACCACCTGGACACGTTCTGGCAGGCCCGGCACCTGCCGAACGTCGTCCTGCTGCACTACGACGAGATGAAGGCGGACCTCGACGGGGTCATGCGCCGGCT
Organism: Plantactinospora sp. B24E8; assembly: GCF_039871735.1. Taxonomy (NCBI): domain Bacteria; kingdom Bacillati; phylum Actinomycetota; class Actinomycetes; order Micromonosporales; family Micromonosporaceae; genus Plantactinospora; species Plantactinospora sp. B24E8. The sequence continues at coordinate 163,132 of NZ_JBDPMH010000013.1, forward strand.
CGCCGACCGACTCGGCATCAGCGTGCCCGAGGACCGCTGGCCGGACCTGGTCCGGGCGGCCGAGTTCACCCAGATGAAGCGCCGCGCGAAGGAACTGGCGCCGGAGACCGTCATCTGGCGGGACCCGGACCGCTTCTTCCACCGTGGGGTCAGCGGTCAGTGGCGGGCCCTGCTCGACGAGGACGACCTGCGACGCTACCGGGAGCGGGTGTACGCCCTCGTCGACCCCGACCTGGTGGCCTGGATCCACCAGGCGGCGCCACTCGACCTACCCTGAACCCGGGCGGCGGACGTCGTCAGCGGGCGTGCCCGAACTCAGCGGGCCTGTCCGCGGTCAGCGGCGGGCGCAGATTTCGGCGTGGTGTGCACAGGCCGGGTAGCCCGTGGCGGTCAGGACGTTGGCCTGGGCGTCGCCGGTCAGGTAGTCGACGACCGACGACGCCAACGAGGCCACCCCGGTCGACTGCTGCCGGCGGTAGACGTACTCCACCGTCCAGAAGGGGTACCCGGCGCCGATGTCGGCGGGTGTGGTATCCCGACCGTCCAGCCGGACCGGTACCACCGCAGGCTGCGCCTGCTGGGCGTCGGGGGCGTCGGCGTATCCGATCGCCCCCTCCACCTCGGTGACCCGGCGGAGCAGGCCGGCCGTTGTGCTCTCCTCGCAGAGGATGGTCGCCTCGCTCGCGTACGTCCGGTTCACACAGTCCGACGAGGTCCGTTCCCCCTGCGACCGCGGGGTGCGCCCATCGCCGAGCACATACCGCTCGAACGCGACCCGACTGCCCGACTGTCCCCGACCGACGATCCGTACCGGTACCGGCGAGAGCCGTGGGTCAACGTCTCGCCAGGTCTTCTGCCGACCGTCGAAGATCCGACGGAGCTGCGTGGTGCTCAGGGTGAGTGAGTCCACGCCCGGACCGGTCACCGACGGATGTACCACGACGCTGAACGGCACGATCGCCACCGCCCGCTCGACCAGCCCGGGGAAGACGTTCGGATCCGCCGGGCCGTCGGAGAGCGCGACCCGGCTCTGATCACCGTTGGGAAGGTCCCGCAGCTGTTCGAGTCCGTGCTGGCTGTTCGAGACCGAGAGCCGGATCGTCGCGTCCTCGCAGTAGGCGGTGTAGGAGCCGATGACCCGGCTGGCCGCGGTGCCGAAAGCGCTCGAGCCACCGACGTCGAGGGTGCCCTCGACACACCGGGGCGCACCCGGCGGAGTGGGTCGCAGTCCGGCGGAGTTGACCAGCCAGACCACGATCAGCGCCCCGGCGCAGAGTGACGCCGTCACCGTGGTCGCCACCCGCCAGTTCCGTACGTTGCGCTGCTGTTGCCGACGGGCGTCGACGATCTCGCCGCCCTTCAGCACGCCGCCCACCCGTACCACGTTCTCGTCACTGTGTCCGGAGAGCAGGACGAGCAGCTTGAACCGGCTCGCCGCGTTGAGGTGCTCCGGCGGCAGCACCACCCGGTTCACGGTGGCGGTCAGCCTGGGCGCGATCACCCTTACCAGGTCGGGCGGATGCGCCTCGGTGACGTCGACGGTCTTCACCGAGCGACGCCCGAACTCGAGTTCGACGGGAAGTTGGTAGTCGTCGGCGCTGATGTCCGTCCTGCCCTCGTTCGTGATCCGGACCACCACCATCGACGGATCGGCGATCACCTCGTCCTGACGATCGTGGAGCCGGACCAGTTCGCCGGCGTCCGGCGGGTCGAGGCCGAGCCGCGAGTTGAACAGGACGTTGTAGGAGAGCACTTTTCGGCCGGCTCGGCGGGCCCGGACCTCTTTCCAGGCACCCCACCCGGCAGAGAGCACCAGGCCGAGGAGGAGGGCCCAGACGCCGCCCTGGGCGAGCAGGATCTCCGTCACCGCGTCGACGGCGCCACCCAGCGTTCTTGACATCGGTACCTCCCCCGGGGTCTGGCAGTGCACCAGGGGAAGCTGACCGTGGCCCGCCGGCCGGGCGTCCACAGTGGCTCCGGCCGATGACGTACGGGTGAAAGCTGTCGTCGCGACGGTGGCCCGGCGCATCCGGTCGGAGTCGGCGCCGGGGCGCGGACCGGCCCGCGCCCCGGCGGTCAGCCGGGACGCGGGCCGGTCGTGGAGCAGAGCCGGAACCGCCTGTGGTCACGGGTAGTTCGTCAGGTACCGCTGCTGGTTTGCCAGGTTGGCGGGTTCGCCGGTGTTGTTGATGATCCGGTTGATGGTGCCGACACCTCCGAGGGAGACGGTCACCATGTTGTGGAACCGGACCCCGGGAGTGTCCGGCACCTCGAACGACCGTTCGTTGACCACTGCCGGGTTGACGTTGAAGTAGCAGTAACTGCCCAGGCCCCACGCCTCGTGACTGGTCACCGAGTCGGCCACCTTGTACGCGGCGTAGCCCCGGGTCGAGCCGTTCATCCAGGCCGCCTGGTTCGGCGGGTCGTACGGCTTCTCGTTCTGGAAGAAGTACGTCCGTCCGCCGTTGCCGTTCCAGATCACCTCGTACTTCTGGTAGTGCTCGACGAAGAGGCCGTACATGGTGACGTTGTCGCCGTCGACCACCAGGCCGGTGTCGGCGGGGTTGACCGTCCAGCCGTACGTGCCGGGGTCGCCGTGGTCGGCCCGCCACAGCCACATGTGGTCGCCGATCACGTTGTCGCTGTTGATCCGCAGACTGGTGGTGGCCTTGCCGGGGACCGCGCCGCCGATCCGGAAGAAGACGTCGTGCAGCGAGGTCGGGTTGGCGGCGTGGCTCGCCGACGAGCCGGCCGGACCCACCTCCATCAGCACCGACGAGTTCGTCGCGCCGGCCTCGAACATGATGCCGGCGACCTTGACCCCGTCGACGTCCGCGACGGTCATCGCGGTGACGCCGTTCTGCGGCTCGATCGTGGCCAGGCCGAGGCCGAGCACCACGGTGTCCGGCCGGGTCACCCGGATCGTGTCGTCGAGCCGGTAGAGGCCCGGGGTGAAGAGCAGGTTCTTCCCCTGGGCCAGGGCGGCGTTGATGGTCGCCGCGGTGGTGCCGGGCCGGACGACGAAGAACGTGCCCAGCGACAGCGACGAGCCGACCGGGGTCTTGTTGTACCAGCTGGTGCCGGTCGAGTTGCTCCGCAGACCGGGGACGAAGACCCGGTACTCGCCGTTGCCGGCGACGTACAGGAAGGGCTTCTCCCGGACCACCGGGGTCTGCGGAATCACCGTGTGCGACGGGTTCGGGAAGTGCGGCGGTGGCGCCCCGGTGACGCCCTGGAACACCATGTTCCACACCGATCCGGTCCAGCTGCCGAACTCGCTGTTGCGGGAGTACCACTGCTGCTGGGAGCCGGAGACGACCATTCCGTCGATCTTGGTGTCGGCCATCAGGCCGCCGCTGGACCAACCGTCGCCGCCGTTCCAGAGCTGGATCTGGTTGCCGGCGCCGCGTAGGTGCATCCGCCGGTACGGGGCCGCCTGGGAGACCGCCCAGCGTTCGACGATGGTCCCGGCCGGCAATGTCACCGAGAGGTTCTCGGCGGACCGCCAGAAGTTCTGGGTGGCGTTGCCGCCCATCCAGAACGCCTCCGCCCGGACGTGTCCGTTCAGGTTGACGTCGTCCGGGGACATGCCGAGGCCGGCGACCTGGGTGAAGAAGCCGAGGTTGACGTCGGCGGTGTAGGTGCCGGGCTTGAACAGCACCGCGTACCGCCGGGGGGCGAACTGGGCCGTCTCCTGCTCGGTGAAGATCGTGTTCAACCGGCTCTGGATCGTCGCCGTGGGCGTCGACGGGTCGAAGACGAAGGTGTTCGGGCCGAGGTTCGGGTTGAACGGGTCGGTCGGCTCGACCGGGCCGGGACCGGGCCCCGGGCCACCGCCACCGGTCGTCCTGACCTCGAACTCCCAGAGGGAGTAGCCGTAGCCGGTACCCCGGGCGGTGCCGTACATCCGGACGTGGCGGCCGGTGCCGGTGACGTCGAGGGTCTGGTTGCCGCCGGTGCCGGTCGTGGTCGTGTGGATGGTGTTCCAGGTGGTCCCGTTGTCGGAGACCTGGATCTGGAAGGCGCGGCCGTAGGCCGCCTCCCACCGCAGCACCACCTGGCAGACCGTGGCGGTGGCGCCGAGGTCGACCTGCAGCCACTGCGGGTCGGCGGCGGCACTGGACCAGCGGGTGCCGGGGTTGCCGTCGACCGCCGCCGAGGCGGGGAAGCCGGCGTCCTGGGTGGAGGAGGCGGTGGCCGGGCGTCCGGCGGCGGCGTTCGCGGTGCCGCAGGTGCCGGGGTTGCTTCCCCCCAGCTCGCCGATCACCTGGAACTCCCAGAGGGAGTAGCCGTAGCCGGTGCCCCGGGCGGTGCCGTACATCCGGACGTAGCGGCCGGTGCCGGTGACGTCCAGGGTCTGGTTGCCGCCGGTGGCGGTGCTGGTCGTGTGGATGCTGGTCCAGGTGGTGCCGTTGTCGGAGACCTGGATCTGGAAGGCCCGGGCGTAGGCGGCCTCCCAGCGCAGCACCACCTGGCTGACGGTGGCGGTGGCGCCGAGGTCGACCTGCAGCCACTGTGGATCGCTGGCCGCGCTGGACCAGCGGGTGCCGTTGTCACCGTCGACCGCCGCGGCGGCCCCGAATCCGGCGTTCTCGGTCGAGGAGGCGGCGGCCGGACGGCCCTGGGAGAGCAGGGTCGGTGCCGCCGACGCGGCCGGCGCCGAGGCGACCAGTGGGGCCAGGGTGAGCAGGAGCGTCGCGGCGACCCCGAGGGCGACCGGCCGGGACCGGCGGCGACGGGGATGAGCTCGGGAGGAAAAACGCTGAAAAATCATGACGATACCTACCGATGGGGGATCGTCCGAGGTCACCACGCCGCGCGGGGCGGCGGGTCACGTCGGTGGGGGACGGTGCGGTGCCGCGCCGGGGTAACGACGGGTACGCCGAGCCGGCGCGGTGCGGTGGTGGGACGGGACGGCGTCGGAGGGTCGGGGTGCGGGACGGAGAGCGCTCTCTCGACGGTCCAGAGTCTTGCGCCCGCGTTCCGTGGCCGTCAAGACATCAATCTATTACGACGTAATTTATCCGGATTGACGAAAACTGCGGGACTCCGCCCCGTGATCGCGGCGGGAGCGGTGGTTCAGCGACGGATGCCGCCGGCCGCGAGCAGCTGGGCGATCGGCAGGGTGGCGGCGCCCAGCGCGACCGCGTCGACGCCGAGCTGGCCCAACTCGATCTCGGTCTGCTCGTACGGCTGGCGGAGCGCCTGGCCGGCCGCCGCCTCCCGGATCGCCGGCAGCAGGCGGGCGCCGAGTGCCATCCCGGCCCAGCCGCCCAGCACCACCCGTTCCGGGTTGAACAGGTTGATCAGGTTCGCCACCCCGGCACCCAGGTAACCGGCCGTCTCCGCCAGCACCCGACGGGCGGTCGCGGAGTCGTCGGCCGCCTCGATCAACGCGTTGAGCCGGGTCTCCTCGTCGGCACCGGGCACCACCCGGCCACGCCGGGCCTCCCGGTAGCGGTCGAGGATGCCCTCCGCCCCGACGTACGCCTCGAGGCAGCCGCGCGCCCCGCACCGGCAGGTGCGGCCGCCGTACACCAGGGTGGTGTGTCCCCACTCGCCGGCGCTGCTCGACGAGCCCCGGTACATCACCCCGTTGGTCACCACCGCGGCGCCGACGCCGGACCCGACCAGGGCGAAGACGGCGTGCCGGCTGCCCCGCCCGGCACCGAACCACATTTCCGCCTGGCCCAGCGTCTTGGCGCCGTTGTCCACGTGGACCGGCAGGTCGACCTCGGCCCGGACCAGCCGTTCCAGCGGCACCCCGGCCCAGCCGAGGGTCTGGGCGTGCACCAGCGCCTCGTCGCCCTGCACGACCACGCCGGAGACGCCGATGCCGACGCCGAGGATGTCCGCGCGGGAGACGGCGGCCTGTTCGGTGACCGCGGCCAGCCCGGAGAGGATGTGCCGGACCACCGCCTCCGGGGCCGGGCCCGCCGAGTCGAGTGGGTAGTCCGCGCTGGCCAGCAGCGTCATCGCGAGGTCGAAGAGTTCCACCCGGACCCGGGTCTCCCCGACGTCGACCCCGGCCACCACGGCGTAGCGGGGGGCCACCCGGAGTTTCATGCTGGGGCGTCCGCCGTCGGACTCCACCGCGCCGGCCTCGACCACCAGGCCGGCGCCGATCAGGTCGCCGACCACGTTGCTGACCGCCGGTTGGCTCAGGCCGGTGCTGCGGGCCAGATCCTGCCGGGTCAACGGACCCTCGAGGAACAGCTTGGACAGCAGGGCGGACCGGTTGCGCTGTCGCACGATCCGGTTCGTCGTCCGTTCCAGGTCCACCCACCACCTCGATAAACCCGGCTTGCCGGGAGTCACTGTACGGCCAGTCCTTGACGGCCGGCCCACCACACACTTTAATAACGGCGTTAATTAAGCCTTGATGGAACCCCCCGGTGGAAGCGCTACCACCCGCCGGTGCGGACCGTGCCCCACCGCTCCACCACCTCCGGCCGTCCGAGCACCCGCCTCCGGCGAACCCGCCGACGGGCACCCGGACCGGCCGCCGACGCAGAAGGGCAGACCGTGTCGAAGAGACACCTCGCAATGGTCGCCGCGGCCCTGCTGACGACCGCCTCCCTCGCCGCCTGCGGTGACTCGGGCGGTTCGTCGGGCGAGGCCGCGAAGACGCTCACCTACTGGGCGAGCAACCAGGGCGCCAGCATCGAGTTCGACAAGCAGACCCTGCAGCCCGAACTGGACAAGTTCGAGAAGCAGACCGGCATCAAGGTCAACCTTGAGGTCGTACCGTGGTCGGACCTGCTCAACCGACTGCTGGCCGCCGCCACGTCGGGCAAGGGCCCCGACGTGGTGAACATCGGCAACACCTGGTCGGCGTCACTGCAGGCGACCGGTGCGCTCGTGCCGTTCGACGACGCCACGCTGGGCGCCGTGGGGGGCAAGGACCGGTTCGTGCCGGCCGCACTCGCCGCCGCCGGTGCTCCCGGCCAGCCGCCGGCCGCGGTGCCGCTGTACAGCCTCGCGTACGCGCTGTACTACAACAAGAAGATGTTCGCCGACGCCGGCGTCACCAACCCGCCCGCCACCTGGGAGGAGCTGGTCGAGACCGGCAAGAGGCTGACCAGGAGCGGTCAGTGGGGTCTCGCCGTCGAGGCGGCGAACCCGTCGGAGAACGCCCACCACGCCTTCACCTTCGGCCAGCAGTGGGGCGGCGAGTGGTTCGACCAGGCCGGCAAGCCGACCTTCGACACCCCGCAGAACGTCGCGGCGGTCAAGCGGTACGTCGACCTGATGGCGGTCGACAAGATCGTCAACCCGAGCAACGCCGAGTACGCCCAGAACCAGTCGGTCGCCGACTTCGCCAACCGCAAGGCGGCGATGCTGCTCTGGCAGGCCGCCGGCAACAACTTCAAGGCCCAGGGGATGAGCCCCGACGAGTGGGGCGTCGCCCCGGTGCCGTTCCCGGCGGTCACCCCGCCCGGCGGCAAGCGGGTCAACAGCATGGTCGCCGGCATCAACATCGCGATCTTCAAGCACACCGAGAACAAGGACGGTGCGCTGCAGTTCGTGAAGTTCATGACCAGCGACGAGGAGCAGACCATCCTCAACAAGACCTACGGCTCGCTGCCGTCGGTCACCACCGCCGGTGCCGACCCCGCGTTCCAGGCTCCGGAGCAGAAGGTGCTCCAGGAGGTGCTCAGCACCACCGCCGCACCGCTACCCCAGGTGCCCGACGAGAGCGAGTTCGAGACGCTGGTCGGCACCGCGATGAAGGAACTCTTCGCCGACGTCGCGAGCGGCAAGCCCGTCACCGACGCGCAGATCAAGGAGAAGCTCAGCGTGGCGCAGCAGAAGATGGGCAGCTGAGCGGCGACACCTGAAGCGGTCCGGCCCCGACCGCCGGTCGGCGTCGGACCGCGACCCCAACGGTGACCGTGGAGGGGCACCACGCGCCACCCTCCACGGTCCACCTTCGAAAGGATCCGATGGCCACCACCACCGCACCCGGCCCGGTCCAGTCCACCGGGAAGCGGGCCGGGCACGGCGGCACCGACCGGCCGCGCCGCCGCGGGCCGCGACGGTCCCGCCTGCCGTACCTGCTGCTCGTCCCCGCCCTCGTCCTCGAGCTCGGCATCCACGTCGTACCGATGCTCGTCGGGGTCTGGATGAGCCTGCTCGAGCTCACCCGCTTCCACATCCGGGACTGGTCCACCGCCCCGTACGTCGGACTGGCCAACTACCAGGTCACCTTCGACTTCGACTCGGCGACCGGCAAGGACCTGGTGCACTCGTTCTGGGTCACCATCGTCTACACGATCGCCTCGGTCGGCATCTCCTGCCTGCTCGGCCTCGCCGCCGCGGTCTTCCTGCAACGGCCGTTCCGCGGCCGGGCCCTGCTGCGGACCCTCTTCCTCACCCCGTACGCGCTGCCGGTCTACACCGCCGTGATCACCTGGAGCTTCATGTTCCAGCGGGACACCGGCCTGGTGAACCACGTACTGGGTCAGGTCGGCCTGGTCGACCCCGACGACGCGCCGTTCTGGCTGATCGGCGGCAACAGCTTCTGGTCCCTGCTGATCGTCTCGGTCTGGCGCTCCTGGCCGTTCGCCTTCCTCTGCCTGATGGCCGGACTGCAGAACGTCCCCAACGAGCTCTACGAGGCGGCGGCCATCGACGGCGCCGGCTTCTGGCGACGGCTGCGCAGCGTCACGCTGCCCCTGCTCCGCCCGGTCAACCAGGTGCTGGTGCTGGTCCTCTTCCTGTGGACCTTCAACGACTTCAACACCCCGTACGTCCTCTTCGGCGGCGCCGCGCCCCGGGAGGCCGACCTGATCTCGATCCACATCTACCAGAACTCCTTCGTCACCTGGAACTTCGGTCTCGGGTCGGCGATGTCCGTGGCGCTGCTGCTCTTCCTGCTCGTCGTCACGGCGCTGTACCTGGTCGTCACGAACCGCAGGAGGGACCATGCGTGAGACCACCGGCGAACGCTGGGCCCGCCGCATCGTGCTCAGCCTGCTGACCCTGTTTGTCATCACCCCGCTGTACGTCATGCTCAGCTCGGCGCTGAAGCCGCTGCGTGACGTGCAGGGAGCCTTCACCTGGATCCCGAGCCGACCGACCGTCCAGCCGTTCCTGGACATGTGGCGGACCGTCCCGCTCGGCCGGTACATGCTCAACAGCCTGCTGGTCGCCAGCATCGCCGCGGTCGTCTCGGTGGTGGTGGCGATCTTCGCCGCCTTCGCGGTCAGCCGGTACCGGTTCCGGGGCCGGCAGCTCTTCTCGGTCACCGTGCTGTCGACGCAGATGTTCCCCGGCATCCTCTTCCTGCTGCCGCTCTTCCTCATCTACGTCAACCTCGGCAACATCACCGGGATCGAGCTGTACGCGACCCGGCTCGGGTTGATCATCACGTACCTGACCTTCTCGCTGCCGTTCTCGATCTGGATGCTGGTCGGCTACTTCGACTCGATTCCGCGCGGCCTCGACGAGGCGGCCCAGGTCGACGGCGCCGGGCCGATGCGCACCCTGTTCCGGGTGATCCTGCCGACGGCGGTGCCGGGCATCGTCGCGGTCACCGTGTACGCCTTCATGACCGCCTGGGGCGAGGTGCTGTTCGCCTCGGTGATGACCGACGAGAACAGCCGTACCCTCGCCGTCGGCCTGCAGGGATACGCCACCCAGTACAACGTCTTCTGGAACCAGGCGATGGCCGCCTCGGTCGTGGTGAGCATCCCGGTGGTCGTCGGCTTCCTGGCTCTGCAACGCTACTTCGTCGCCGGCCTCACCGCCGGCGCGGTGAAGTAGGCACCGGCGGGTGGAGCCGACCACCACCACCGACCGGCGGGGGACCACACCGGCCCCGGCAACGGCGCGCGCCCCGCCGGGCGAGCACCGGCGTGGCGACCCGTCCACCCCTGTCCGTCACGCCCGCCCTGTCCGTCGCACCTGCGCCCGGCAGGGCCCGGCCACCGAAGCGTCAAGCAAGAACCAAGAGGAGAGTCGACAAGTGTCGGACCTGTCCAAGTTGCCACCCCACTTCACCTGGGGCGTCGCCACCGCGGCGTACCAGATCGAGGGTGCCGCCGCGGAGGACGGCCGCAAGCCGTCCATCTGGGACACCTTCAGCCGGGTGCCCGGCGCCGTCGACAACGGCGACACCGGCGACGTGGCCTGCGACCACTACCACCGCTGGCCCGAGGACGTGGAGCTGATGCGCCGCCTCGGCGTCGACGCGTACCGCTTCTCGGTCGCCTGGCCGCGGGTCGTCCCAGACGGGACCGGCCCGGTCAACCCGGCCGGGCTGGCCTTCTACGACCGGCTGGTCGACGGGCTGCTGACCGTCGGGATCCGGCCGCTGGTGACGCTCTACCACTGGGACCTGCCGCAGGCGCTGCAGGACCGCGGCGGCTGGCCGGAGCGGGCCACCGCCGAGGCGTTCGCCGAGTACGCCGGCCTGGTCGCGGGCCGGCTGGGGGACCGGGTCACCGACTGGGTGACGGTGAACGAGCCGCTCTGCATCTCCTGGATCGGTCACCTCGAGGGCAAGATGGCCCCCGGTGAGCGGGACCTGACCCGGGCGATCGCCACCTCGCACCACGTACTGCTCGGGCACGGCCTTGCCACCGCGGCGATCCGGGCCGCCTCGCCGACGCCCGCCTCGGTCGGGATCGTGCTGAACCCGAGCCCGTGCGAGCCGGCCAGCGACCGCCCCGAGGACGTCGCGGCGGCGATCCGGGCCGACGGGCACGTCAACCGGTGGTGGCTCGACCCGCTGTACGGTCGGGGCTACCCCGCCGACATGATCGAAACGTACGGCGTCGAGCCCCCGGTTCACCCCGGTGACCTGGAGTGCATTGCCACGCCCACCGACTTCCTCGGCCTGAACTACTACTTCCGCCAGGTGATCGTGGACGACCCGCAGGGACCGGTCCCGTACGCCCGACAGATCCCGGTGCTGGGCGCGGTGCACACCGCGATGGACTGGGAGGTCCACCCGGCCGGCCTGGAGGAACTGCTGGTCTCGGTGCACGAGGAGTACGCGCCGAACCGGATCATGGTGACCGAGAGCGGTTCGGCCTGGCACGACGAGCTCACCCCGGAGGGCACCGTCGAGGACAAGGAACGCACCGACCACCTGGAGCAGCACCTCGAGGCGTGTGCTGCGGCGGCTGCCCGGGGCGTACCGATCGACGGCTACTTCGTCTGGTCGCTGCTGGACAACTTCGAGTGGGCATACGGCTACGACAAGCGGTTCGGCCTGGTGCACGTCGACTACCCGACGCAGCGGCGGACGATGAAGGCGAGCGGCCTGCGGTACGCCGAGCTGATCCGCGAACACCGGCGGCTCGTCGGCGATGTGGAGTCGTCCGCCCCGACGGTCTGAGAACCTCACCGACCGGGCTCAGTCCCGGGTGGCCCGGACCGTCGACCGCGGTCCGGGCCCGGCACCCGGCACCAGCCCGGCCGTCGGGTCGGCTGGTCCCCGGTCGGCCGGCCCGTCTCGATCGGCGGACAGGTTCTGTGCGGCCGCTCCGTCTCGTTCGGGAAACCGGTTGTGCTGTGCGGCCGGCCGCGCTCGTCCGGGAGCCCGGTTGCGCTGCCCGATGCTCCGGACGAGCAGCCCGGCGGTGACCGCCGCGATCGCGCAGAGCGGCCAGAGCAGGCCGGGCGCGACCGAGTAGACCAGGGCACCGAGCGGTGGGGCGAGGATCGTGCCACTGGTCGCCGCGCCCAGGTAGAGGCCCTGGTACTGGCCGACCAGCGCGGGTGGCGCCGCGTCGAGGACGTGCGCCGTCGCCGTCGTCTTGTAGAGGATCTCTCCGCAGGTGAGTACCACCATCGCGCTGACCGCGAGCCAGGCCGCCGTCCCGAGGGAGAAGAGTCCGAAACCGAGCCCGACGAGGACGTACCCGGCGCCGATGATGCCGAGCGCGGAGTGCCGGCGCAGCACCGTGGCCACCGGGATCTCCAGGCAGAGGATCATCGCGGAGCCGAGGGCGATGAGTGCGGCGTAGAGCCCGACCGGCTGTCCGTGGTCGCGCAGGTGGACCGGCAGGGTGGAGTAGAGCTGCCGGTAGACGACGTCCACGACCACCACGGCCGGCAGCAGGGCCAGCAACCCGCGGTCGGCGCGGACCGCACGCCACAGCGCCCTGACCCCGGTGCCGGCGCCGGCCGTCGGCGCCGGGTCGGCCGGCAACAGCCGCGCGGTCGCCGCGCGGACCAGCAGGGTCAGCACACCGTCGATCACGAAGAGCCAGGTGAAGCTGTACGTCACCAGCAGCGCGCCGGCCGGTGGTCCGATCACGCAGCCGGCGTTGAACGCGGCCCGGGTGACCGCCACCGAACGACGTCGATCCCCGGGCGGTACGGCCATTGCCACGAGTGCCCCCTGGGCCACGCCCGAGGTGGCGTGGGCGTAGCCGACCACCGGCATGACCACTGCCAGTACGACAGCCGGCAGCCAGGGGACCGCGAGTGTCCCCAGTCCGGCGACCGCCGAGGCGACCAGCAGGGTCCGTCGGTGCCCGAACCGGTCACCGAACCAGCCGCCGGTGAGGTTGCCGGCCAGCAGCCCGGCCCCCAACGCGCCACTGATCAGTCCTGCCGGCCCGACCGGCAGGCCGCGTGGACCGGTGAGGTAGAGGAAGAGGTAGAAGGCGACGAAGGAACCGGCGGCGTTGACGAAGCGTCCGGCGGCGAGCGTCCAGACGACCCGGGGGATGTCCCGCATGCCGCTCCCGTCGATCTGTCCGTGGTTTCCGCTCCGGTGCCTGGTCACCAGCGTAGGTTAGTGAGTCCCATATTGGAACTGACCTGCCGGGCGTACCGGCTGCGGCCCGCCGGTCGGGCGAGGTACGACCGAGCGGGACCTGCTCCCGCCGACGCGGGTACGGTGTGCGGAGCCCATTGAAGGGCGACCACGTCCCGCCTGCTCGCACCACGTACCGAGGAGTCCAAGATCAGATGAGTGATCGGGTCCACACCCCCGAGCCGGGGTCCAAGAGCCAGTCGCGGCCGACCAAACAGGAGCGCAGGGCCGCCGCCGAGGCGGCCGCCGCCCGAGCCGCCGAGACCCGGGCGCACCGGCAGCGCTGGATCGGGGCGGTCGTCGGGGTCATCCTGGTCGGGTTGGGGTTCGCCGCGCTCATCGTGCTCCGGGACGATCCGGACAACCGGTCGGAGAACACCGCCGCGCCGGCGGCGAGCCAGCCGGCCGACAGCGCCCCGACCACCGCACCCACCCCTACACCGCCCGGCACGACCGGTCCGACGCCCTCGGCCGGCGGGCCCGAGGCGGACCTCGACCCCCGGCTGGGACAGCCCCCGGTCGTCGAGGCCGGCACGGGGGAGCTCAGCGAACTCGGCGTGACCACCCTGATCAAGGGCAAGGGGCCGGAGCTCGAGCGCGGCCAGACCATCCTGGCGAACTACGTCGGTGTCTTCTACGGCAGCGGGGAGGAGTTCGACTCCTCCTGGCGGCAGGGCCAGCCCGCGCAGTTCGAGGTCGGGGTCGGCAAGGTCATCCCGGGCTGGGACCAGGGGCTGGTCGGCGTACCGGTCGGCAGCCGGGTCCGGCTCGACATCCCGACCGACCTCGCGTACGGCCAGAACCCGCCGGAGGGCTATCCGCAGGGACCGCTGCGCTTCGTGGTGGACGTGCTGGCCGCCCGGTAATCCGCCCACGACGTGCGAAGGGCCGTCCGGCGCGCACGCGCGGCGGACGGCCCCTCCGTCTCCGGACGCCAGGGTGTCCCGGCTCCGATGGCCTTTCCGGAGCGGTGTCACGACCCGACCGGGACCGACTCCTTCGGACGCCCGTCGGTGATGCCCTCGACCGCGTCGGTGGTCTCGCTGTCCCGGTGTGCCCGGTACTGCCGCACCGAATAGGCCAGCGCGAGCCCCCAGACCAGGTAGAGCACCGCGTAGACGGTGTATCGCACGGTGTCCGGGGCGTCGATCCAGTCGCTGCGCAGCAGGGTCCGGGTGTTGGTGACGATGATGAGGCCACCGACGGCCGAACCGAGGATCCGTGGCGGGATGTGCCGGACCAGCCAGGCCGCGATAGGCGCGGCGACCACCCCACCGAGCAGCAGCACCGCGACCCAGGCGAAGTCGACGTTCTCGCTGCCGAGCCCGACCAGGAAACCGACACTGGCGGCCACCGCCACCAGGAACTCGCTGGTGTCGATCGACCCGATCACCTTGCGGGGCGCGAGCCGTCCGCTGGCCAGGATCGCCGGGGTGCCGACCGGTCCCCAGCCGCCGCCACCGGTGGAGTCCACAAAACCGGCGACAAGTCCGAGCGGGGCGAGGAACCGCTTGCGCAGCGGCAGTCCGAGACGGTCCCGTCGGATGCCGAAGGCGGTGAACCGGACCAGGATGTAGACGCCGAGGGCGAGCAGCAGCAGCGCCATCACCGGCGCGGCCACCTCGGTGGAGAGGCTGGCCAGGAAGGTCGCCCCGGCGAACGCGCCGATCGCACCAGGTACACCGATCTTGGCGACCACCTTCCAGTCGACGTTGCCGAAGCGCCAGTGCGCGGCGCCGGAGGCGAGGGTGGTGCCGATCTCCGCGAGGTGCACGGTGGCCGAGGCGGCGGCCGGATTGGTGCCGATGGCCAGCAGGAGGGTGGTGGAGGTGACGCCGTAGGCCATGCCGAGGCTGCCGTCCACGAGTTGGGCACCGAGTCCCACCAGGGCGAGGAGCAGGAGTTTCCGCACGGGCGTTCCTTCCCGTCTGTGGTTGAGGGGCCGGCCGGGGCCGGTGAGCTGGCTGCCGGCACCGGTGCCGACGAGGGAGCGGCGGAGCGTCCGACCAGGTCCGGACGGGGGTGGGGGCGACGGTGTGCCTAATCCCCATCTAACCAATAGGGATTGTTTACCGGGTTGTCGTGGTAGTCAACCCCGTAACTCCCGTGCCCATCTCCAGCGCAGCATCCGGCGGGCCGGCAGCACACCGGCGGCGAGCGCCAGCAGCAGACCGCCGGCCACCACCGCGGCCACCGTCACCCAGGGCGCCACCAGCGCGACTGGTACGCCGACCAGAGTTCCCGGCCTCGGTACGCGGTCGCCACCCGCCGGTCGGTCAGCCGGTTCGCTCGCCGTGGAGGTGGAGCAGGACGAGTTCTCCCGGACGCAGCGGCGGGGCCTGCAGACCGGCGCGGTCCAGTGCCCGACCGGAGAGCCGGGTCCCGGCGCCGGTCAGCCAGGCCGGCGTGGCGGCCAGCGACGCTGGGGTGGACTCCGGGGCCAGCGCACTGATCCGGTACCGGCGGTCCGGGTCCAGCCCGGGCAACCGTACCGGTCCGGGTGTGGTGGTCGGTCCGGTACCGACGCCGACCAGTGCCATGATCGCCTCCGACCGGTCCGGAGCGATCACCCCGTGCACCCACAACGCCGGATCAGGGTGGTCGACCCGGACCACCGAGCCGCCGTGGATCAGGTCCCGGTGCCGCCTGTACACCGCGACCCACTCGGCGAGCTCCCGTTCCTCCTCGGCGGAGATCGTCGAGATGTCCCACTCGACGCCGAAACTGCCGAACAGCGCCGTGCCGGCCCGGAAGGCGAGACTGTGCGTCCGCCCGGTGTGGTGTGAGCGAGGTTTCCCGACGTGGGAACCGATCAGCTCGGGCGGCAGCAGCAGCTGCGTCCAGCGCTGGATCGACTGCCGCTCCAGCGGGTCGAGGCAGTCACTACCCCAGATCCGGTCGGTCCGCGCCAGGATCCCGAGGTCGACCCGCCCGCCGCCGGAGGCGCACGACTCGATCTGCAGCCCCGGATGCCGCTCCCGCAGCGTGTCCAACAGCCGGTAGAGCGCCCGGGTCTGCGCGTGCACCCCCGGCCGCCCGGTCGGCGGACGCCCCGCGTCGAGCAGGTCCCGGTTGTGGTCCCACTTCAGGTACGCGACGTCGTACTCGCGCACCAGGGTGTCGAGCCGGTCGAGAAGGTGGTCGTAGGCGCCCGGATTGGCCAGGTCGAGGACCTGCTGCCAACGTTGCGCCCGGGGCATCCGGCCGCCGGTGGCGAGAATCCAGTCCGGGTGCGCCCGGGCCAGCTCCGAGTCCGGATTGATCATCTCTGGCTCGACCCAGAGACCGAACTCCAGGCCGAGACCGCGTACGTGGGAGACCAGGGGGTGCAGACCATCCGGCCAGATGTCCGGGTCGACGTACCAGTCACCGAGCCCGGCCCGGTCGTCCCGGCGCCCCCGGAACCACCCGTCGTCGAGCACGAACCGCTCCGCGCCGATCCGCGCGGCGGCGTCGGCGAGCGCGGTCAGCCGCTCCAGCCGATGGTCGAAGTAGACCGCCTCCCAGGTGTTCACCACCACCGGCCGGGTACGCCGTCGCGGGCTGACCGCCCGGCGCAGGTGCTGGTGGAACCGCCCGGACATGTCGTCGAGGCCCACCCCGTACGAGCCGTAGAGCCAGGGGGTCCGGTACCCGTCGCCGGGCTGCAGCACCAGTTCGCCGGGGAGCAGTAGCTCACCACCGCCCAGCAGCGTCTCGCCCTCCGGCGTCCGTTCGGCGTGGATGCGGTGGTTGCCGCTCCAGCCGACGTGCAGCCCCCACACCTCCCCGGCCCGGAAACCGAAGCCGGCCGTGCCGGCCACCAGCAGCAGGGTGGCGTCCAGGCCGGGTTTGCCGCGTCGGCTCTCCCGCAGCCAGGTACCGACGGTGAGCGGGTGGCGCTGGGGCACCCGCTCCCGGCACCACCGGCCGGTGAGGTCGAGCAGTTCGTCCGCCCGGGGCGGCACCGGAAGCCCGACCGTCAGCCCGTCAAGCTGGTACGGCTCGGCCGCCAGGTTGCGTACCTCGGCGCGAAGCCCGACGAGCCCGCCCTGATCAAGGCCGATCTCGATGGTCAGGTCCAGGGCGGCGGTCTCGTCCCGGGCGGTCACCAGGACGCCGTCGGCCCCCTCGGCGGAGTCCTCGACCGAGCGCAGCCCGGTCCGGATGAACCGGGGGGACCAGTCCTGGCCGGCCCGGTGACCGGAGAGACCAGGCAGGCCGAACCAGGCGTACGTGTGCTCCGGCACGATGCCCACCGGCCGTCCGTCCGGCGCGCCGCGCCGGACCGGTCGGCGCAGGGCGGTGGCCAGGTCGGTGAGTTCCGGTCCGGTCAGCGCGCCGAGATCGGCACCCCAGTGCAGTACCACCGGCAGGCCGTCGTCCACGCAGGCCAGCAGCAGACTGACCCCGGCCCGGCGCAGGTGGACGAGGTCGCCGGCGTCACCGTCGGTCATTCCGACGCGTTGGTCACCGGCCGGTTCGGTGTGGTGGATCTGACGGGGAACGGTCACGGCGTACCTCCGGACGCGAAAGATCTCTCAGCACCTGGCCCGGGTAGCCTGCCTCCGCGGTCCAGCCCGGTCAACGTAGGGCGCCGCTCCGGAGGCCTGCCGGCGGTCCGGCCCCGGGCGTCCGGCCGGGAGCCGACGGCCCGGATGGTAAACCGGGTACGGGTCGGCCGTCGGGATGGTGGAGAATCGGCACCGTGACGGATAGCAGCCTCTCTCCCGCCACCACCGCCGGCCTGGTCGCCGTTCTCGACGACCTGCGGTGGCGTGGCCTGATGTTCGACTCGACCGGTCCCGACGAGTTGCGGGAGCACTTCGCCGCCGGCCCGGCGACGTTCTACGTCGGCTTCGACCCCACCGCCCCCAGCCTGCACATCGGCAACCTGCTGCAGATTCTGACCGCCCGACGACTGCAACTGGCCGGTCACCGTCCGCTGTTGCTGGTCGGTGGCGCCACCGGACTGATCGGCGACCCCAACGAGCGCGGTGAACGGGTCCTGAACAGTCCCGAGGTGGTCGCCAGCTGGGTCGAGCGGATCCGTCACCAGCTCGCGCCGTTCGTCTCCTACGAGGGGGCGAACGCGGCACAACCGGTCAACAACCTGGACTGGACCGGGGCGATGTCGGTCGCCGAGTTCCTCCGCGACGTGGGCAAACACTTCCCGGTCAACCGGATGCTGGCCCGGGAGGTGGTCAAGGCCCGACTGGAGACCGGAATCAGCTACACGGAGTTCAGCTACCAGCTGCTCCAGGCCAACGACTTCTACGAGCTGCACCAGCGGTACGGCTGCACCCTGCAGTTCGGTGGTTCCGACCAGTGGGGAAACATCACCGCCGGCGTCGACTACGTCCGCCGCCGTGGCGTGGGTCCGGTGCACGCCTTCGTCACGCCGCTGGTGACCAAGGCGGACGGGACCAAGTTCGGCAAGACCGAGGGCGGCGCGATCTGGCTGGATCCGACCATGACCAGCCCGTACGCCTTCTACCAGTTCTGGTTCAACACGGACGACCGGGATATCGGGCAGCTGCTGCGGTACTTCAGCTTCCGCGGCCACGAGGAGATCGAGGAACTGGAGAAGGCGACGGCGGAGCGGCCGGCGGCCCGGGCCGCGCAGCGTGCCCTGGCCGAGGAACTGACCACGCTGGTCCACGGCGCCGAGGAGGCCCGGCAGGCGGTGGCCGCGAGTCAGGCCCTGTTCGGTCGGGGGTCGCTCGAGGAGCTGGGGCCCGAGACGCTACGCGCGGCGTTGGCCGAGGCGGGACTGGTCAGCCTGGAGTCCCTGCCACCGGTCGCGGCGTTGTTCCGGGAGGCGGGTCTGGTGGGCAGCCTCAACGAGGCACGCCGGGCGATCTCCGAGGGCGGCGCGTACGTGAACAACGAGCGCGTCACGGATCCGGAGGCGGCGATCTCCCCGGAGACGCTGCTGCACGGTCGGTTCCTCGTGTTGCGGCGCGGAAAGCGTACGTTCGCCGGGGTGGAGTTGGCCGCCGGTCGATGATGTGACGGGGAATGCCACCGGCAGATTTGACGTCGGATCCCCGGACCGCGTAATTTTCTCTCTGCCCGCGGGGAACGGACGAAGAGCGTGAAACGCGCAAAGCGGCCGGACCGCAGGTGAGGTACCGGGTACGTCGACGAGCGCAGGTTCGCGACGGGCCTGGCGGGCGGGGTGACCCGGATCGCACGAGTGGCGATTTGGTGTTGCGGACCTGACCGAGTAGAGTTCACGGTCGGCAGTGAGCCGGGCGAGCGTGTGGGTGACTCCACGAGCGGCTGGACTGCCGAAATCCTTGATCACGGTTCACTCGATGAGCTGTGCCGCGATCATGGAAATAGTTGATCGAATGAGTGGGATTTGAACCGCCGGAAAGCGGTTTGACGAAGCGAAAACGGTCCGCTAACGTAGAAAGAGCCGCCGGACGGAAACGCGAGGCGGAGGCAAGAGCCCCGAGTGGTTGGTCTTAGGATCTGCTGGTCGGTGTGTGTTTGTTCTTTGAGAACTCAACAGGGTGCTTGATAAGCCAGTGCCAAATTGTTTGTTTGGCAGCAAGTGTTTAATTTGTTGCTGGGTTTGATTTTCCAAGTTTTTGTTGGAGAGTTTGA
>NZ_JBDPMH010000014.1:0-181306 GCF_039871735.1 Plantactinospora sp. B24E8
GGCTGGCCGCGGGTCACCGGGCACCCGTGGCGTCTCGACGGCCGCCCCACCGCGCAATGGTCACGCCCCGGCGTCGCACCGCGATGACGTCCTGATGATCAAGGTGATCATGCTCGGGTCGGCCGCGGTGTCAGCCTGCTGCTGCGTCGTGCTGCGGGCGGGCGCTTCCCGCGGAGCCCGAATGCTTGCGGGTGCGATGGTGGCTGTCATGGTCGCGGTGACCCTCGACGCCGCACCGGTTGTGCAGTACGCGGGCACGCTGCTGCTCCTGGCCTTGGCGGTGGCAATCGTCGTCGGCGATCCGACCGGGCGCGGCCCGGAGGTGGAGTGGCACCGTGTGGCCGGGGCCGTGCTCATGGCGCTCGCCGTGCTGATGCATCAACACGGCGAGTCGATGGCTACCCACCACATGGCCGCCGGGCCCCGGACGGACCACGGCAACGTCACCGTCCATGACGCGGCGCTCGTGTTGCTACGCGCCGCCACGGCGGCTTACCTCTGCTGGATGGCGACCGCACTCGTCCGGCTGCGCCATCGGCCGATCACGGACCTGCTCCGTTGGGAGCACCTGGCCATGGGGGCAAGCCTCGCGGCCATGATCTTCTTCATGAGCTGACCGAGTAAGCCAGCCGGCAGATCAAATGACGGTGGAGTACTGGCGCCGTCTGCTGAAATCCCGTCTGGGGCCGTTCCACCCTCTCGTCTGGTTCCTATCCGGCTGTCGCCGTCTGCGACTCAGGCGATTTGTTCCCGTTTCTGGTGTGCGGAGGGTCATTGCCGAGGGGTGCCGGAGAGAAGCGGACGACCATCGTCCGCCCGTGCTACGGTTCACGGGCCGGACGATAGTCGTCCGCTTGCTGTTCGCCGTGTGGGGCGCAGCAAACCCAGGAATCCCCTGTCGGTGCCGGTCGGCCCTGCGCCTCTGTCCAGGAGGTGCGGAGCCGACCCCGCACCGGCGCGGGACGGAAGGAACCACGTCATGAACCAGGAAAGCCGGATGGCGATGCGCTACCGGGTCGCCGGAGCGGCCGCCGCCGCCGCGTTGCTCGTCGGTGGTGGGTTCGGCGCGTCCGCCCTCACCTCCGCGTCCGCGAGCGCACACGACCAGTCGGGGAGCGGCTCCACCAGGGGCGTTGCCGAACGGGTGCAGCGGCTCGAGGACATCGAGGAGATCCACCAGCTCAAGGCCCGCTACTTCCGCTTCGTGGACGAGAAGAAGCACGACGAACTGGCCAAGCTGTTCACCCCGAACGCCAAGCTCGTGACCGACGGGATCGAGTGGAAGTCGCCGGAGGAGTTCGCGTACACGATCCGTGACCTCACCGGCGCCGCACCCTCCGCCCACTCGGGAGCCATGCCGGAGATCACCATCACGGGGCCGAACACGGCGACCGGGATCTGGTCGATGGAGGACATCCTGACCTTCCCGGCCGGTCCGGACGCCCCCGAGGGGCACAACGGCTACGGGCAGTACCGCGAGACGTATCAGAAGGTCGACGGGAAGTGGCTGATCGACTCGGTGCTGCTGACCCGGTTCTGGATGGACCCGCTGCCCGCCTGGACCCCTTCGGCCCAGACCGCGACCCCTCCGGCGACCGGCAAGTAGTCGTCCGCGCCTGCCGGTCCGGCGCGCCCTGGTCGGCGCGCCGCGGCCGGCCCGCCACCACCCCCGGGTCCGTGGACAAACGCACCCGGATTCGGCACCCCCGTCTGCGATCTGCACCACGAGAGGAATGTTGTCGTGCGAGCTGTTGGTCTTCACGAGTTCGGCGGGCCCGAGGTCGGGATGGACATCGCGGGTGTGGTCGACGAGATCGGCCCCGGGACGGAGACCGACCTGTCGGTCGGTGACCGGGTGATGGCGATGCTCCTGCCGGTGACCCCGACCCCCGACGGGGCCCTCGAGAACAGCCGTGGCGGTTACCAGGAGTACGTGGTGCGGCCGGCCGGCTGGGTCGTCCCCGCCCCGGCCGGCACGAGTCACGAGGCGGCGGCCACGCTGCCGATGAACGCGTTGACCGCGCTGCTGACGCTCGACCAGCTGGCACTTGCGCCGGGCTCGACCCTGGTCGTGGTCGGGGCCGCCGGGGCGCTCGGCAGCTACCTGGTCCAGTTGGCCAGCAACGCCGGGCTGACGGTGGTCGCCGACGCGGCCCCGGCCGACGAGGCCCTGGTCCGGGAATCCGGTGCGGCCGTCGTGGTGGCGAGGGGCGCCGAGGGCGTCGACGACATCCGGGCGCACTTCCCGGACGGTGTGGACGCGGTCGCGGACATCGCGCTGCTCGGGACCCGGATGTTCGACGTCGTGCGGGACGGCGGCAGCCTGGTCCGGATTCGCCAGGCCGACGAACCCGGCGGCTACCAGGCCGAGAGCACCCGGGGGATCAAGGTGTTGTCACCGTTCGTGCCCGACTACGCGGGCCGGCCGGACAAGTTGGACGAGGTCCGTCGTCTCGCCGAGGCAGGCGTGCTCATCCCGCGGGTGGCGGACACCCTGCCCGCCGCCGAGGCCCCCGAGGCGCACCGCCGGTTCGCCGCCGGCGGTGTCCGTGGCCGGCTCGTACTCACCTTCTGAGTCACCCAGCCCGAACCACTCATCCAGAAACAACACAGACAAGGATCAACTGTGTCCACCCGTTTTGCAGACAAGGTCATTCTGGTCACCGGTGCCACCTCCGGCATGGGGCGGGCCCTGACAGAGCGCGTCGCCGCCGAGGGCGCGAAGGTCGTCCTGGCGGCCCGCGGCAGGGAGGCCGGCGAGGCGTTCCTCGCCGAACTGCGGTCCACCGGGCGGGAGGCCATCTTCGTGCCGACCGACGTGACGGTCGCCGCCGAGATGGAACGGCTGGTCGGGCGGGCGGTCGACCACTACGGCCGGCTCGACGGTGCCTTCAACAACGTCGGCGCGGCCACCGCGTACGGCCCGGTCACCGAGGTAAGCGAGCAGGCCTGGGGTGCCGAACTGGCCCTCAACCTCAACAGTGTCTTCTACGGCCTGAAGTACCAGATCCCCGCGCTGCAGGCCTCCGGCGGCGGTTCGATCGTGAACAACGCCTCCAACGTCGGTGTCACCGGTATGGCGGGCATGGCCGCCTACAGCGCGGCCAAGCACGGTGTCGTCGGGCTCACCCGGTCGGCGGCACTCGACGTGGCGACCACCGGCGTGCGGGTCAACGCGCTCGTCACCGGCGGTGTCGACACCCCGCTGCTGCGGGGCGCGATGGGCCCGAACCCGGAGGAGGCGTTGCGTGCCGCCGGCGCCATGCACCCGGTGGGCCGGATCGGACGGCCCGAGGAGATCGCCGCCCTGGCGGCCTTCCTGCTCAGCGACGAAGCCCCGTTCGTCACCGGCGCGGCGCTCGCTATCGACGGCGGTCTGACCGCCGCCTGACACGTGGACCGGCCCCGGACGGCCGTCGCTCCGGGCTGGGACGTGGCTACCGTGCTGCCTTCGGTGCGCCCCGGCCCGGGTCGATCCGGGCCGGCCCACCCGCCGACGGGCGTACGTCGAAGTCGAACATCGCGGTCGGCAGGTAGATGGTGGCGCAGGAGTTCGGGATGTCCACCACCCCGGAGAACCGCCCCTCGATCGGCGCCGCCCCGAGGATCAGGTACGCCTGCTCCGGGGCGTACCCGAACGCCGTCAGGTAGTCGATGGCGTGCAGGCAGGCCCGCTGGAAGGCCAGTTGTGAGTCGAGGTACCGCTGCTCGCCGTCGGTGGTGACGGAGATGCCGGAGAACGCCAACCACTCGCTGTACTGCGGGGCGACGTTGCCCGGCAGAAAGACGGTGTTCTCGGTGACCCCGTACGTCGCCATCCCGCCCTTGAGCACCTCGACCCGCAGGTCGACGAAACCACCCATCTCGATCGCGCCGCAGAAGGTGATCTCGCCGTCGCCCTGGGAGAAGTGCAGGTCACCGACGGAGAGGTTGGCTCCGGGGACGTACACCGGGTAGAAGACCCGGGTCCCCTTGGTCAGGTTCTTGATGTCCTGGTTGCCGCCGTTCTCCCGGGGCGGGGCGGTCCGGGCGGCCTCTGCCGCGACCCGGTCGAAGTCGGCGCCGCGCAGCGAGCCGAGGATCGCGCCGTCCGGCAGCGGGGGCAACGACAGTGGCGGCACCCGGTCCGGGTCGGTGGCCCGCAGCGCACCCTCCCGGGCGTTCCACCTCGCCAACAGGTCCGCCGACGGGGCGGTGCCCATCAGCCCGGGGTGGATCATCCCGGTGAAGCTGACCCCGGGGATGTGCCGCGACGTCGCCCGCTGGCCGGTGAAGTCCCAGATCGCCTTGTACGCGTCCGGGAACTGGTCGGTGAGGAAGCCGCCGCCGTTGTCCCGGGCGAAGATGCCGGTGTACCCCCAGCCCTGGCCGGCGAGCGGGCCGGAGTCCTCCTGCGGGACCGGGCCGACGTCGAGGATGTCGACGACCAGCAGGTCACCGGGTTCGGCGCCCCGTACGGCGAACGGGCCGCTGAGCGCGTGCACGATCTCCAGCGGCGCGTGCCGTACGTCGTCCGCCGAGTCGTCGTTGTGGATGTGGCCGTCGAACCACTCCCGGCAGTGCACCCGGAACGACTGACCGGGGCGGACCTCCGCCACCGGTGGGATGTCGGGGTGCCATCGGTTGTGGCCGATGATCTGCTGTTCGGTGAAACTCTTCGTCGACTCCAGTGGAAACAGGACCTCGGGCATCGCCGGTTCCCTTCGCCGTCAGTCGGGCCGGGGCAGTCGGGCCTGCCCGGGATGGGCCGGCCGGCGTACCTCCCGGTGGGAGCGGGCCGGGTGCGGACCGCCCGGCCGACCGGGAATCCGGGTCACCACCTCGGGTGTCTCGGCGGTGCGTCCGGTCCGGTCGAGCGCCGCGACCAGCGCGCGGGGCAGGGCGCCGAGCATCGGCGGGGCGAAGACCCGGACCGCGTCGCCGCCACAGCTGGGGCAGCGGCCGGCCGGGGTCGCCTCGCCGATCGGGAACCGCAGTGGGAAGACGCCGTCCCGGGGACACCGGTAGTCGTACGTCGGCACGGCTCAAGGATCGGACGAAGGTGATCGACCGCGCAGCCCAATCGCGCAAGTCGGGGCTGCTGGTGCGGACGGGACGACTGTGACGAAGGCGGCGGAGCGGCGTTCAGTCGACGACCCGGACGTCCTTCCAGAAGGCGACCCGGTCGCGGACCATCTCGGCCGCCGGCAACGGATCCGGGTAGTACCAGACGGCATCGTCGCTGCGTCGGCCGTCGTGTTCGAGACTGTAGTAGGACGCGGTCCCCTTCCAGGGGCAGACGGTGTGGGTGTCGGAGTCGCGCAGCAGGTCCTCGCGCAGGGCGGCGCGGGGGAAGTAGTGGTTGCCCTCCACCAGCACGGTGTCCGGGCTCTCGGCGACGACCAGGTCGTTCCAGACGGCTTTCGGCATGACCACCAGCCTATTCCGGCCCGCCGCCGGTCGGCCGCCGCTGCGGGTCGGGCCACCTCCGGGTACGGGACGGGTCGATGAACGGCGGATCACGCTCCGGTGAAGAAAAGCGCCGACCTCGGGAAAGATATCGACGAATATTGACAGATGATCGTCGTCCAGCCATCCTCGTCGATATTCGTTTCCGCCCGGTTCGGAGGACCCCTTGTTCGGACGTACCGTGAGAATCGTCGCGGCGCTCACCATGGCGGCCGCGGCGACGCTCGTCGCCACCGTGACGACCGCCGCCCCCGCCCACGCCGACGGCTGCTACACCTGGGGCCGGACGCTCTCCTCCGGCATGTCCGGGGAGGACGTCCGCCAGTTGCAGATCCGGGTCTCCGGCTACCCCGGCTACGGCAACGTGCTCGCCATCGACGGCGCCTACGGACCGGCGACCCGCGACGCCGTGGTCCGCTTCCAGCAGGCGTACGGGCTGGGCGCCGACGGCATCGCCGGGCCGCAGACGTTCAACCGGATCTACGCCCTCCAGGACGACGACTGCACCCCGGTCAACTTCAGCTACGCCGAGTTGAACGACTGCAACTCCGACTGGTCCGGCGGTGCCGTCTCGGCCGCCCAGGCCCGGGCGAACGCGCTTGTCAACATGTGGAAGCTGCAGGCGATGCGACACGCCCTCGGCGACCAGCAGATCAGGGTGACCAGCGCGTTCCGCAGCCACGCCTGCAACAACGCGGTCGGCGGTTCGGCCACCAGCCGCCACCTGTACGGCGACGCGGTCGACCTCGGCGCCGG
Source organism: Plantactinospora sp. B24E8 (assembly GCF_039871735.1). NCBI lineage: Bacteria > Bacillati > Actinomycetota > Actinomycetes > Micromonosporales > Micromonosporaceae > Plantactinospora > Plantactinospora sp. B24E8. The sequence continues at coordinate 6,205 of NZ_JBDPMH010000014.1, forward strand.
CCCGCACACCCTCTGTCGGCTCGCCCAGCAGGCCCGTAACCACGGTTGGCGGGAGATCCTCGGTCCCGGCTACCCCGGACACAGCGACCACACGCACGTCGCGCACAAGTCGTCCCGTACGTGGTCGGCGAGTTCCTGCGGCGTCTCCTGACGCCGGAGCCGGGTCCACCGACGCTCCGGTGGACCCGGCCGCGTCGGTGGACCCGGCTGACGTGCCGCAGGGCCGGGCGGTCAGTCGTCCGGCCCGCTGTCGGGTCCGGCCGGGGCGCGGGTCGGAACCGGCAGGCCGTCCTGGTAGGCCGCCGCGAACGCCTCGACGGCGGCGTCGGTGCCGGCCCGGTCACCGGTGGCGAGCAGGTCGAGCAGTAGGCCCCGGATCACCGCCAGACCGAGCCGGGCGTGGGTCCGGGCCACCTCCGCCGGTACGCCCCAGCGCCCGGCCAGGTCGACGTTGAGGTCGAGCCAGCTCTCCACGACCCCGTCCAGCAGCGGTGCCGTACCCGGCCGTCCCTGCAGTGCCTGGCCGTACAACTCGAAGAAGAGACGTTCCAGGGGCCAGAGCGTCGGATCGGCGAGGTGGTGCCACATGGCCCGGATGGCGTCCGCCGGCGAGGCGACCGGGTCGCGGGTGAGTGTGGTCAGCACTGCCCGCTGCCGCTCCTCGACGTGTCGGACCACCTCGACGAGCAGGCCCTCCATCGAGCCGAAGTGGTAGATCAGCATCCGGTGGCTGGTGCCGATGTCGGCGGCCAGGCCGCGCAGGCTCAGTCCGCCGACCCCGTGTCCCGCGAGGTGCTCGACGGCACGGGAGAGCAGTCGGTTCCGTGACTCCGAGCACATGTACCATACGGTACATGTACCAGGTGGTACATGCGACGGGAGGCGCGAAATGGCGCGACAGCGCATCGACGTACGGGTCCACACCACCGCCGGTCCGGAGACCGTGTACGCCCTGCTCGTCGACGGGTCCACCTGGCCGGACTGGTCACCGCTCGGCTCCTTCGAGCTGGAACACCCCGGCGCGGACGAGCCCGAGGGGGTTGGCGCGATCCGGGTCTTCCGTACCGGTCGGGTGACCAGCCGGGAGCGGGTGGTTGCCCGGGAGCCGGGGCGCCGGTTCAGCTACGAACTCCTCTCCGGACTGCCGTTGCGTGGCTACCACGCCGATGTCGACCTCAGCTCCGACGGGGCAGGGACGACCATCCGCTGGCACTCCTCGTTCACCGCCGCGGTGCCCGGCACCGGTTGGCTCTACCGGCGGGCCCTCGGCCGCTTCATCCGCCGGTGCGCCGAGGGACTGGCCACCCGGGCCGCCTCCTCCTGACCCGCCGCCCGGCGGTATCCGCCGGTCGGCGCTCCGGTCGACCCGCCCGCCGAGTGGTACCCCGACGGGCGGAGCGTCGGATCGGCGACCACCACGGACGGTGCGCGGCTGACGTCGGCCCGGTTCATTTATCATGGCGCCGGACTGCGCCGCCGATTCCGCGGCGACAGCTCCGACGATCGGGGAATTCCCCGGCAATCGGGGAAGAAATGTCTTCGGGAGAAGGTCACATGAGCACCGGGGTTGAAACCTTCGAGTTCCAGGCCGAGGCGCGGCAGCTCCTGCAGTTGATGGTCCACTCCATCTATTCGAACAAGGACATCTTCCTGCGGGAACTCATCTCCAACGCCTCCGACGCGCTGGACAAGCTGCGACTGGAGGCGTACTCCGACAAGGATCTCGAGGTCGACACCTCGGACCTGCACATCGAGATCGAGGTCGACAAGGAGGGCCGTACCCTCACCGTCCGGGACAACGGCATCGGCATGTCCCGCGACGAGGTGATCATCCTCATCGGCACCATCGCGAAGTCCGGAACCGCCGAACTCCTGCAGAAGATCCGGGAGTCGAAGGACGCGGCCGGGTCCCAGGACCTCATCGGCCAGTTCGGCGTCGGTTTCTACAGCAGTTTCATGGTCGCCGACAGGGTGACCCTGCTGACCCGCCGGGCGGGGGAGAGCACGGCCACCCGCTGGGAGTCCGACGGCGGCGCGACGTACGTCGTCGAGACGGTCGACGACGCACCCCAGGGCACCTCGGTCACCCTGCACCTGCGGCCGAAGGACGAGGAGGACCAGCTCTTCGACTACACGGCCGAGTGGAAGATCCGCGAGATCGTCAAGCGCTACTCCGACTTCATCGCCTGGCCGATTCGGACGACCGTCGAGAAGACCGACGACGAGGGCAAGACCACCTCCGAGATCCAGACGCTGAATTCGATGAAGGCGCTCTGGGCCCGGCCCCGGGACGAGGTCAAGCAGGACGAGTACAACGAGTTCTACCGGCACCTCAGCCACGACTGGACCGACCCGCTGGAGACCATCCACATGCGGGCCGAGGGCACCTTCGAGTACGAGAGCCTGCTGTTCATCCCGTCCCGGGCGCCGTACGACCTGTTCATGCGCAACGCCAAGCGTGGCGTGCAGCTGTACGTCAAGCGGGTCTTCATCATGGACGACTGCCAGGAACTCATGCCGGAGTACCTGCGGTTCGTCAAGGGTGTGGTCGACGCCCAGGACCTGTCGCTGAACATCTCGCGGGAGATCCTCCAGCAGGACCGGCACATCCAGCTGATGCGCCGCCGGCTGGTGAAGAAGGTCCTCTCCACGGTCAAGGACCTGCAGGCCAACCACGCCGAGCGGTACCAGACGTTCTGGCGGGAGTTCGGCCGGGCGGTCAAGGAGGGTCTGCTGGGCGACTTCGACAACCAGAACACCATCCTGGAGATCTCCTCGTTCGCCTCCACCCACGACCCGGAGCAGCTCACCACGCTCGCCGGGTACGTCGAGCGGATGAAGGAGGGGCAGACCGAGATCTACTACATGACCGGCGAGTCCCGGTCGATGATCGAGAACTCGCCGCACATGGAGGCGTTCCGGGCCAAGGGCTACGAGGTGCTGCTGCTCACCGACCCGGTCGACGAGATGTGGGTCGACGCGGTGCCGAACTTCGACGGCAAGCGCTTCCAGTCGATCGCCAAGGGGCAGGTCGACCTCGACACCGACGAGGAGAAGGAGCAGGCCGGCGCCGAGCGCGAGCAGCGGGAGAAGGACTTCGCCGACCTGCTCAGCTGGCTGACCAGCACCCTCTCCGAGCAGGTCAAGGAGGTGCGTCTGTCGTCCCGGCTGACCACCTCGCCGGCCTGCATCGTCGGTGACGCCGAGGACATCACCCCGACCCTGGAGAAGATGTACCGGGCGATGGGCCAGGAGGTGCCGCAGGTCAAGCGCATCCTCGAAGTCAACCCCAGCCACCCGCTGGTGACCGCCCTCCGCGAGACACACGCCGCCCGCCCCGACGACACCGGCCTCGCCGAGACCGCCGAGCTGCTGCACGGCATGGCGCTGCTCGCCGAGGGTGGCGAACTCGGCGACCCGGCCCGGTTCACCCGCCTGCTCGCCGACCGGCTGGCCCGTACCCTCTGAGCGGCCAGGAAGGGGCCCTTATCATCGTTTTCGGTCAGGAAGGGCCCCTTCCTGACACCTTCTGCGACGGGTGGGCCGATGACCGGCACCGTACTGCTCACCGGAGCGACCAGCGGACCGGTGATCCGGTGCCGACCGCCACGGCGCAGTGTGGGAGGGCCGTCGACCGGGTAATCCGGGTCGCCATGAGCACCCAGGTCACCGCCGGTTCCGGCGTCGCCGTACCCGCCACCCCGGCCGCCGTCGGCAGCCCGGCCGGGCCCGTTACCCCGGCCGCCGTCGGCACCGTCGCCGTTGTCGCGCACCGGAAGAAGACCCTCGGCGGCGGCCTCGACGAACTCCGCGCCCGGCTGCGCGGCGCCGGAGTCGAGAACCTGCTCTGGTACGAGATGCCGAAGAGCCGCAAGGCACCGAAGAAGGTCCGCAAGGCGCTGAAGAAGGGCGCCGAACTGGTCTTCGTCTGGGGCGGAGACGGCATGGTGCAGCGCTGCGCCGACACGCTCGCCGGCTCCGACGCGGCGATGGCGATCCTGCCCGCCGGCACCGCGAACCTGCTCGCCGCCGACCTCGACATCCCGACCGACCTGGCCGAGGCGGTCCGGATCGGGCTGACCGGCCCGCGTCGCCGGCTCGACCTCGGCAGACTCAACGGGGAACACTTCGCGGTGATGGCCGGGGCCGGCTTCGACGGCGAGCTGATCCGGGACGCCGACCGGGCGCTCAAGGACCGGCTCGGCCGGTTGGCGTACGTCTGGACCGGGCTGCGGCACGTCCGCTCCGAGACCACCCGGATGCGGATCCGGGTCGACGGGACCGAGTGGTTCGACGGCGAGGCGAGCTGCGTCCTGTTCGGCAACGTCGGCACGATTACCGGCGGCATTCCCGCCTTCGACGACGCCGAGCCGGACAACGGCTGCCTCGAGGTCGGGGTGGCGACCGCGAACGGCGTACAGGAGTGGGTCCGGACCCTGGGCCGGATGGCGGTCGGCCGCTCCGACGAGTCACCGTTCGTCCGGATCACCCGGGGGCACAAGGTGCGGGTCGACGTCGCCGAACCGACGCGGTACGAGCTGGACGGCGGGGCCCGGAAGCGGGTGACCCGGCTCAAGGTCAGGGTGGTGCCCGGCGGGCTGACCGTCTGCGTACCCGGGGTTCCGGGGGCGACCGTATCGGGGCGTTAGCAGACGGCGTCCGTCGATGGCGAGACCTAGATTTTTGATCAACGGCTCGGTACGGTCCGGCTGGGGAGGGCCGGGAATTCCACCACCATGGACGGTTCGACCCCGTTCGGCGATCGGCGCGCCGGCATGACCTGCACACCGCCAGATCGGAAGGATCCGCCATGGCATCCGAGACATCTTCCGTCCCCCACTCCCGTGGGCTGAGCCGCCGCGGCGTACTCGGGCTCTCCGCCTGCGCCGCCGCCACCGCGATCTCGGTCGCCGGCCCGTTCACCGGCATGGCCCAGGCCGCCCACGGCGGTCCGGTGCACGACGCGCGCGGCCGGCGACTGCCGGTCGGCCGGATCGGCATCCAGCTCTACTCCATCCGCACCGATCCGGCGCCGTTCGCCGAGAAGCTGCCCAAGCTCGCCCAGCTCGGCTTCAAGGAGATCGAGTTCGCCGGGTACGGGACGGTGACCAGCGACGCCGACATCCTCGCCATCCGGAAGATCCTCGACGACAACGGGCTGACGGCGGTCGGCTCGCACGTCGGCTTCAACACGCTCTGGGGCGACCTGACCCGGCAGCTCGACATCGCCGAGATGCTCGGCATGCGGTACATCGGTACCGCCGACGCCCCGACCGGCAGCCGGTACGCCCCGGACTGGCGGATCGCGGCGGACCGTTACAACGCGGTCGGTGGCGCGGCCAAGGCCCGCGGGTTGAAGTTCTACCAGCACAACCACGACGGGGAGTACAACTTCCTGCTCGACGCCGGGCCGGTTGACGCCAACGGCCGGCCGACCCGGTCCAGCGGGCAGCGGGGGCTGGAATACTTCTTCACGCTCACCGACCCGGAGCTGGTCTGGTTCGAGATGGACATCTACTGGGCGTACCAGGCCCAGGTACGGTTCACGTCGTACGTCGACGAAGGCGGGGCGACCCGGCGTGACGTCCTCGACCCGATCAAGACCATCGGCCGGCAGCAGGAGCGGTTCCCGCTGTTCCACGTCAAGGACGGCTACCTCAACGCCGAGGGCACCAGCCTGGCGATGACCAACTTCGGCATCCCGAACGGCTACATCCCGTTCGAACGCTTCTTCGGCAGCCTCCGGTCGATCGACCGCCACCACTACATCTGGGAGAACGACAACGCCGGCAACACCCCACCCGAGGAGGGCGGCGTGTGGGGCGGCACCGAGAGCAGCTACGACAACATGCGGGCGCTTCGCTTCTGAGCTGCTGAGCGGCCCGCCCGGGCTTCCCCGGCGCCGCGCGCTCCCGCCGGCCGGGGCAGGTCGTCACGATCCCAGATCGGACAGACCCCCCCGCCCCCGCCCGGCGGCGCCACCTGTTCGGCGGAAACCCTGTCCAGCTTCCGCTCGGTCAACACCCGGTCCCGCCACCCGGTCAGGAAACGTCGCGCCTCGGCACGTCCGCCCTGCTGCCAGGCCTGGTCGAGCCCCTCGTAGAAGGCGATCCTCGCCGCCCGATGTCGGGCGCCGGCGGCGGACCGGGGGGCGCTGCCGACGCGGCACAGCGCGGCGAGTTCCCGCGCCGGCTCGACTGGCGACGCCGTGCCGGTGACCACCCGCCAGCCCGGTGCCTGGTGCCAGTGGGTACGGCGCCGGTCCGGCGCCTGGACGAAGTCGCGTTCGGCGACCTCGGCGAGGCGTTCGGCCGGCCAGCGGTCGAGCACCGCCAGACCACTGTCCAGGACGAACCGCCGGGCGTGGCCGGCGGCCTCGTCGGAGAGTAGGTCCACCGTTTGCGGCCCGGACCGTACCTCGTCCATCCGGATCCCGTACGTCATGACCCGGCCGGCGTCGGCGGTCACCAGCGGCTGCACCCCGGCCGACAGCCAGCCTGCCGGGCGGCTGGGCGAGCCGTCGTACCCGATCCAGGCCAGCGACCAGTCGAACGGTTCCCGGACCAGCAGCGTGCCGACCCCGGTGCCGCGGATCGACCATTCGCCGGGCAGTTCGGGCCGCAACTCGGCGAGGATCCGGCGCCACCGTCGGGCCCGCTCGGCAGCGGACATGACAACCTCCCGGGGTACGTCTTCCGAATCCTGGTCGGGCGAGTCGTCCGCTCCGGTCGTACCGCCCCGGGGCAACACCGTACCGGTGACCTGGCGTCGTCGCGTCATCGCCGAATCTCCTCGTGGAATTTCCACATCGGGATGTGGTGCGTCGACTCTTTCCATTCTGAAACGTCTCCGCGCCGTTGGTTCGTCGTCCATTCCTGCGGGTGGTTGCGATGTCCTCCATGATGGATGCCAATGCTCTAGGGTGGGTGGCGCCTCACAGGCATCGGCGCCTGTCGACGTGCTGTGGGGAATTCAAATCAGCGATCAGGGAAAGGTGGGGAATCCGTGGGAATCTCGCCATTGGAGTTTCTGCTTCGGGAGATCCGTCGTCGACGACTCGCGGCCGGGCTGACCCAGGCCGCGCTCGGACAGCGGATCCACTTCTCGGACACGCAGATCAGCGGGGTGGAGACCGGCACCAAGCCGGTGAACGAGGGGATGCTCAAGGCGCTGGACCGGGCGTTGGAGACCGGTGGGCTCTTCATCCGACTCTGGGAGGACCTGGTCCGGGACGGGACGCCACCACTCTGGTTCCTGCGCTGGCTGGAGATCGAACGGGAGGCGACCGCCCTGCGCTGGTTCGAGTCGATGTACGTTCCCGGCCCGTTCCAGACCGAGGCGTACGCCCGAGCCACCCTGGCCGGCGAGTCGCACACCCCGGACGAGGTTGACCAGCTCATTGCGGCGCGGCTATCCCGATGGAACATCCTGACCCGGGAACGCCCGCCGCTGCTCGCCGTGGTGATCGACGAGGCGGTGGTCCGGCGCGGCGCGCCGGAGGCGCGGGACATGATGTCCGCCCAGCTGGCCCAACTGCTCTCCTATGGCGAACTGCCGCACGTACGGCTCCAGGTGGTGCCGACCCGGATCGGGATGTATCCCGGCTACGGCGGACCCTTCGTGCTGGCCGACGCCGAGGACGGCCGGCGGTACGCGCATGTGGACGGTCAGCTTGCTGCGCGGATCCGTGCCGAGCCGGCCGACATTGCTACCCTCGCCAGTAGGTGGGAGCGCATCAAGGCGGTGGCACTCCCGGTGGACCAGTCGAAGAAACTCATCGAAGAGGTGGCGGCATCATGGAGCTGACCGGCGCCAACTGGCGGAAGAGCACCCGCAGCGGCAACAACGGCGGCAACTGTGTCGAGGTCGCCGACAACCTGCCCGGTCGGGTCCTGGTCCGGGACTCCAAGGACCGCGACGGCGGCGTGCTGCGGTTCGCCCCGACCGCCTGGCGTTCTTTCGTCCGGCAGGTCGCGCCCCGCTGACCCGTCGAGCTGTACGCGCGCGACGCCCCCCGCCCCGGTCAACCGGTCCGGCACGGGGGCGTCGCCGTTTTCCCGGCTGGCCGTCCCTTGCTACGTCCGCTCGGTACGGCCGCCCACGTCGGATTCGCTACCTGGGCCTGAAGGTGTCAATGCCGAAGCAAGACCTTGTCGGTGCGCTCAACGGCGAATTGGGCCACTCTTCGTCTCTGGTCTTCGTCGCGGGGGGGGTCGGGCGCAACTGCGATTGCCGTCCTGTCCCATGCGGACCGGTTCGTGAACGTGTTTGAGAACGATGGTTGCTACCTGTTGTCGTTCCACTGGAATGGACGGCAGCAGGCGCACGGCCAGACGCCCGACATCTCCGCGGCGGCCGATTCCGCGCGGCGATGGGCCGAGGGCTTCGACCTGGAGAGCCTCGCCGCTGCCCATCCTTTCATTGAATTCTCGGGGCTTCAGCTAGCCTACGAGCGAGGAGTTGCCGTTGAGTTTCAATGGGCTGAGTTACTCAACGCGGTAGAAGAAGAGGAGCGAGCCTTTCGTGACCTCGTCATTCTGGCCTCGCGTGACGACTTCCTGAAGCAGCTTTTTCCCCGGCTCGGCCACCGTTTTGCACTTTCTGCGAACGAATACAGCCAGGGTATTCTCGTTGCTGTATTTGTTTACCGTCCCGGGTGGTTCGTCATCTATGGTGACGATGGCACCTTCGAGTTCGAGGGGGATGCGCGCCAGGTGGTCGATTATCTGGGCCACCGGCTTGCAGTCATGAGGCAGGACGGCTGACGCAGAAGGCGATGCACCGGCGGCAACAGGCGAACGACGCGCGGGGCCATTGGCCTTTAGTGCGTGCGGGGTGGACTCACCGCGAAGATCCAGATCCTGGCCGACGGACGTGATCGTCCCGAACTCAAGCCAGCGTCTGCACCAGCTCCTGGCGGGTCGACGTACGGACGACTCGGGCGAGGGCTCCGTTGACCAGGGGCAGGTACGGCGGCACGTGTCCACACTCGACGTCGGCGATGATCGGCACCCCGAGCGGTCCGAGCGCGTCCAGCACCGCCTCGTGCTGGGTGAGCGTGGCGTCGTCGGGCGCCGGGGTCCGGCCGACGAGGACGGCGTTCGCGGCGTCGAAGAACCCGGCCAGCCGCATTCCGTGCAGGTTGCGGCAGATCGTGTACGCGTCGTGGCCGAACGCCTCCACGTAGACGATCAGCCCTTCCGGGGCGTACGCCTGGGCGATGGCCGACACGTCGCCGAAGGGCGTACCCATCAGATTGCACAGCGTCTCGATACAGCCGCCGATCAGGCGTCCCTCGACCTCGACGTCACCGTCGGCGTCCAGTCGGCGCCACCTGCCGACCGCGTCGAGCGTGAAGTCCCGTACCTCGGGGAAGTCCTGGTAGTCGACGAAGCCGCCGGCCCGGTGGCGGCCGGGCGGGGTCTGGACGAATTCGCTGCCCACCGGCATGGTGACGATGTCCAACCAGGACAGCAGTCCCTCGGGAGTCCGGTACGGGGTGTCCATCAGGTTGTTGCCGTGCAGGGTCGCGGTCCCGGTCAGCAGGGTCAGCGGGGTCAGGATGGTCGACATGTCGGAGAACCCGACCAGCCAGGTGGGCTCGGCCTCCCGGATCAGGTCCCAGTCGAGCAGGGGCAGCAGGTCGATGGCGGTCTCCCCACCCCACGGCGGCACGATCGCCTTGACCGAAGGGTCGGTCAGCATCGCCGTCAGTTCCGCAGCCCGTTCCACGGCCGGGGCGCTGACGTGCCGTGACCCGTCCATGCACTGGCCCATGACCACCTGGTAGCCGCGTGCCTCGACCGTGCCGACCGCCACCGCCAGACGTTCGCGCAGCTTCTCACCGACGCCGCTGGAGGGTGAGGTGACCCCGACGCGGTCACCGGGACGAAGCGGCTGCGGGTAGCGGATCGACATTCCGGAATTCTGGCACGGGCCACCCCGGTCCCGGTCGACGCCCGCCTCGGCGGGGTTCGTCCACCGTTGTCGGAGACGTTCCTGCGCCGAGGCTGGGGCGTGGGCCGGTTATGCTCCTCCGGGAGGTTGGCGCGCCCCCGCGCCGGGGTGCGAATCGATTCGAGGGCGGTGCGATGAACATCGGGGAGATCGCCCGCCGGGCGGGGGTGTCCCGCAGCACCGTGTCCTACGTGCTGAGCGGCAAGCGGACCGTGTCGGAGGCGACCCGGCAGCGGATCCAGGCGGTGATTGACGAGCTGGAGTATCGGCCGAACGCCAGCGCCCGTGCTCTCAAGGAAGGGCGTACCCGAACCCTCGGGCTGGTGATCCCCCCTGCGAGTCAACGGTTGACCGACATGCAGTTGGGCTTTGTCGCCAGCGTCGTCGAGGCGGCCGCCCGCCATGACCTGGACGTGCTGCTGTCGCCGTCCGGTGGTGACCACGACCGGTCGTTCGAGAGGATCGTCTCCGGGCGCCGGGTGGACGGTGTGGTCCTGATGGAGATTCGACTGGAGGACGACCGCGTGACCCGGCTGGCCAGGGCGGGCCTGCCGTTCGTCACGATCGGTCGGACCGCCGAGCCGCACGGCATGAGTTGGATAGACATCGACTACTCCGGGCTGATCGCCCGCTGCGTGCACCACCTGGCCGATCTGGGGCATCGACAGGTGGCCCTGGTGAACCGTTCCGCGGAGTTGGTGGCCGCGGGTTACGGCCCCAGCCATCGCGCGCTGGTCGGTTTTCGGACGGCGGTGGCGGAGCGCGGCCTGACCGGCGTCGACGTCTGCTGCGGCGATGACGCGACCTCCGGCGAGATGTGTGTGGAGCAGCTGCTCGCGACACATCCGGACGTCACGGCGATAGCTACCATCAACGAGGCCGCGCTGCCCGGGGTGCAGCGTGCGCTGACCGGCGCCGGGCTCTCCGTGCCGGTTGACTTCTCCGTCACCGGGGTCGCCGCGCAGCATTGGGCGGAGGATTTCCGCCCGCCGTTGACCGCCGCGGATGTGCCGACGCGTGACATGGGCGCCGAGGCGGTGTCACTGCTACTGGAGATTGTCGCCGCGCCCGGGTCCGTGCCACGCCACCGTCTGTACAGCCCGCCCATCTCGTTGCGCTCCAGTACCGGCCCGGTCCGGTCCCGCTGATCCGGTGCGGTCCGGTCCGCTGACCCGGCCCGGAGGACACGGGCCATGCCCGGTCCCCGTGCCTCGACGCTCCCCAGCGGGCCCTACCGGGCTCGCTGAGCCGGTCCGGCTACCCGCCCGTGACTCGCCGCTCCGCCTGGGCGGCGGCGAGGATGAGGTAGCTGCTGGCGGTCCAGGTGTATGCGCGGTCCCGGAGCCCGGCACCGGTTTCGGCGTCGAAGTTCTCCGCGAAGCCGGACTTCTCACACAGCGCGAGGAAGCGTTGACTGATCTCGTCGGCGATCCCGGTGTACCCGGCCCGCCGCAGCCCGTCCTCGACCAGCAGGGTGGAGGGCGCCCAGATCGGGCCCCGCCAGTAGCCGTCGGCGAGGTAGTGGGCCGAGTCGGTCGGCTCGGTGGCCAGCCCGTGCGTGGTCAGGTGGGTTTCGATGCCCCGGGCCAGAGTGGCGGCGACCGGGCCGGGCAGGTCGGCCCCGAGGGTGACGGGCATCAGGTCGAGCAGGCTCCGGCTCGCCCGTCGCCGGCCGGTGTGGGGGCTGCGGGCGGTGAAGCGCTCACCGTCCCACAGGTCCCGCAGCATCGCCGTGCGGATCCGGTCGGCCTCCCGGGTCCACCGGTCGACGGGTTCGCCCAGTTCGGCGGCGAGGTCAGCCAGGCAGCGCAGTTGCGAGACCAGGAACGCGGCGAGGTCGGCGGTCTCGAGGAGCCGGTGGTCGTCGAAGGTGGTGGCGTTGTCCCAGCCGCTGTCGTTGCCGTGCTGGTAGTGCGGCAGGTCGTGCCCGGGGGCCCGGCGCGCGTCGAGCCAGAACCCGGTCCAGCGGGCCAGCCGGTCGTACGTCTGCGCCAGCGCCGCCCGGTCCGGCGGCTCGGGAAGGCGCCGGCGTAGGTGGCGCAGCGCCCAGCCGTGGATCGGCGGTTTGACGTAGTTGTGCAGGACCTCCGAGTGGGTGACCGAGTCGGGCAGGGCGCCGGCCCCGTCCTGGTGATCGAAGGGCAGGTGGAACTGGTGCCAGGCCAGCTCGGGATCGCCGGCCGCCAGGGCGATCGCGTTGAAGCAGTGGTCCCAGCTCCACACCTTGTCCATCCAGTGCTTCGACATCAGGACCGCCGGCCGGGTGACGAAGCCCGCCGGGGCGACGGTGGCCGACCACAGCACGTACGCGGCCAATGCAGCGGACGGGCTGTCGGCGCCGCGCCACGGCGCGACCGCGTCGACGAACGCGCCGAACTCCCTGCTCCGGTCGTGGCACAGTCGGTCGAAGGTGACGGACGTGGGGTACGGCCGGCGGGCGGTCGCGTACTCCTCGATCGCGATCTCCCAGGGCTGGTCGCCGGGTAGGTCCAGGAAACGGTCCGCGCTGCCGAGCGCCTCGACACCCCCGGTCCGGGCAGGAGCACCGGAGAGCACGGTGACCCGGTAGCGGCGCCCGGTCTCGTACGAGGTGAAGACGTGCGCCTGGTCGACCGGATCGACGTAGAGGTAGGTGCCGCTGAACGGGGTGAGGGTGCGGCGGGCCGCGGCCAGCCGCAGGCCGAGCCGCCGACCCCGGATCCGCAGGCTGTCCGGTCCGTCGTAGACAGCGTCGATCCGTCCGGAGCCGGTTCGCCAGGTCAGCAGGGTGGGCGTGGCGACGACCGTGGCGCCGGCGTCCGAGGGGACGAGGCGCAACACCGGGTGCAGTCCGGTCTGGTGCGAGACCAGGTGCAGGTCGTCGGCGTACGTCTTCTCGGCTACCACCGGGGAGATGTTGAGCCAGGAGCCGTAGTAGCTGAACGGGATGTCCTGGATGGAGAACTCCGGACCGGACGGAACGACGGTCATGGGTGGCGGGTGCCTTTCTGGTGCGGGTGGTCAGTCCTTGACGGCGCCGGCAGTGACGCCCGCCGAGACATATCGCTGGGCCAGGACCAGCAGCACGGCGGCGGGGATGGAGGCGACGACGGCGGTCGCCATGATGGCGTTCCACTGCTGGTTGTTGTTGCCGATGTAGTGGTAGATACCGAGGGTGATGGGCTGCTGGTCACCGCCTCCGGCCAGGGTCGAGGCGAAGATGAAGTCCGACCAGGACCACAGGAAGGCGAAGAGCGACACCGTGACGACCGAGTTGCGGCTGACCGGCAGCACGACCGACCAGAAGGTGCGCAGCCGGCCGGCGCCGTCGACCACGGCGGCCTGGATCAGCTCGTCGGGGATCCCGGACATGAAGGCCGTGAAGATCAGGACGGCGAACGGCACCGCGAGTGTCGAGTCGGCCAGGATCAGGCCCGGCAGCGTGTTGAGGACGCCGAGACTGAGGTAGATGGCGTAGAAACCCATCGCCATGATGATGCCCGGGATCATCTGCGCGATCAGCAGCACGAAACTCAGCGCCGGGCCGCCGGGGGGTCGCAGCTTCGCCAACGCGTACCCGGCGGGGGCCGCCACCGCCACGGTCAGCACCACCGTACCGAGACCGACCAGGAAACTGGTGCCGAGGTACGGCAACTGCTGGTCGAGTACGGCCCGGTAACCGTCCAACGTGCCGTCGGTCGGGAACAGGTGCGGGGGATCGGCCCGCATGTCCCGGTCCCGGGTGAAGGACACGTTGATCATCCAGTAGACGGGGAAGAGCATCAGCCCGGTCAGCAGCAGGCCGACGACGGTCTTCCACCAGACCCTGGGCGTGGAGGTGGTCATGGCAGGTGCTGCCTCCGCTGGATCCGGATGTGGACGAGCCCGGCGATCAGGGCCATCACGATGAGCAGGTTGCCGACGGCCGCACCCGGCCCGAACTCGGGCAGCAGGTTGCCGAAGCCGAGTCGGTACGACCAGGTGGCGAGCGTGGCGGAGGAATCGGTCGGGCCTCCCCTCGTCATGATCCAGATGATGTCGAAGACCTTCAGGGTGTAGATCAGCCCGAGCAGCAGCGTGATCGCGGCGACGGGGCGCAGCAGCGGGAGGGTGATCGACCAGAATCGTTGCCGGCTCGTCGCGCCGTCCAGCGCGGACGCCTCGTACACCTCGACCGGGATCGCCTGCAGGCCGCTGTACAGCACGACCAGGTTGAACGGAACGCCGATCCAGACGTTCGCGATGATCACCGACGTGAGCGACCAGCCCGGCGAGGTGAGCCAGTTGACCTGATCGATCCCGACGACGCCCAGCGCGGCGTTGACCAGCCCCGAGTCGCTGTTGAGTAGCCACGACCAGGTCGACGCCGAGACGATCAGCGGCAGCAGCCACGGCACGAGCATCAACGCCCGCAGTGTGCGTGACAGCGGGAAGTGCTGGTGGAAGAAGAGTGCCAGTGCCATGCCGATGGTGAACTGGAAGGCGAGCGACGCGGCGGTGAAGACCAGCGTGTGCGTCAGTGTCGGCCAGAAGGCCGGATCCGCCAGGACCGTACGGTAGTTGTCCAGGCCGGCGAAGGGTGCGCCGCCCTGCACGAACGAGCGAACGGTGTACTCGCGCAGGCTCAACTCGACGTTGCGGTAGAGCGGGTAGGCGTAGAAGGCCAGTAGGTACACGGTCACCGGGCTCAGGAAGCCCCACGCGAGCCATCGGTCGGGCCGGCGGACGCGGGACGGGGGAGGCCCGGGTCGGGCGGCGGTCGCCGCTCCACCCCGGTCCCGTCCGGTGCTGGAGTCAGGTGTGGTGGTGTGCATGCTGTGGGTTCGGCGCGCTTACCTGGTCGAGGCCGCGGCCTGCGCGGCGGTCAGCGCCTCCTGCGGTGACTTCCCGCCGCTGAGGGCCGCCTGCACCGCCGTCCAGAGCGATTCGGAGATCTTCGGGTACCTCGTGCCGAGGTTGTCACCGGTGCGGCCCTTGGCCGCCCGGACCGCCTCCACCCAGACCTTGAGTTTCGGGTCCGTGGCCAGCTGCCGTTCCTGGACGGCGGCCACCGGCGCGACGTAGGAGAGTGTGGTGTCGGTGGTGAGGAGGTTGTCGGCGTTGGTCAGGCAGGCGACCAGTTTCTGCGATGTCGCGTACCGGTCGGTTTTCTGCTGCACCGGGATGGAGACGAACTCGCCGCCGGTGGGCGCCGGCGCCGGTCCGCCCGCGCGCGCCGGGATCGGGATGGTGCCGTACGCGAAGTCGAGCTTTTCCGCGTTGGCCAACTGCCAGGTGCCGTTCTCGGCGAACGCGTAGTCACCGGTGGCGAACTCCTGCCAGCTCGTGGTCTGGGTGTTGTTGATGACCGAGTTCGGTGCGTGGCCCTGGTTGAGCCAGTCGGTCCAGAGCGTCAGGGCGGACACCGCCTGTGGCGAGTCCAGACTGGTCAGCTCCGCTCCGGCCCCCCAGAACCAGGGCAGGAACTGGAAACTCCCCTCCTCGGTGCCGATCGCGGAGAAGGTGATGCCCTTCTTGCCCTTGGTCTTGACCTTGGTCAGCGCCGTGGTCAGCGACGTCCAGTCCGTGACCGAGGCCGGATCGACGCCAGCGGCGGTCAACAGGTCCTTGTTGTAGTAGAGGGCGAGGGTGTTCGCCCCGATCGGCACCCCGTACGTCTTGCCGTCGCGCTGGCCGGCGCCGAGCAGGTTGGTTTCCATGGCCGAGACGTCCAGCCCGTTCTCCTCGGTGGTGGTGAGCGCGCCGGCCTCGGCCAGTGTCGAGATCACCGGGTTGTCCACGATCAGCACGTCCGGCGAGTTCCCCTGTTGGGCGGCGAGCAGCGCCCTGGTGGTCAGGTCGGTGGTGTCGTAGCCGGTGCGTTCGACCGTCACTCCCGCCGAGGTACCACATCTGGTGAGTAGGGCGACCCAGTCGGAGTCGTCGGCGAACTGCGGGTACGGGTCCCAGACGAGGTAGGCGGTGCCGCCGGAGGGGCCCTCGGCGGACGACGAGCAGGCGGCGCCCGCCACCGCGGTGAGTGTTGTCACGGCGACGACGGCCAGACGCCGTCGACGACTGAGTCCGGTCATCGGTGCCTCACTTCAAGTCGATCGTCAGGTGGGGTGTGGGGTGGTGACCGTCGCGGGCCGAACGTGGTCCGGCCATGAGGCGAACCGATTCGGCGAATCGGTTCGCACGAAGATAGGACCGTCCATGCTCGCCGGTCAAGGGGTGATCAGCTATGTCCACGTGCTGCTGGGAAACGTCACCTTCACCCCACTGTCACTTCATTGACATGCTTCAGCATCCGGTCCTACGATCCCTTGCGAATCGATTCGCAAGCGCAGCCTCCGGAGAGCGTCCCCGCGCCCCACCAAGGAGCCGCCCGTGAAAACCCCGTCCCGCGGCAGGCCAGGACGAGTCCGTGCGCTCGTCGCCCGACCCCTGGTCGGCCTGCTCGCCGCCGCCACCGCCGCAATTGTCGCCGCGCCTTCCGCCCAGGCCGCCGACGAGTCGATCAGCGTCAACTTCGCCACGACCAACGGCACGCCGACCTACCGCGCGTCCGGCTGGATCTACGGCATGACCGAGAACGCCAGCGGTCCGGCCGACCACTTCTACCGGGATGTCAAGTTCCAGTACATGCGCGCGGGTGGCGCGCAACTCGCGGGCAGTGGCTGGGTCGGCGGGACCTACGACCGCCGCTGGAACTCCACCCTCGCCCAGGCGCGTCGGACCGTCGCCCTCGGCGGCCAGTTCATCCTGCTGCCGCACGATCTGTGGGGCGCCGACGGTGCCGGCATCTCCCGCTTCCCCGGGGACAACGGCAACTGGACCGACTACGACAACTTCCTGACCCGGCTCATCAACGACGTCCGGGCGTCCGGGCTGAGCGTGCAGTGGGACATCTGGAACGAGCCCAACATCACCATCTTCTGGAACCGCCCGATCCCCCAGTACCTCGAACTGTGGCGCCGCACCTACCAGCGCATCCGGGCGGAGTTCCCCAACCAGCTCATCGTCGGGCCGAGCTGCGCCTGCGTACCGTCGACCACGCACACCTTCTGGAACCAGTACCTGGACTTCGTCCGCTCGACCAACACGGTGCCGGACATCATCAGCTGGCACTCGTTGCCGGGTGACCCGGTCGCCAACGTCGCCGCCGCCAACGCCACCCTCGACCCGCGCGGTATCGCCCACCCCCGGCCGTACCAGATCAACGAGTACGGCGCGCCCGAGGAGCAGAACCCCGCCGACGGCGCCTGGTACATCTCCCGGCTGGAGCGCGCCCGCGCGGACGGTCTACGAGCCAACTGGGCCGGCGGTGGCAACCTGCACAACGACCTCGGCAACCTGCTGGTCCGTAACTCGGCCGGCCAGCACCAGCCCAAGGGCGAGTGGTGGGCCTACCGTTACTACGCCTCCCAGACCGGGCAGATCGCGGCCGTGACCGCCAGTCCGTCGTACGACGCGTTCGCCACGAAGGCGAACGGTGTGGCGAAGGTCCTGGTCGGTGGTGGGCGTACCACCGGGAACCTGACCGTCAACCTGCAACGTCTGGACACGACCAGCGGCATCGTGCAGAACAACCAGGTACGGGTGCTCACCCAGCGCATCCCCTACAACGGCGGCGGTGCTGTGCAAGGGCCGATCACCGTCTCGAACAGCGTGGTCGGCGTCTCCAACAACAACGTCACCGTGACCCTGCCGTACCCCAACCAGACCGACACCTACACCGTCACCCTGCTGCCCCCCTCCGACGGCGGCTTCCAGTCGGTGGCGGTGGCCCAGCATTCCCAGCAGTGCCTGGACAACCCCGGCCTGAGCACCGCCGACGGTACCGTCCAACAGCAGTACTACTGCGAGGGCGGCGACCAGCAGCTCTGGAACTTCCGCCCGGTCGCCGGTGTGGCCAACACGTACACGGTGGTCAACCAGCAGAGCGGCAAGTGCCTCGACGTCAGCGGCGTGTCCACCGCCGACGGCGCGGTCGTGCACCAGTGGACCTGCCACAACGGCCTCAACCAGCAGTTCACCCTCCGCAGGGTGACCTATCCCGGCAACGACTCGCACGACTACCAACTCGTCGCCCGGCACAGCGGCAAGTGCGTCGATGTCAGCACGGTCTCCACGGCGGCCCGGGCCCCGGTCCACCAGTGGACCTGCAACGCGACCGGCCAGGCCAGCCCGCTGAACCAGACCTGGCGAATCCTGGGGCGGTAGGGCGTCACGGGGAACGGACGCGCTGGCCGTCGACCGGACGGCCGGCGCGCCTCCCCGCGGCGACAGTCCGGCGACCGCCACGCGTCGACCCGGCCGTCACCACCACCGCCGAGCACGTCGAAAGCCCGCACACCTCCACGACTCCGAGGAGCCCTCCCGTGCGTAACCCGTCCTCCGGTGGGCCAGGAACAGCCCACCCCCCGGCCCCGAGACACCACCGCACCCGACGTCTGACCGGCCTGGCCGTTCTGCTGGTCGGCCTGCTCGTCAGCGTCGGCGCCACACCTGGTACCCCACCTGCCACCGCCGAGGCCGCGGCGCCCGTGTCGGCGGCCGCCATCGTGGTGGGGCAGAGCACCACGATCGTCGGTACCCCGTCCGGTCGCTGCGTCGACGTTCCCAACGCCAGCACCGCCAACGGCAGCCAGACCCAGCTCTGGGACTGTCACGGCGGTGCCGGCCAGACCTGGACCTGGACGGCGAGCAGGCAGCTCACGGTGTACGGCAACAAGTGCCTGGACGCGTCCGGTCAGGGCACCGCAAACGGCACGCTGGCGATCATCTGGGACTGCAACGGCCAGACCAACCAGCAGTGGAACGTCAACAGCAACGGCACCATCACCGGTGTGCAGTCCGGGCTGTGCCTCGACGCCAGCGGCTACGGCACCACCAACGGCACCAGAATCCACCTCTGGGCCTGCCACGGCGGCGCCAACCAGCAGTGGACCTCACCGACCACCCCGCCGCCGACCGGAACGCGTCCGTGCGACATCTACGCCTCCGGCGGCACCCCGTGCATCGCGGCGCACAGCACGACACGGGCGCTCTACGCGGCGTACGCCGGCAACCTCTACCAGGTCCGACGGTCCTCGGACAACACGACCCGCGACATCGGGCTCCTGAGTGCGGGAGGTACCGCCAACGCGGCGACGCAGGACTCGTTCTGCGCCGGCACGACCTGCGTGATCACCGTCATCTTCGACCAGTCCGGACGCGGGAACGACCTCTGGTACCAGGGTTCGAGCGTGGTGCCGGGCTCACCGCAGAGCAAGCCGGCGATCGCGACGTCGGAGTCCCTGACCGTGGGCGGCGCGAAGGCGTACTCGCTCTACATCAACCCCGGCAACAGTTACTGGCGCGACGGACACCTGACCGGAGTGCCGACCGGCGCCGCTCCCGAGGGCATGTACATGGTGACCAGCGGGACCCACGTCAACAGCGGCTGCTGCTTCGACTACGGCAACAGCGAGACGACAAGGAAGGCCGACGCCGCCGGGGCGATGGACGCCATCAACTTCGGCACGCAGTGCTGGTTCGGCGGCTGCTCCGGCACCGGCCCCTGGGTGCAGGCGGATCTGGAGTGGGGCCTGTTTCCTGGCGGAAGCAGTTCCTGGAACCCGAACCAGCGGGCCTTCACCAGCAAGTTCGTGACTGCCACGCTGAAGAACAACGGTACGACCCGCTTCGCGATCAAGGGTAGCAACGCGCAGTCCGGCAGCCTCTACACCCTCTGGGACGGGTCACTCCCGCCGGGATACAGCCCGATGAAGAAACAGGGCGCGATCGTCCTGGGCAGCGGCGGGGATTGCTGCAAGCCCGACGGCGGCGCGAACCTGAGCGCCGGCACCTTCTACGAAGGGGCCATGGTCACCGGCTATCCGTCCGACGCGACCGAGAACGCGGTGCAGGCCAACGTGGTGTCCGCCGGCTATCGCTGACGCCGACCATCGACAGGGTATGACGTGTGGCCTCGTGAGGAGTCGGTTACGCGCCCGGGCTACTGGCCCGAGCGGCGCGACGTCTGTCAGCGGTCCGCCGAGGCCGTCCTGTCCGGCGTCGCGCCTGGGTGGACCCGCGGTGCCGGTCCCTCCAACGGCGTACGTCCGGGCGCCCGGATGCCGTCGAGCAGAATGGTGACGATCCGACGCCAGCCGTCCGGTCCGGCGTCGACGCCGAGGCAGTGGTCGGTGTCCAGCGCCGCACGTGAACAGATCAGGATGTCCTGCCAGGTGACGTCGTCCCGGAGCGCACCGGCGGCGCGGGCCCGCTCGGTCAACCGCATGACGGCGTCCTGGAGAGCGGCGGTCCGCTCCGCGAGTTCGGGTGACTCCTGCTTGTACTCGGCGGTGTATTCGGCCAGTCCCCGGCTGTCCCGGTGCGCCCCGGCCAGCTCCATCACGAACTCCGCCAACCCGTCCCACGGATCAGGGCGCTCCATGCACGCCCGCGCGACATCGCACATCTCGTCGTAGAGGCCGATCACGACGGCGTTGAGGAGTGCCTCCTTGGTGCCGAAGCGTCGGTACAGCGTGCCCACTCCGACGCCCGCAGCCGTCGCGATGTCGAGCGCCGAGACGTCGAGGCCCCGGGAGGCGATCGCCTCCCGGGTCGCGATGATCAGCTGGCGGCGGTTGCGTCGCGCGTCCGCGCGGCCGCCGGGTTCGGTCTTTAGCGGCGCCGTGGTGCTCGGTGGGGTTTCGTCGTGCCGCGTGCCCGTACGGGGGTCAGGCGCGGTGTCCAGGTCAGGCATCGGGGGTCCAGTTCTCCAGCGGGTCCATCCGCAGCCGGGTCAGCAGCAACGTGTCGATCAGCCAGCGCCCGTCGACCTTCCGATAGGTCTCCCGGTACTGGCCGTAGCCATTGTGGCCCTGGGGGGCGTTTTCTCCCACCGGGAAGGTCAGCAGATCCTCCATCGCCCAGATCCCGGAGGCGGTGTCCGGCCCGGTGATCTCGATCTCCGGCCTGTGCGCGTGGTGGACCGACGGTGCGGCGCCGGTTAGGTCGCGGATCGTGTACGCGAACTCCTCCGGCGACTTCCAGCTGACGCCGTCGGTCACGAGCCTGGCATCGGGGGTGAACAGTGCGGCCAGCTCGTCGTGCTTCTTCTCGTCCACGAGGCGGAAGTAGCGGGCCTTCAGCTTCTTGATGCTCGCGATCGCTTCCAGCGCGTCCAGCCGCCGGAGCATCTCGTCGAGATCACTCATGGCTGAGCCTCCTAGCCTGTCCGGTGGTCGACCGGTGGCTGGTCCGCCGTTGAACCAGTGGCCGCAGGGCGCCTGGTAGTCGTCTCCACATGCAGTCTAACGCAATCGGACGGCAAGCGTCCGATTGATTGCTGAGCCGGCCTGTAGGCGGACGACTATCGTCCTGTTGCGCTACCCTGTAGAAGCGGACGACCCTCGTCCGAGGGGCGTTGTCCGGAGTCGAGTGGTTGTCTCTCCTTCTCCTCCGGGAAGCGACCACCTCCCTACAGACCCTTCCCGGAGGGAAGAAGACCATGCGCGTCGACATCTGGTCGGACATCTCCTGCCCGTGGTGCTTCGTCGGCAAGGCTCGCTTCACAAGGCGCTCGCCGCGTTCCCACACCGGACCCGGGTCGAGGTGGTGCACCGCTCCTTCGAGCTCGACCCCCGGCTGACCCAGACCCACCGGACAACCAGTGCGGCTCACGCCAAGAAGTACGGCATGACCCCGGCCCAGGCCAGAGCGGCGGAGGAGAACATCGCGGGCATCGCCAGGAAGGAGGGCCTCGGCTACCTCGTCGACTTCCGGGACGACGGCAACACCTTCGACCTGCACCGGCTGCTGCACCTGGCCGCCTCCGAGGGGGTGGAGGACAACCTGCTGACCCTGTTCTACGAGGGCAACTTCGCCGCGGAGCGCAGCATCTACGACCCCGAGCACCAGGTCGGACTCGCCGTCCGGGCCTGGCGCGAACGCCAACCCGAACTGACCATTCTCGGCGCGGACGACCAGACCGGATGTGACGCGGACGGCGCCTGTGCGCTGCCGGGCGCGGACGGCACCACGGTGCGGTCTGGCACCCACTGACCGGTCCCGGGACGGGCCGGCGTCGGCGTGACCTGCATCCGCACCACGAAGGTCGAGCACGTCGCGAAGAGATTGGGCCCGCTCGGCGGCTACCGGGCGGCGGCCAGCACGGCGCGCCACGGATGCTCCGGGTTGACCAACAACAGCGCGTCCTCGAGCCACCGCCGCCGGGCGACGTCGAGCAGTGGCAGCACCATCCGGAAGTCGACCTCGTCCTTGTCCCGGGTCTGCTTGGCCTTGAACAGCAGCACGATCTCCGGGGCCAGGTACGGGACGCCGTCCACGCCGTGTTCGACGATCTCGGCGTACGGCCGGCGGATCCGCTCGTCCCGGCGGTAGATCCAGGTGTCACCGTCGTGTGGTTCGCGGAACACGTCGCACCGCCACCGGCCGGTTGCCCGTTCCAGGGCCCAGGTCTGGTGACTGGCCTCGAGCGTGGCGGCGGTGGCCGGGACGATGTCCCCGTCGTACGGAACGTGGAAGTCGCAGTCGGCGAACCGCGCTGCCAGGTCGCCGAACCGGGCCGCCGGTACGGCGATCTCCAGGTCGGCGTGTCTCCGGGTCGGGGCGCCGACAAAGAGGTCGAGTGCCCAGCCGGCCGCGACGTACCAGGGAAACTCGAGGCCGGCGAGGCGACCGGCCAGCAGCCGGGGGTGCCACGCGTCCCAGGCGTCGAGGTTGGGTGGCATCCGCCCACCGTAATCGTCGGCCTGATCGCCCAGCCACTGGTCTGGCGTGGGTAGCGCGGGATCCTTCGCCGTGCGAATTGGGGATGGATGGTCGAATTCGTTTCCGGCACCCACTGGCTGTCTTCTTCGGGCGTTTCCGGCGACGATTGTCCGGAGCACCGAAACAACTGGTGATCCGGCGTGGAATGCGCCGATAGTCCTGTGCTTCGTACGGTCTGCCGCCAGCCGGTCGTTCTGGGCTGCCTGCGTCACCTCGTCAGGGGAGTCCCAGTTGCCGGCTTGTCCCCAGCCTGCCGGTTCTGGCCCGCCGGACAGCCGTAGTACGGGTCGGGGCGCTCCTGCGTCGCCCGTCCCGAGCCGTGCTCGCCTGCGCCGGCTGTGTCGTCTGGCCGGCCACGCCTGGTTTGGATCCTGCAGCCGGTATTGCGATTTGCTGTGCCATTCCGGTCCTTTTTCCGATGGGCCTTCAACCGAATCGTGTGCTTCATTCGCATAAGCCTGCCTTGCTGCGATTAGCGCCGTACCGTGATTTTCAGTGCTGCAACGACGTGTAGCCCTCCGCGCCCGGGTTGGTGCGGTCGTGTCTTCTGCGAAAGGCAGGGAGACTTGATGTCCGAGTTCCGAGGGAGCAGTCACGGAGATTCCGAGCGCCGGAAGGAGGCGCGGTTACCGCGTCGACGGTCCCGGTGGATCCTCACCGGAGGTCTCGTGGCTGGAACCCTGGTGGTGGGAGCGGCCGGGCTGTCCGGCGCCTCCATCGCGGCCGAGAAGAAGTCGGATGGCGCACACCGCGACGTGACGTCGGTGCCCTGTGACTCGGCCAAACTGATCGCCGCGCTTGTCCGCGCCGACGCCGAGGGGGGCGGCACGCTCGAACTCGCGCGGAAGTGCACCTACAAGCTCAGCACCCCGAAGGGCGACCACCGCGGTGGCGACGCGGGGTACGGGCAGGACGGCCAGCACGGCGGGGAGAGCGGCCAACCGAAGGGCCCGAACAGCGGTCCGGACGGCGCCGACGCCGCTGCGGGTGCCGTTAAGGCCGGCCCGAACAACGAGCAGCAGGGTCGGCAGGGCGAGCCGGGCGAACGTCCGGCGCCGGTCCCGGGACCCTCCGCCGACCAGGGCAAAGGCAAGCAGGGTGCGCCCAGTGGCAAGCAGGGCCAGAGCAGTGGCAAGCAGGGCCCGACCGGCGCCCAGCCGGGCGGGAGCGCCGCGCCGGGCGGCGGTCCGAGCAGTGCTCCCGGCAGTGCACCGGGTGGCGGCCAGAACACCGGGCAGAGCACCGGCCCGAACAGTGGTCCGGACAGCGGCCCGGACGGTCAGGTCACCGGCCAGGGGCCCGGCCAGGAGGTCAACCTGCCGGACGACAAGAACCTGTTACCGGTTATCAAGCACCCGATCACCATCAAGGGGAACGGGGCGACCCTGACCCGTGACCCGAACGCCAAGGAGTTCCGGTTCTTCACCGTCGTCAACGGCGGGGAACTGGAACTGGTCGACATCACCCTCGACAACGGCCGGGCCGAGTTGGGCGGCGCGCTCTGGGTCGAACACGGTGGCAGCGCGGTCGTCACGCGTACCACGTTCTCGCGGAACACCGCGCTCGCGGTCAAGGACGGCGGCGGTGGCGCGGTCTTCAACGACGGCCACATGACGATCACCGAGAGCGAGTTCCGGGACAACAGCGCCGCCGGAGCCGAGGGCCAGGGTGGCGGCATGCTCAACGGCGGCGTGCTGAGCATACGGAAGACCGAGTTCGTCAAGAACAGCGCTGGCGGGATCGGTGGCGGCCTGGCCAACTTCCGGGGTGCGGCCGACGTCACCGAGACGACCTTCGCCGACAACAATGCCGGTGAGGGCGGCGGGCTCGCCAGTTCCTCGGCCCGGACAAAGGTCTGGGACACCAAGGTCATCGGCAACACCGCGAAGATCGGCGGCGGCCTCTCCGTCCGCGACGCCACGCTCGACCTGCGCAACCTGACCGTCACCCACAACACCTCGACGGTGGACGGTGGCGGCATCTCCAGTGTCCAGGCGCTGCTCGTGGTCAACGACAGCACCGTCACCAACAACACCACCCGGGGCGACGGTGGCGGGATCTTCGCCGAGAAGTCGAACGTCTTCGTACGCTGGACCGAGGTCAGCCGCAACAAGGCGGTCGGACCCGAGTCCCGGGGCGGCGGTGTCTACGCCGAGGCCGGCCAGCTGAGCGTGGTGAAGAGCAGGATCACCGAGAACAGCTCCACCAAGGAACCGGGTGGACTCTTCGCCAAGAACGTCCGGCTCGAACTCGACGCGGAGACCGTGATCGTCAAGAACCGGCCGACCGACTGCGGGCCGACCGGGTCCGGGGCGATTCTCTCCGCCAACTGCCAGCAGCAGAAGCACGGTCAGCAGAGCGGATGGGACCAGTAGTCGGCCCTGACGGACCACCCTGCCGGGCGCACCCGCCCCGCCAGCTCCGGGTCACCACGACCCGAGCGGGAGGGACCGGGTGCGTCCGGTTGTCCGCCGCGCCGACGGCCGGCCCGGCCTGGGCAGATCGGGCCGAGGCCGGGTCAGGCCGGGCTCAGGTCAGGTCGGGCTCGGTCAGCTCACCGAGCCAGCCACCGACCGCGTCGGCGTGCTCGGGCGCCACCGGTGCCGGACCACCCAGCGCGCGCTCCCACTCCGGCGAGGTCGCCCCGCGCAGCGCCCGCTGCCAGGTCAACGCCCGACCCACCTTGCCGACCCGCAGCGCGAGCCGGACCGAGCGGACCAGGCCGGCACGGTCCCGCAGGTCGGTCCAGGGTTCCAGGTACGCGTCCCGCAGCCGGGCCAGTTCCGGCCCGCCCGGAGCGAACCCGAACCGGTACGCCGCCACGTTCAGCGTCACAAGCAGACTGCTGAACGGATGCGCCAGACAGGCGTCACCCCAGTCGAAGAACCGGAGCCGGGCGTCGGCACCCCCGCCCCCGCCCACGAAGACGTTGCCGTCGTGCAGGTCGTCGTGCTGCAACGACGCCGGCAGTCCGTCGGCGGCGAGTTCGGCACACCAGCGGTCGTACCGCTCGGAGAGCCGGGCCAGGGCGGCGCGTCGCTCCGGGGCGAGCGTCACCGTCGGGTCGGCCAGCAGGCCCACCAGCGCGGCCGACATCCGCGCCGGGCGCAGATCCGGCAGACCGAGCCCGAGCAGCCGGTCCACGTACGGCACCGTCCGCCGCTGCAGTTCCGCGTACGTCCGCAGCAGGTCCACCCAGCGGGCCGGGTCGGGCGGATCCGCCGTCACCTCCCGCAGCGTCGGCCCGCCGTCCGGACTGAGCAGCCAACCCCGGGGCAGGTCCACCGCCAGCGGCGCCACCACATGGTCGGGCGCCCAGTCGGCGAGCGCCTCGACCACGGCCGCCTCGAAACCGTTGGTGGGTACGTTGGCCTTGAACCAGACCCGGCCGGCGGTGGTGTCGACCCGGCGCACGATGGACCAGGCCCGGACCCGGACGTTCTCGACTGGGCCGGTGGCGGCGAGGCCGCGCGCGGCCAGTTCGTCCAGCATCCAGGCGTCGCTCTCGGCCTGCCAGCCGGGATCCAGTTGTTCCCCGGTCGGTACGTCAGTCAGCACCCGGCCACGCTAACCCTGGTCACCGCCCTCGCCCACCGGTTTTGCCCGGCGTCGGGGTGGCCGACGGTCTCGCCACCCACGCCGATCGTTCGAGTCGGTACTGTGGACATCGACCGCTACCATGACCGGACCATCGGTCTGTTCACGGGGCGCGGGCCGGCGGTGGCACGACTTCACGGGGCGTCCCGCCACCGCTGAGGACGCTGATGTCACTCAATCTGCTGAAACGCGCCGGCGTGGCCGTCGTGCTGCTCGGGGCCACCGTCCTGGCCGGTGCGCCACCCGCCGTGGCCGCCGCCACCGGCACCATCGCCGGCCACGTCACCACAGCCGCCGGTGCGCCCTCCGCCGGCACCACCGTCCGGCTCTACCCGGAGGAGAACGAGGAGCCGCTCGCCGAAACCGAGACCGACGCGGCGGGTGCCTACCGGTTCGACGATCTGGCCGCGGAGTCGTACGTCCTCGCCTTCGACCCGCCGGACGGACCCGACCAGTTCCACCACCAGAAGTTGGACATCTGGGAAGCGGACAAGGTCGCGGTCACCGAGGGTGCGCTGACCACTGTGGACGAGCAGCTGCTGCCGACCGGGGTGATCACCGGACGGATCCGGAACGCCGCCGGCAACGGCGTGCCCGACCTGCGAATCATCGCCACCTCCGCCGACTACCCGGCCACCGAGACCGACACGACCGACGCCGACGGGCAGTACCGGATCGTCGTCCCGGCCGGTCCGCACTTCGTCTCCTTTCAGCCGACAGCCGAGGTGGACCAGTTGCAGTACGTGCCCGGCAAGCTCGAGCGGGCGGGCGCCACGCGGTTCGAGGTGCCGGCCGGGGGTGAGGTCGTCGCCGACGACACCGCGCTCCGCACCGGTTCCCTCACCGGGCGCCTGACCACCGGCGACGGGGAGCCCGTGGTCGACGCCTGGGTCCACGCCAGCAACGCCGCCGGTACCAACGGCGACGGTGCCTACACCGACGAGGAGGGCGAGTTCAGCATCCCCCGGCTGCTCGCCGGGACGTACCGGGTCGCCTTCCTGTACACCGACGAGGACGTGCAGTACTACCGGGGCGCGCTCGACGCGGCGGACGCCGACCCGGTCGTGGTGCAGGCCGAGCAGGAAACGAGGATCACCGACAGCCTGGTCGCGAACGGCGCCGTCCGGGTCCGCGCCGTGGACGCCGACACGGGTACGACCATCGCCGACTTCTGCGTCGAGGAGCAGTGCAGCGACGGCACCGGCAGCCTGACCATCAGCAGTCTCCCGGCGGAGCCGCAGCGGTTCCAGGTCACCGTCCCCGGCGGCGGTTACTTCCCCGCGTCGACCGGGCCGGTCACCCCGGTGCCGGGCGAGACGGTCGAGGTCACCGTCAAGCTCCAGCGGATCGCCCGGATCACCACCACGGTCGTCGACCGGGCGACCGGGCAGCCGGTTGCCGGGGTCTGCCTGGTCGCGGTGCCGCTGCGGGACCCCCGGCTGCCCGACCCCGGCGCCTACCGGAACTGCTCGGACAGCACCGGCAGGGCGGTCGTCGACTGGCTCCGGCCCGGGTCGTACACGCTGTTCGCCGACCCGGTGAACGCCGCCGGTCACGGCCGGCAGTGGGTCGGGTCCGGCGGCGGCACCGGTGACCAGCGGGCGGCGGCGGTCGTCCGGGTCGACGGCGGCGCCACCGTCACCGGCCCCACCGTCCGGCTCGACCCGGCCGGCACGATCACCGGTCGGGTCACCGACCGGGGGACCGGGGCACCGGTCGCCGGGATCAACATCCACCTGTTCGGCTACCACCCGGAGGAGGGGCAGGCGGCCGGGTGGACCGGTACCGACGGCCGCTACCAGGTGACCGGGCTCGGCCCGTACACCTGGCCGCTCTTCTTCCACCGGTCGGGCCTGGCCGGACAGTGGTCCGGTGGGGTGCCGGACCGGCACGACGCCGCCCGGGTCCGGGTCACCGCCGGCGGGACCAGCAGCTACGACCATCCGATGCGGGCCGGTGTCGAGGTCCGTGGCGACCTGCGTGACCAGGACGGCCAGCCGATCTACCTCGACTACCTGCTGGTGCACAACTACGACAGCGGCGACGTGCTCGGGTACGCCGAGGCGATCGACGGCCGGTACCGGCTGCCGGTGCTGGGCAAGCAGCGGATCTTCTTCAGCTACAGCCTCTACCGGGGTGGCGAGTTCTACACCGGCCCGCACACCCAGTGTGCGTCGACCGACCCGGCCGGTACGGACCAGTCGAGGCCGACGGCGTACCAGGTGCCGAGGTCCGGCACCCTGACCGCCAACCTCGTCGTCTGCACCGACTGACCGACGGATGACGAGGGGCCGGCGGCATGTTGTCCGCCGGCCCCTCCCCGAGACTTCTCGGGGTCGGTTGACCACCTTCGACAGCTGTGGTCGCGGTGGGTGCCGGGCGAGACTCGGCGGTATGCAGAAGATCCCACGTCGATGGTGGTGGACCGTGTCGGCGGCGATTCTGGCGGTCCCGGTGCTGGTCGTCGCGCCGTCCGCCGCCGCCCGGACGCCCCAGCCGGCACCCGACGACACCACGGTCGCCACCTCCGTACCGTTCCGGCCACGGTTGCCGGCGCCGACCGGCCCGTACCCGGTCGGCACCACGGAACTGCACCTGGTCGACCACGACCGCGCCGATCCCTGGGTGGCCGACCGGCCCAGGGAACTGATGATCAGCCTCTGGTAGCCGGCGGCGCGGCCCGGAGCGGATCGTCGGCTCGGTGCGGGCGTACCTGGCCGCCTTCCTCGACCAGCAGCTTCGGGACCGGCCGCAGCCGCTGTTGCGTGACCCGTCGCCCCGACACCCGGACGTCACCTTCATCCGACCCTGACCGGGGGCCTCAGCGGGTCGGCGACCCTGGCCGCCGGCCCGCTGGTTAGGCTGCCGACGGGCCCGAAAAGGCGGGGCGGATCGGAGGGAGTCGTGGTGGCGGCCACGTCCAGGCAGACGGAACGACGCCTCGTCGCCTCGAACAAGAAGGCGCGGCACGACTACACGATCCTCAAGACGTACGAGGCCGGGCTGGTGCTGCGCGGCACCGAGGTGAAGTCGCTGCGGGCCGGGCAGGCCTCCCTGGTCGACGCCTTCGCCCAGGAGCGGGACGGCGAACTCTGGCTCTACGGGCTGCACATCGCCGAGTACGCGTACGGCACCTGGACGAACCACCAGCCGCGTCGGATGCGGAAGCTGCTGCTGCGGCGAGTGGAGATCAACAAGATCCTGGACCGGATCCGGGACCCCGGCCTGACCCTGGTGCCCCTGTCGCTCTACTTCGAGAACGGCTGGGCGAAGGTCGAGGTCGGCATCGGTCGGGGCAAACGCTCCTACGACAAGCGGCAGGCGCTGGCCGAGCGGGACGCGCAGCGGGAGATCGCCCGGGAGATGGGTCGCCACCTCAAGGGCATGCCCCGCTGATCAGACCGGTTCGCCCGGGGTGCGCGGCCCGACCCCGCTCCCCGGTGTCGTCGACCGGCGGCGGAGCCGGCCGTCGGTGGTGAGGGACGGACCGGCCAACTGGGGCAGGTAGTGCCGGAAGAAGACGTCCGCCACCAGGTCCCGGCGACTCCGTACGCCGGTCTTGTCGAAGATCGCCTTCAGGTGGTCCTGCACGGTGTGCGTCGACAGGTGCAGCGCGGTGGCGATCTCGGTCGTCGACCGGCCCAACAGGACCTGCTGGGTGACCTCCCGTTCCCGTGGGGTCAGCGCGTACGCGTCGAGGATGAGGGCGACGAGTTCTCCGGGCTGGGACCGGCCGATGGAGATCGTGGTGCCGCCGGATTTCCCGGCGGTGCCGATGTCGCGCCAGGCGTGCAGGGTGACCCAGGCGCCGGAGCGGGTACGGCCCCGCGATGTGCTGACCGTGCCCGGGGGCCGGGTACGGGCGTGGGTGACCAGGGCGGAGACGGTGTGCGGCAGCCGGCCCGGCGGGTGCGTCTCGGCGAGTTCGTCGAGCCACCGCCGCGCGGTCGGGCTCGTGGTGACCACGGTGTGCTCGTCGTCGACCGTGATGACCCCTGGCGCGTCGGCGACCTGTCCGTTGTCGATACCCCCGACCAGCAGCGAACGCCGGAGCGCCGCGGTCGCCGGAACGGCCAGGCTCGCCGCGACGCGTACCTCCTGTTCGGTGAAGCCGGGACTGCGCCGGGACCGGCACATCACCAGCAGCCCCCAGGTACGGCCGCCCTCGCGCAGCAGCACGCGCAGCTCGTCCGCCAGTCGCAGCGGGGCCAGGATCTCCCGGTAGTACCGGCTGCTCTCCGGGCTTCCGCCGGTCGAGGCGCTGAGCAGACTGGTCGCCGCCGGTCGGCGGACCAGGGAGCGCAGGCTGTCGACGTCGTCCTGCTCGGCGTGCTCGATCTCGAACAGTCGGGGCATCACCTCGGCCGGGAAGCCGTGCTGGTGCTCGCCCCCGGTGTCGAGCAGGGTCGCCGGGTCGACGACGACTCCACACCAGACGTCGGCGGGTACCCTGGCCAGCAGCGTCTCGGCGGTGCGGTTGAGCACGCCCAGGGTGTCGGTCGTCTCGGCCAACGACCGACGCAGTTCGTGGGCGGCCTGGACCGACCCGGGGGGTGGCGGCATGGCGCCAGGCTAGCGATTCCCCAGGAATCTGGGATTTACCCGTACGCGCAGACCTACCTACCGTGACGGTCAGCGGTGGGGGGAGGACGCGGTGGACCAGAACGCTGTTGTCCCGGTCGAGATGGACGAGTACGACCGTAGGGCGTGGGACCAGGTGCAGGCGTGGAAGGAACGGCGCCTACGACGGCGGGCCCGGAGGTGGGTGCCGCACCGGGTCCGCGAGCGGGTCACAGCGGTCGGCGCGAGGGTCAGGGACGGGGTGCGGGCGATGCCGGGGGCCGCCCGGTTCGACGTGATCTTCTCCGAGGCTCTTGAGGGGCTCTCCCAGCACGGCTCGCACCTGGCGGTGGCCTCGCTGCGGACCGAGGCGATCCTGCGGGCGCACCGTGCCGCCGGGCACGAGGTGCGTCAGCTCGCCGACATCCGTCAGCTACGGCTCTCCGAGATCGACCAGGTGAAGCCGAACCTCGCCCTGGCGTACGCGACCGCCGGCACGGTCGAGGGAGCCGGCGCCGGGTTGGCGGTCACCGGCGGCGAACTGCTCACCGTCACCGGTGCCGGCCCGGCGCTGGTGATCGGCGCGGTGGTGGCCGACGTGGCGGTGATGCTGATGGGCGGCCTCCGACTGGTGGCGCACACCGCCGCGTACTACGGCTACGACACGTCGTCTGAGGACGAGATGGCGGTGGCGCTCGGCATCCTGGGTGTCGGCACCGCGGTCGGGACGGCGAACAAGGTGGCGGCGTACCGCGAGCTGAGCCTGGTGACCCAGCGGATGCTGCAGCACCGGGGCGCGAAGCGGGTGTGGGAGACGCTGACCGGCCGGGCCATCCTGCCGAAGAGTCCGGTCACCGAACTCGTGACCCGGGTGCTCAAACAGTTCGGGTTCAAGGTCACCACCCGCAACGTGCAGAAGCTGGTGCCGATGGTCGGTGTCGCCATCGGCGCCGGCCAGAACGCGCTGATCCTCCATCGGGTCGCGGAGAGCGCGGACCGGCTGTACCGCGAGCGCTGGCTGCGGGAACGCTACGAACTCGAGGTGGACGTACCGGACCCGGTCGAGGGTGGGGAGGCGGTCTCCATCGTCGAGATCATGGACGGACAGCGGGACCGGCCCGACAGTGCCTGACGAGGTCGACATGGACCGGACCGTTCCCGCCCCGCGCGACGTACTCCTCGCGATCGGCGTCAACCGTGTGCCCGGCATGCCGGGAGTGTCGGTGCTGCGGTACGCCGAGGCGGACGCGCACGCGCTCGCCGGCGCCTTCCGGGCCCGGGGCTTCCCGGCCGACCGCGTGGTGACCCTGACCGGTGACCGGGCCACGTCGACCGGCATCACGGGGTGGCTCGCCGAACTACCGCGACGCTTCCCAGACCTGGGCCCCGGCGACCGGGTCTGGCTCTCGTTCAGTGGCCACGGGATCACCGGTTCGGACGGCCGCACCCACCTGCTGGTGCACGACACGCACGGTGATCCTCGGCACGTACCGGAGTGTTCGGTCGCCGTCGAACTGGTCGCCAACCTGCTGCGGGGCGGGACCGTCGCCGACCGGATCCTGCTGCTCGACGCCTGCCGCAACGAGCTACGGCCGCTGCTGAAGTCGGGCCTGACCGGGCCTGCGGTGGGGCTGGACCACCTCCGGCTGCACCGTCATCCGGGTCTGGCGATCTTCTCCGGCTGTGTCGAGGGCGGCGTCTCGTACGAGAGCCCACGCCACCGCATGGGCCT
The DNA here is from genome assembly GCF_039871735.1 of Plantactinospora sp. B24E8. NCBI lineage: Bacteria > Bacillati > Actinomycetota > Actinomycetes > Micromonosporales > Micromonosporaceae > Plantactinospora > Plantactinospora sp. B24E8. The sequence goes on from NZ_JBDPMH010000014.1 coordinate 38,795, forward strand.
GTTCACCGCCGCGCTCGTCGCCATCCTCGGCGGCGACGACCTGCCGGTGACCGTCGCCGACCTGGAAGCCCGGCTGCTGGACCGGGTGCCCCGGGAAGCGAGACGGCTGGGTCCCCGCTGCTACCAGCAGCCGAGTCTGCGTGCCGAACCGCACTGGCGGGCGGCGGCGACACTACTCTTCCCGCACCTGCTCACCCCGGAGGACGTACGGGCGTTGCGGCACCGTGCCACGAGGGTTCCGGCCCAGACCGCCGCCGCGTTGTGGCAGGCGTTGAGCCGGCTCGACCCGGCCGGGGCACAGCCCGGGGACGCCGAGTTCGCCACACTCGTCGACCGGACCACCCTGACCGGTGCCGACCGCTCCGGAAGCGAGCTGGAACTGGGCCGCCTCGCCGACCTGCTGCGTGCCGGGAACTGGCGGGACGCCGACCGCGAGACGGCCCGCCTCCTGATGGTGGCGGCCGGCCGGGACCCGGACCGGACCGGGAACCACATGATCACTCTGGCCCAGGTCGCCACCCTGCGCTGGGCCGACCTGCACGCCCTCGACGACCTCTGGATGCGGCACAGCGACGGCCGGTTCGGGCTCACCCCCCAACTGCAGCAGCTGCACCGGGTGGACGGCGACATCGCCCGGTTCGCCGACGCGGTCGGCTGGCGCCGGTCCCGCTGGATCTTCTATTCGGAGGCGAAGTGGCACTCCGGGGCGCCGCCGGGACATCTGCCGATCATCGGACCGGTCGGCGGAATCAAGCCGAACCAGCCGATCCCGCACCTGAGACAGGCGGGTGCCGGGTACGCCTCACTGGGGCGGGTTCCGTACCAGGCCGTCCGCTTCTACCGCACTCCCGGTCTGGTGGAGCGGGAAACCGCCGACATCACCGTCGACGCCCGGTTCGGCTGGGCGGAGTACAACCGGCTCGCGGTCATCGCCCTGGGCGACATCTACGCCTCCGTCGGCCGGGGCCGGCTCGGCGCGTACCGCAGCGTCTGGGAATCACCGCTGCGCCAGCTGGTCACGAACTACACCCAGCTGCTGTCGGTCGTCTGGGCGGTCAACCGGGTGCCGCTGCTCCACCACTACCGCGACCTCGCCCGGGCCGGCGGGACAGCGGGTTCGGGGCCCGGTGTGGCCGGGGACGGGTAGCGGGTGCCGGACGTGGGTATGCAGCAGCGCTATGAGCATGAGCGCAGGCAGCGAGAACCCGGACGGAAGTGACGACCGGGTCGAGAACCGGGCGGCGCACCTGTTGCCGGAGGAGCGGTCGACCGGCAGCGCGGACCCCGAGGAGCAGGCGGCCGCCATCCTCGCCGAGTCCGACCGGCGGGAGGCGGGAGCGGTCAGGCTGGCCGAGTCCGACCCGGAGACGACCGGAGCCGAGCGCCAGGTCGCCGAGGCGGCCGCCGCCCCGGACTCGTTCCTGGAGCGGCGTACCTCGGAGCAGACGGTGACCCCGCCGGAGCCGCCGGACTGAGGTCATCGCCGGTCAGGCCAGCGGGAACTCGTCGAAGAGCAGGACCGACGAGTCCGGCTCCCGGGTGTCGAACCGGTACGACCGAACGACTCCGGCCGCCGAGTCCAGCACCGTGAAGACCGTGACGTCATTGCTGGCCACGTACGGCAGCGGCGCGCCGGTCGGGTCGGTCAGCGGTGCGATCGTCGGCACCACCGGCCGCAGCCCGCCCGGGTCACCCTGCCGGACCAGATCAGGCCCCTCCGGCAAAGGCCGGGACAACCCGGAGGTCACGTCGTACGCCCCGTAGCTGTTGCCAACGTTCGAGGTCTCCAACCAGTTGACCCCGGCCGGATTGCGGAACCGGTTCCACAGGTGGGTGTGCCCGGTGTGCACCAGGTGCACGCCGTTGGCGGAGAGGAGCGGCTCCAGGTCGCGCAGGACGTGGTCCTCGGCGAGCGGATAGGCGTACCGCACCGAGCTGACCGTGCCCGTGTCCGGGTCGCGTTCGACCACCTGGACCGGGTCGGTGAAGGCCGGCGTCGAATTGTCCCCGAGTCCGTGGCTGGAGTGGTGGAACATCACCACCCGGAACCGGGCCGACCGGGCCGCCTCCGACGCCAGTTCCCGCTCCAGCCAGCGGTACTGGGCCGAGCCCCGGTGCACGGGTTCGAAGATGAACCGTCCGTAGCCCCAGTGTTCCGGGTCGGCCAGGACCGCCGGGCCTTCGGCGAAGGTGCCGGCCCCGGTCGTCACGTGCGGTCGCCAGATCCCGGTGACGAAGAGCGTGATCAGGTGTACGTCGCCGATCGTCCGCGACCACCAGCGCGGGCCGCCCGCCTCGCTGCGTGGCCGTGGGAACAACTCCTCGTACGTGGTGACGTCCCAGTCGGCCGGCTGCGGATCGTTGAACTGGCTGTCCAGGCTCGCCGTCTCCGACCAGCGGCCCATCACCTCGTGGTTGCCGATCGCCGGATACAGCGGGGTGTGCTGCAGCAGTTCCGCGCCCCGCCAGGTCCGGCCGGCGATCGTCGTGGCGGCCCGGCCGGTCATCGCGGCGAAGAAGGCGGGCGCGTCGGCGCAGTCGAACCAGTCGCTGGCCCGGTCCGCCACGTTGACCATGTCGCCGGCCATCAGCACGCCGTCGAGGTGTACCCCGACGGTCTCGGCGACCTTCGCCAGGTTCGCCGCCGTCATCGCCTTCAGCTGGTGGTCGCTGGTCAGGAGCAGTCGTACCGGCCGGTCGCCGCTGACCGCCGGAGCGATCGAGTACGCCGTCGTCACCGTCGGCCGTCCCTGGTCGTCGATTGACACCACCCGGTACGGCGTACGTCCGGCGGCCAGCCCGGTGATCTCCGCCAACTGCCGGTACACCGGCCGGCCGACCGGCCCGGTCCAGGCCCGCCCGGCCACCCGGGACTCCGCGTCCTCCCGGGTGCGGCTCAGTTGCCGGGTCTGGGCCGTGAACCGCCGCCAACCGGGGCCGGTGGCCGCGTCGTCGGTGGCCGCGTCGACCGCCTGCCAGTCGGTCATCCCGGTCACCCCGGGCCCGACGAGCACGAAGTGCCCGTTGCCCGGGTCCTCGGTGTGCCAGACGACGTACCCGCTCTCGGGGCCCGGGTCCAGCAGGTACGGCTCGCAGAGCAGCCGGCTGGGGTCGGTCGGCCCGGCCTCGGCGGCGGGTTGGTGATCTCCCGTCATGGTCTGAGTCAACCAGTGCGGACCTCGGCGCCGACACCCGCACCCACCCTGACGGACCTCCCGGGGCCCGGTCGGCCGTGCTCAGATCGCGGTGGCCCGGGCGACCTTCCACTCCGCGTCGACCCGGCGCAGTTCCAGCACGACCCGGTTCTGGTCCACCTTCTCCCCGTCGGTGTTGACGTTGCGCCGGTACTGGTTCAGGTAGAGCAGCAGTTCGACCCGCTCCGGGTCGGCCTGGATCACCCCGCTGGCGGAGACCTCGGCCAGCACCACCGCCTGCTCGGAAACGGCCGTCGACCGGAGCGCGGCGGTCGTCTCGGCGTACTCGTCGGCGAACGGTGCGGTGACGAAGGTCTGTCCGTTCGTCACACTCGCGTCGAAGTTGCGGTAGTCGTAGGAGAAGATGGCTTTCGCGGCCGGGGTGGCGGTGGCCAACGCCTGCCGTACCGCCGTGTCCCGGGCCTGCGCCCGGTGCTGGCCGTACCAGCCGGCGCCGGCCGCGCCGACAGCCAGCACCGTCGCCACCGTCAGCACCAGGTGCAGCCGGTCGCCGGTGCCGGCCAGGCGCGGACGGCGGGAGCGTCGTGCGCCGTCACCGGTCGGTTCGGGCTGGGCGTCGCCGGCCACCTCGACACCGGTACGGCGTCCGGAGCGCAGTCGCCGGATCAGCGTGCCGACAAACGATCGCATGGTCTCTCCTCTCAGCCGACGAACTGCAACCGGGACACCAGCCAGGTGTCCGAGTCCCGGTCCCGGGCCAACTCCACCTGGATGCGGTAGTGCGCGACGCGACCGTCCGGTGCGTGCGTGTTCTTCACGGTCGCGTCGACCGCGACCACAACAACCGCGGTACGCCGGTCGCCGGAGACCAGCCCGGCGCGCAGCACGGAACCGGTCGACTCGACCTTGTTCTCGATGACCGCCGCGCGTACCTGGGCCTGGCCCCGGAGGAACTCCTCCCGGAACTCGCCGGTGGCGCCGGCCACGATCCGCTGCAGGTCGCCGTCCACACTGGAGGCGCTGACCGAGACGAAGTTGACCGTGGTCTGCCGGGCGGCGGTGACCGCCTGGCCGTGTGCCTCGGCCAGCGCGCGGTCCTGGTACCAGCGGTTGCCGAAGAAGCCGGCCACGGTGAGTGCCGCGCAGAGCATGATCGCGAGTCCGACGGTCAGCCCGCGCCGACGCGGCACACCCGGGCGAACCGCCTTCCGCCGCTTCGGCTCCGGCCGCCGGTCAGCCGCGGGCTCCGGCCCCTGGCCATCGGCTGTCGCATCCGGCCGCTCGCCATCGGCTGTCGCATCCGGCCGTTGGTCGTCGGTCGTCTCGTCGCGCCCGTGACCGTCGGGCGCCTCACCCGGCCCGTGGTCGTCGGGCGCCTCGTCGCTCTCCGGCGCCCCGACCAGGGCGACCGGCTCCTCGTCGAGCCGCTCCAACACTGCCGACACCGGGTCCGGGCCGGGAATCCGCCGGGTGACGGTACGTCGGGCGGTTGTCCTGCGGCGGCGTACCGACTGCCGGGGCACGTCGTCCGGTTCGGTTTGCGGGGACGACTTGACCAGCTTCAACCTGCGCTCCTCGCCATTCCACATCGTTCGCACTCCTCGGATCGGGCTCAGGGCGCCAGGCCGGCGAGCAGGAGTTGTTTCCAGGACTGGTCACCGGCGAGCCGGTACTGCCCGCCGGTCGTACCGAAGGTCAGCGGCCGGCCACCCGGCCCGAGGGCCAGTCCGGTCGCCGGGTCGTAGCCGGCGACGGCGGCGCCGGAGACCGGGGCGACCGGAGGCGGTGACTCGGACCCGCCGACCGGGCCCGGTGCCGGCGCCGCCGGGTCGCCGCCGGGTCGGGGTGCGTTGCCGCTGCCCCGCACGCTGGAACCCCGGCGACTCTCCCCGGCCGTGCAGCGGGTGGAGTCGTCGGCGTAGACGCAGGACGGCGGGTCGCCGACGTTCACCACCAGGCCGAAGTGCGCCGTACCGTCGCCGGGGGCGACGGTGAAACCACCGTCCACCACCAGCGGATAGACCACGAGCAGCTGTTCGATCCCGGCCAGCCGTCGGGCGGCCACCCCGTTCACCGACACCAGGTTGCCGAGCAGGGTGCCGATCGACGGGTCCAGGTCACGCAGCAGCCCGACCAACTCGGTGGCGGCGGGCGGCCCGTCGGCGAGGATCCGGCGCAGGTCCGGGTCGGCCGCCCGGAGCGTCGCGGCGAGCCGGGCCAGCCCGTCCGCCCACTGTCGCAGCGCGGCGGCCGACTCCTCCTGGGTACGCAGCACCGTGGCGCCGTCCCGGATCAGCGCCACCGTCTCCGGCAGCCGGGCGGTCGCCTCCACCAGCAGGGCGTCACCGGCGTCGAGGATCCGGCGCAGTGCCTCCTCGTTGCCCTGGAACGCGACGCCGAGTTCGTCGACGACCACCGCGAGGTCGTCCGGGTCCACGGAACGGACCAGGGCGTCGAGGTTGGCCAGCAGGGTCTCCGGGGCGAGCGGTACCCCGGTCCGGTCGACCGGGATCACCGAACCGCCGCGCAGGTACGGGCCGGTGTCACTGTCGGGGCGCAGGTCGACGTACTGCTCACCGACGGCGGAGCGCTGCGACACCACGGCACGGAGGTTCGCCGGCACCCGTACGCCCCGGTCCAGCCGCAGGTCGACCCGGACCGCGTCGCCGTGCAGGGCGACCGCCTCGACCCGACCCACCGGTACGCCCCGATAGCTGACCCCGGCGTTCGGGAAGATGCCCCCGGCCTCGGTGAAGTCGGCGTGCACCAGGTACCCGCCGCCGACCAGCCGGTCACCCAGTCCCACGTAGCGGACCCCGACGTATCCGAGGCCGAGCAGACCGACCAGTAGGAACACCAGCACCTGCAGTCTCGCCGTACGTCCGGTCATCCGAGCAGCCCTCCGCCCAGTACGTCGAGCAGCCCGCCGCTGCGCCCGTCGGTCTCCCCGGTCGGGGCGGGCAGCAGGCAGCCGGGGGAGAGGATGGTGCCCAGTGGCAGCCGGGTACCGGGCGGGAAGATCGTGCCCGGCGGCACCACCCCGTCCGGTGGTTTCAGTCCGCCCTTCGGCGGCGACGAGCCCGGTCGGAGCAGTTCGCAGTCGGGCGGCAGGTCACACTCGGGCAGCAGCGGCGGCAGCCAGTCGAGGGGGAGCAGCCCACCGACCGGCAGACAGACCGGTGGCAGGACGCCGGGCAGCAGCGGCCCGACCCCGCCGGGTCGGTCGTCGTCCTTGTCGCCGGGTCTGGTGCCGGTGCCGCCCGTCCGGTCGGGCCGGTCACCCGTGCCGCCGGTCGGCCGACCGGCCCGGTCCGGCGCGCGTTCGGGCGCCTTCGCGGAGAAGAGGTTCGCGAGGATCGTCGCCGCGTCCAGGTCGGCGGTGACCGACAGGTTGACGAAGTCGCCGACGATCGCGCCGGTGACGTTCGGCGGGAACGGGTACGACAGCATGAAGTCCAGCGACTTCGGCAGGGCGTCACCGGCCTCGACCAGCTGTTCGAGGAGTGGCCGCAGCGCCCGCAGGCTGGCCACCGTGTCATCGTGGCTCTCGGTGACCACCCTGGTGCCGACCCGGCCGAGTTCGCCGAGCGCGGTCAGCGCACCGCTGAGCTGCTTCCGCTGCTCGGCGAGGACGCCGAGGCCGGGGTCCAGCGCGTCCAGCGCGTCACCGAGCACGGCCCGTTGCCGGGCCAGCCGGTCGGTCAGCCGGTCCAGCGCCTCCACCGCCCGGACCAGGTCGGCCTTCTGCCGGTCGAGCCCGCCGACGAAGGTGTCGAGCTGGTGCAGGGTGTCGCGGACGGCCGACTCACGGCCGGCGAGCGCCGCCGCCAGCTCCTCGTTGATCGTCTTGAGTTGGTCCAGTCCGCCGCCGCCCAGCAGCAGGCCGAGCGCGGCGAGTACCTCCTCGACCTCGGCCGAACGCTTCGTCCGGGTCAGCGGGATGACCGCTCCGTCGGCGAGCTCCCCGGACGGCGTCTCGGTGACCGGGGTGGCGAGCGCCACGTACTTCTCGCCGAGCAGGCTGGTCTGGCGTACCGCGGCGGTGGCGTTGCCGGGCAGCCGTACGGTGTCGTCGATCCGCAGCCGCACCCGGGCGGTCCAGCCGGCGAGCGAGACCTTCTCCACCGAGCCGACCGTGACGTCGTTGACCTTGACGGCGGCCTGCGGCACCAGGTCGAGCACGTCGGTGAACTCGGCCGTCACCCGGTACGCCGGACCGGACGGCGCGCCGCCGGGCAGTGGCAGGTCGGCCAGCTCCGGAACCTCGCACCCGGCGAGTGTGACCATCGCCGCCGCGGTGAGCAGCGCCAGCGACGGGCGCCGTCGGACCAGCCCGATCCGGTGCCGGCACCCGTCCCGCCGCTGGCTCGTCGGGGATCCGACAGGACGCCGCCTCATCGCGGGCCCCGCAGGATGCCGCCGAGGGTATGGTCCAGCACCGTCCCCGGCCCGAGCAGGCCCGGCAGCGGCGCCCTCGACTCCGCGGGCTCTTCCGACGGTGGACCGTCCGGCGCGGACGGCTGCCGTCCCGGTTCACCCTTCGGCGGCAGGTTGAGCAGCCCACGCAACTCCTCTGGCAGCGGCAACTTTTCCAGCCGCAGGGTCTGGGCCAGCTCGAAACAGCGCCGCGGCACCTCCTTCACCGGCAGGACGTCCACCAGGGCGGCGCAGACGTACGCGGCCGGGTCGTACGGGCCGAGCACGTTGTCCCGGGTGTCGAGGGTGCCGGACCGGGCGTTGTACGCGAGGTTGAGGTTGGACAACGCCAGCGGTGCCACGTCCAGGATCCTGATGATCGCCTTCTGCTGTCGGACCAGCACGTTCGTCACGTCGGCGAGCGCGTCTATGTTGGACCGGAGTGCGGCACGGTTGTCCCGGACGAACCGGGTGACGTCGTCCAGCGCGGCGGCCAGGTTACGCAGCGCGGCGGCCAGGTCGTTCCGTTCGGCGGCGAGCTGCCCGGCCACCTCCGCGAGCTGCTGGTTGAACGCGCGTACCTGCTGGTCGCTGCGGGCCAGCGCGGTGCTGAACCGCTGCAGGTTGACCACCGTGCCGAACAGGTCCTGCCGGCCGTCGGCCAGGGTCTCCAGCGCCTGGGCGAGCCCGTCGAGCGTTTCGTGCAGTGCCGCACCGTTGCCGTCCAGGTTGGCCCGGCCGGCCGCGAGCAGTGCCGACAGCGCCCCGTCGGCGTTCGCGCCCTCCGGGCCGAGGGCCCGGTTGAACTCGTCCAGTGCCCGGTAGATGTCGTCGATCTCCATCGGCGCGACCGTCCGGTCCACCGACAGCTCCGCCCCGTCCGGCAGCGTGGCACCGCCGGCGTAGGCGGGGGTGAGTTGGACGTACCGGTCACTGACCAGGCTCGGCGGGACGACGACCGCCCGCACGTCGGCCGGGACCGGCTGGCCGGCGTCGTAGCGCAGCTCCAGCCGTACCGTGCCACCGGCCGGCACGATGGCGACGACCTCGCCGATCCGCACCCCGAGCACCCGTACGTCGGAACCGGGGTGGATGCCGACCGCCCGGGTGAAGTGGGCGACGAGGGCGCGGTGCGGCGTACCCGGGCGCAGCACCACCACCGCGACCGTGGCGGCGACCGCCACCGCCACCCCGGCCGCGAGCGTCCGCCGCCCCCGACCCGGACCCGGGACCAGCCTCGGCCGGCGCATCAACGTCCTCCCGCCGTCGGCACGTACGGCTGGAGCAGGCCGCGCAGGTAGGAGTCGAACCAGCGGCCGTTGCCGAGCACGTTGGTGAAGGCGTCCAGGAACGGCCCCATCGTCGTCAGCGTCCGCTCCAGTTCGTCCCGGTTCCGTTGCAGGATCGCGACCACGTCCCGGAGCTGGCGCAGGGTCGGCTCCAGGGTGGCCCGGTTGTCGGTGACCAGCCCGGAGAGCTGGGCGGCCAGGTCACGGGTGCCGACCAGCAGGTCGTGGATCGCGTCCCGGCGTCGGCTCACCTCGGCCAGCAGCGCGGTGCCGTCCGCGACCAGCGCGCGGAAGTCCTCGTCCCGGGCGGCGAGCACCCCGGTGACGCTGCGGGCCCGGGTCAACAGCTCCCGCAGCTGCGCGTCCCGTTCGGCGACCGTCCGGGAGAGCCGGGACAGCCCGTCCAGCGACGACCGGAGACTGGCCGGGGTCTGCGCGAACGTCTCCGCCAGCACGGTGAACGCCTTCGCCAGCTGCGCGTCGTCGATCTCGTCGAGGGTGCCGGCGAGCCCGGTCACCGCCGTCATCACGTCGAACGGTGACGCGGTGCGGTCCAGCGGGATCTCCGTCTCCTCCGGTAGTCGGCCCGAGCCGTCCGGGGCCAGGGCGAGGTACTTCTGCCCGAGCACCGTCTTGATCCGGATCGTCGCCCCGGTCCGGTCGCCGAGCCGGATGTTCTCGTCGTCGACCCGGAACCGCACCCGGACGTACGGGCCGCCGGCGCCCCGGGCCAGCCCGACCCCGGTCACCTCGCCGACCCGTACCCCGGCGACCCGGACCTCGTTGCCGACGGTGAGTCCGCTGGCGTCCCGGAACGCCGCCCGGTAGGAGCGGTCGCCGAGCGCGGTCAGGTCGTCCAGCCGGAACGCCGCGAGCAGTATCCCGACGAGCACGACCAGCCCGACCGCGCCGACCATCGTCGGGTTGCGTTCCCGGAACGGCTTCACCGGTGCCCTCCCGTCCCGGCGCAGCGCGCCGCCTGCGAACTGAAGGTGGCCGGACTGACCGCGCCGTGTCCGGCGACCGCGAGCCGGCCGTCGAAGTCGCACATGAAGAAGTTCAGCCAGGAGCCGTGCGAGGCGGTCCGGGTCAGCGCCTCGTACCGGCCCGGGAGCCGGCCCAGCGTCCCGTCGATCACCGCCGCGTTCCGGTTCAGGGTGTCGGTCAGCTCGCCGAGTTGGGTGATGTCGGCGGCGAGCGCCGGCCGGGCGTCGGCCAGCAGCGCGGCGGTGGCCCCGGTGAGGCTGCCGAGGTGGGCCAGCGCGGCACCGAGCGCCTCCCGGTCGTCGGCCAGCCCGGAGACGAACTGCCGCAGCGAGCCGATGGTCCGGTCCAGCTCGGCGTCGCGGGAGTCCAGGGTGGCCAGCACCGCGTTCAGGTTGGTCACCACCCGGCCGATCACCGCGTCCCGGTCGGCGAGGGTGGTGGTCAGCGACGCGGTGTGGGTGAGCAGGCTCGACACCGTGCCGCCCTCGCCCTGGAGCACCTGGATGATCTCGTACGCCAGGTTGTTGACGTCCTCCGGGTTCAGCGCCGTGAACAGCGGTCGGAACCCGTTGAAGAGGGTGGTCAGGTCCAGGGCCGGGGTGGTCCGCTCCAGCGGGATCAGGCCGCCCGGCGGCAGCGGCGGGCCGGTCCCCGGGCCCTCGTGCAGCGCCACGTACCGCTGCCCGATCAGGTTCCGGTACCGGATCTTCGCCTGGACGGTGCCGGTCAGCGGTACGTCCTCGGTGAGGGTGAAGGACACCTCGGCGACCCGGTCGTCCACCACCCGGATCGAGTCCACGCTGCCGACCCGTACCCCGGCGATCCGGATGTCGTCGCCGGGCAGCAGACCGGTGACGTCGGTGAACCGGGCCCGGTACCCGGTGCCGCCGACCGCGAACGAGCCGAGCGCCTGGCCGAGCAGCGCGGTCAGCAGCACCGTCACGGTGCCGAAGGCGACCAGCTTGACCAGTGGTCCGACCGGGATTCTCCTCATCTGACGTTCACCACCGCTCCGCGCAGCAGCGGTCCCCAGAGCAGCACCGCGATGTCCGGCACCTCGACCGGCAGGCTGCCGGTGGCGGCTCCGATGATCGGTTTCAGCAGGTCCTTCTCCTCCGTGGTGCCGGCGTACCCCATCGCCGGGCCGCCACCCACCGCCGGGCCGCCGCCGGGCGGTGCGTCGGCGCCGCTCGTCGGCGGGATTCCGACCGGCAGCTTCACCGGGCCCGGCCGGGAGCCTCCGTGGTCGTAGCCGTCCGCCACCTGGACCTCCGGGGCCGGCGGCGACGGGTCCGGCAGTTCCCGGCAGTGTGGGCCGGTCCGGGCCCCGTACGCCGGGTCGTCCCGGCCCGGCTGGTAGGCGCCGTTGTCCCGGGTGACCTCGAGGGTGATGTGCATCCGACCGTTGCGGAACACCTCCTCGACCCGGGGTTGCAGGTTCACCAGTCCGCGCATCAGGCACGGATACTCCGGCGCGTACGCGGCCAGCAGCTCCAGCACCGGACGGCTCACCTGGCCGAGCCGGACGAGCTGGTCGCCGTGCCGGGTCAGGAAGAACCGGGTGACGTCGGCGGCCTCGGTCCCCTCGGCGAGGAAGGCGGCGAGCTGCGTACGTTGGTCGGCGACGGTGGTCGCGGTGGGCGTCACGTCCCGCAGCAGGTTCAGCAGGTCCGGCAGCGCCGCCTGGTAACTTTCCAGTACGGTGCCGAGCCGCCGGACGTCCTCGGTGATGGTCGGCAGCTCCCGGTTCAGTTCCCGCAGGTAGTCGCCGAGCGCGGTGAGGTTGTCGCCGAGTCGCTCGCCGCGCCCGTCGAGTGCGGCGGCCAGCGCGGCCAGGGTGGCGGCGAGCTTGTCCGGGCGGATCGACCGCAGCAGCGGCAGCGCCTCGTCGAGCACCCGTTCCAGCTCGACCCCGTTGCGGCTGCGGTCCTGCGTGATCACCGCCCCGGCGCGCAGCGGCGGGCCCGCCGGACCGTCCGGCGGGACCAGTGCCACGTACCGCTCGCCGAACAGGGTCTTCGGCAGCAGTCGGGCGGTCACGTCGGCCGGGATCCGGTCGATCAGCGCCGGGTCGAGCGCCAGCCGCAGCCGGGCCCGGGAACCGTCGCTGCTGATCTCGCGGACCTCGCCGACCGGTACGCCCCGCAGCTTCACCTCGGTGCCCGGGTTGAGCTGCATCCCGGTCTGTCCGGTGTAGAGGGTCACCCGGGCGACCGGGGTGAAGGCCTTCCGGTACTGCAGTACGGCGAGGGTCAACGCCGCGCCGAGCAGCACGACAAAGACCGCACCGAGGACCCGGCGGCCGGTGCTTGTACCACGATTGTCCATGGTCACCCCGCGATCCGTACCGTGGTGGTCGCGCCCCAGATGGCCAGCGACAGGAAGAAGTCGACGACGTTGACCGCGACGATCGCCAGCCGGACCGCCCGGCCGACCGCGATCCCGACCCCGGCCGGCCCGCCGCTCGCGGTGTAGCCGTACCAGCAGTGCACCAGCACCACGATCACGCTGAACACCAGCACCTTGCCGAACGACCAGAGCACGTCCACCGGGGGCAGGAAGAGGTGGAAGTAGTAGTCGTAGGTCCCCGACGACTGGCCGAAGTAGTGGACCGCGATGGTGCGGGTGGCGAGATAGCTGGAGAGCAGGCCGACCACGTACAACGGGATGACGGCGACGAAACCGGCGATCATCCGGGTGGTGACCAGGAACGGCAGCGAGGGGACCCCCATCACCTCCAGGGCATCCACCTCCTCGGAGATCCGCATCGCGCCGAGTTGGGCGGTGAAACCGGCGCCGACGGTCGCCGACAGGGCCAGCGCGGCGACCAGCGGCGCGATCTCCCGGGTGTTGAAGTACGCCGAGACAAAACCGGTGAAGGCGCTGCTGCCGAGCTGGTGGAGTGCCTGGTAACCCTGGAGCCCGACCTCGGTGCCGGTGAAGAAGGTGAGGAAACAGATCACCCCGACCGTGCCGCCGGCCACCGCCAGCGCGCCCCGGCCGAAGCTGATCTCGGCGAGCAGGCGTACCACCTCGCGCCGGTAGCGGCCGACGGCACGCGGAGTCCAGGCGAGAGCCCGCAGATAGAAGGCGAGCTGGTTGCCGAGACCGTCCAGGGTACGCAGCACCGGCATCGTCACATCCCCCGCTGCGGTACGAGCTGGAAGTAGACCGCGGTGATCACGAAGTTCAGTGCGAAGAGCAGCATGAAGGTGAGCACCACGCTCTGGTTGACCGCGTCGCCGACGCCCTTCGGCCCGCCCTTCGCGGTCATCCCGTGGTACGCCGCCACCAGCGCCGCGACCACCCCGAACAGCAACGCCTTGACCTCACCGACGACCAGGTCCGGCAACTGGCCGAGGGCCTGGAAACTGGCCAGGTACGCCCCGGGCGTACCACCCTGCATGACCACGTTGAAGACGTAGCCGCCGGTCACCCCGACCACGCTGACCAGCCCGTTGAGCAGGACCGCGACCAGGGCTGCGGCGACGATCCGGGGCGCGACGAGCCGGTGCAGCGGGTCGATGCCGAGCACCTCCATCGCGTCCAGCTCCTCGCGGATCTTCCGCGCGCCGAGGTCGGCGCAGATCGCCGAACCACCCGCCCCGGCGATGATCAGGGCGGTCACGATCGGACTCGCCTCGCGGACCACGGCCAGCACCGAGGCGGCCCCGGTGAACGACTGCGCGCCGAGCTGACGCACCAGGGAGCCGAGCTGCAGCGCGATCACCGCGCCGAACGGGATCGCCACCAGGGCGGCGGGCAGGATCGAGACCGAGCTGATGAACCAGGCCTGCGCGACGAACTCCCGGACCTGGAACGGACGGCGGAGCAGGCAGCGGAGCGCGTCCAGGCAGAACGCGAAGAAGTGCCCGGGACCGCGCAGCCCGGCCGCGAACCGCCCACCGGTCGGGTTCGTGGCGGTCACGACACCACCTCCGTCGGCTGCCAGACGCTGCCGTGCGCGCCCCGGAACGACCCCGCCGGCGGCACCACGCCGTGCTCCGCACACCACCGACCCGGCGGATGCTCCGCCCGGCGCGGCCGGCCGTTCGTCGGCGCGAGCTGCAGCGGGATCGGCGGCAGCGGCGGCAGCTCCAGCCCGGACGCCGCCTCGGCGGCGAGCTCGTCCGAGTCCTTCTCCTCGGCCATCCCGATCGGACCGACCCGCTGCGCGTTCAGGAACTGCCGGACCACCGGCTCGGTGCTGGAGAGCAGCATCTCCCGGGGCCCGAACATCGCCAGCCGGCCGTGGTAGATCAGCCCGATGTTGTCCGGCACCGTCCGCGCGGTGTTGATGTCGTGCGTGACGATAAGGAACGTCGCCTCGGTCTGCTGGTTGAGGTCGACGATCAGCTGGTTCAGGTACGCGGTGCGGACCGGGTCGAGACCGGAGTCCGGCTCGTCGAAGAGGACGATCCGCGGGTCCAGCACCAGCGCCCGGGCCAGCCCGGCCCGCTTGCGCATCCCGCCGGAGATCTGGCCCGGCAGCTTCTTCTCCGCGCCGAGCAGCCCGACCATCTCCAGTTTCTCGTGCACCACCGCCCGGATCTGCGACTCGGTCTTGCGGGTGTGTTCCCGCAGCGGGAAGGCGACGTTGTCGTAGATGTCCATCGAGCCGAACAGCGCGCCGTCCTGGAACAGCACCCCGAACAGCTTGCGGACCTCGTAGAGCCGGCGTTCGGAGAGCGTCGGCAGGTTCTGCCCCTCGATCCAGATCGCGCCGCGGTCCGGCCGCAGCAGCCCGACCAGGGTTTTGAGGAACACGGACTTGCCGGTGCCGGAGGGGCCGAGCAGCACCGAGATCTCGCCGGCCGGCAGGGTCAGCGACAGGTCCGACCAGACCGGTTGACCGCCGAAGGACTTGGTCAGCTCCTCGACGCGTACCTCGACGCCCATCCGTGCTCCCGCCCACGTGCCGGACCGACGTCCGCCGGGCGCACCCGCCGTCCGTCTGTCGCCGTCTGTGATGGACATCGCGCCGGCCCGGCTCGGCGCAACAGGTCTGGGTGGTAATTCTTCGACGACTTTGTGTGATGTACGCGGCCGGCCCGAGCCCCCGCCGGTGAGCTGTCTCCGCGCGAACAGTGCTCACCTGATCGGCGCCCCGCCGGTGGTGTGCTCACCCGACGCCCGATACGGTGCGGTTAACCTGCCGGTAACCAACGTTCCGACACAAGCCCCGGCGGTCGACGACGACCGCAACAGCCCCGGCGGTCGACAAGGACCGCAACCTTCCGTCCTGACCGGAGAAGGTGCCGCCCCCGCATGACCGCAGCACCCGAGACAGAACTCGTCGCCCGGGCCGCCCGGCGTGACCCCGAGGCGACGGCCGCGTTGCTCGCCGAGGTCCGCCCCGGCCTTGTCCGGTACTGCCGGGCCCGGCTCGGCCGGATCGGTGGGGCGTACGCCACCGCCGACGACGTGGCCCAGGAGGTCTGCCTCGCGGTGCTGCACGCGTTGCCCCGCTACCGGGACCAGGGACGACCGTTCTCCGCCTTCGTCTACGGCATCGCCGCCCACAAGGTCGCCGACGCCCAGCGGGCCGCCGTCCGGGACTCGGCGATCACCTCCTCGGCCGCCCTGCCCGACGAGCCGGACGGCGATCCCGGTCCCGAGCAGCGGGCCGTCGCCACCGACCTGGCCCGCCGGCTCTCCGCACTGCTCGCGCACCTGCCCGAGGTGCAACGCGAGATCGTCCTGCTCCGGGTGGCGGTCGGCCTCACCGCCGACGAGGTCGGGGTCATCGTCGGCATGTCCGCCGCCG
Organism: Plantactinospora sp. B24E8; assembly: GCF_039871735.1. Lineage (NCBI taxonomy): Bacteria > Bacillati > Actinomycetota > Actinomycetes > Micromonosporales > Micromonosporaceae > Plantactinospora > Plantactinospora sp. B24E8. Next base: position 54,409 of record NZ_JBDPMH010000014.1, read on the forward strand.
CGGTCCGGGTGGCCCAGTCCCGGGCCCTCGCCCGACTGCGGGCGCTCGCCGGCACCGCGTGGAACGAGGCGGCGGCATGAGTACCGTCGGAGCCGGGACGGAACCGGATGGTGGCGATGGTGGGACACGTGGACGGGACGACAACGTGAGCGGTCGGCAGCCGCAGCCGGCGGACCGGTCGTCAACTCCCGCGCCGCCGACCGGGCCACTCGACACAGGCCCGCTCGACGCTGACCGGTTGGACACCGACGATCTGCTGCTCGACGCGTTGGGGCGGGGGGAGCCGGCGCCAACCGGCGACCCGCTCGCCAGCCTGCTCGCGGCCTGGCGGCTCGACCTGGACGAGCAGGTCCCGGTCGGGTCCGGAGGCGGAGGGCTGGTTCGTGCCGGCATCGAGCCCGGCCCGGACCAGGTGCCGTCAGCATCGGACCGGACGCCGTCAGCATCGGACCGGACGCCGTCGACAGCAGGGCGGGTCCGGCCGTCGTCCGGCAGCCGGAGCCGGCCGGGACCCGGTGTGGACCGGCCCGGTGTGCGGCGACCGGAGGGGACCGGACCGACGCCGGCACGCTCCTTCCGGGTACGTCCCGGCGGTCCGCTCGCCCGCCGGTTGGCGTTTTCCACGGCGGCCGCCGTGGTTGTCGTGGCCCTGCTGGGGCTCGGGGTCAACCACGCCCGGCCGACGAGTCCGCTGTGGCCGATCGCCAACGTGGTCTACCCGGACCGGTCCGCGGTACGGGCCGTGGAGCACACCCTCGGACTGGCCGAGAACGCGGTCGCGGCCCACCGGTACGACGACGCCCGCCGGCATCTGGACCAGGCCGTCGGCCAGCTGACGGAGGTCCGCGACCCGGCCGAGGCGCGGCGGCTGCGGGTGGACCTCGACCGGGTCCGGAGCCGGTTGCCGGTGGAGGCCGAGCCTGGTCCGGCCGATCCGGTGACCCCGGCGGTGCCGAGCCCGGACCCGGTGCCGACGGACCGGTCCACGGGCCGGGCGGGGACACCGACCGGCGACCCTGGGGACCGCTCCTCCGCACCGCGTCCCTCGCGGTCCGCCCCGCCGCCGACCGCGCCGACACCAGCCCGGGTACTGCCGCTGCCGGTGCCGGTCCTGCCCTCGCTGCTTCCCTCCGGGTTGCCGCTGTTGCCCAGCGGTGGTTGTGTACTGCTCTGTCCGCCGGGCTGAGCCTGCCCGCCGCTACCGTCCAAACGTGTCTGTCGGCTGTCACGGTCGGCCGGCCGGCACGGCACGTCGCGGCCCAGCGGTAGCATCCGTGGGTGCGCCGGATGTCCGGCCGCCGCCGGCCCGACGGGACGCCGCCGTCGGAGATCGTGAGGGACGGTCATGGCCGACACACCTGCTGGACCCGCCGACCTCAGCCCGCATCGCGGGTGGCTGCTGGCGGCGGCGCTGTTGGCCGCCCTGGTCAGCCTCGGGTTCCTGGTCGCACTCCTCGGCCGGGAAGGACGGGGCGTCGTGGTTGTCCTGCTCGTCCCGGTCCTGCTCCTCGCCGCCCCGCTGCTCGCCCCGAGGCCCGCGCGACGCGTCGTCGCGGTTGCCGCCGTACTGCTGCTGACGATCGGGGTGGTGCTGAGCGTCGCCTCGATCGGGCTCTACTACCTGCCCAGCCTGGTACTGCTGATCATCGGCATCCTCCGACCCTCCCGACGGGAACCGGTCGACGATCGGGCAGCCCGCTAGCGTTCAGACGGGTCAGCCCGGCGGTGCTGACTGCCGTTCCGCCACGCAGAAGACGTTGTCCTCCGGATCGGCCAGTACGACGTACCGCGCTCGTACCCCGGGCGGCTCCGGGTCGTCGTCGGTCGGGTAGTGCGGCCAGTCGACCCGCTGGGCGCCCAGCGCGAGGAGCCGGTCGACCTCCTCGTCCAGCTTCCCGGTGTGTGCCTCCAGGTCGAGGTGGATCCGGGGGTACTTCCGGGGCGGACTCTCGCTGAGGTCCAGGGCGAGCGGGATGTCGGCGACCCCGGCGGGCGGATCGAGGACGATCCACTCGTCGCCGTCGTACCGGGGTGGTCGGCGGACGTACCCCAGCGCCCTTCGCCAGAAGTCGGCGGTCCGTCGGTCGTCCCGTACCCCGGGTGAGATCTGCTGGATCCTGGCCACGACGGCAGGCCAACGCCGGCGCCGCTGGTCTGCTCGGGTCCGCCGTCCTACCCGGCGGGCGGAGGTACCCGCGTCAGTGGGGGAGTGGTGAGCGGCGGGCGGGTGGGTCCCCGCAGCACTCGGGCGACGACACCGGGCCGGAACAGGGTGGTCGGCGGCTCGACCAGGTGCAGCACGTCGGTGAAGGCCCTCGCCACGTACGGGTCCCGGTCGGCGACCCGCGACGTCCGGTCCAGGTACCAGCGGGACAGTCGGCTGCCCCGGCGGCGTTCGAGGTTTCCGACGGTCGTCGGATAGCGCAGGTCGGCGCCGGTGGCGACGTCCCAGGCGGTGGTGCTGCACCGGCTGACCGCCGCCTGCGCGGCCCGACCGAGGACACCCCGGTGGGCCCGCAGGTGTTCGCCGAGGACGAGCCCGGTTTGCGCGGCGACCGTCATGCCGTGTCCGTAGATCGGGTTGAACGCGCAGGCGGCGTCCCCCACCACCAGGAATCCGTCCGGCCAGCGCGGCATCGTCTCGTAGCGTCGACGGTGGTTGGCGGTACGCCGGAATCCGTGGATCGGCCCGTCCGGCTTCGCCTCCCTGATCACCTCGTACACGATGGAACTTCGCAGGCCGCGGACGAACTCGAGGAAGCCGGCCTCGTCGGTGGGCGGTACGTCGTCACCCATGCCGCCGAGGGTGAGCACCCAGCGGTTGTTCTCGATCGGGAACAGTACCGCCCCGCGTGGGTTCTCCGGTGGCTTCGGCATGAGCAGGATGTTCTTCCAGTCGTCGCCGACCCCCGGCGGCAGCGTGTAGCGCCGGCTCGCGTACCCGAGTCCGGAGTCCACCTGGATCTCGTCGGGACGCCCGTAACCCAACCCCGCCAACCAGTCCGGGGTACGGGAGCCGCGACCGCTGGCGTCGACCACCAGGTCGGCGTCGAGCCGGTCGACACCGTCGACACCGCCGCGCGGCCGCAGTGCCACCCCGGTGACGGCCGTCGCCTCCTTGTCGGAGAGCAGCCCGACCGCCTCGTGCCCGGCCAGGAACCGGATCCGGGGATCGGCGAGCAGGCGACGCCGGACCACCCAGTCGATCAGTTCGCGGCTCGCCCCGACCAGTTCGTGGGTGGCGGGAAACCGGTCCCGCCAGCCGGTGGTGCTCAGGTAGAGGACATCGGTGGGGGTGGACGCCCGGACCGCTCCGTGCTCGTGCAGTTCGGCGACCAGCCCGGGAAACAGCCGGTCGAGCGCCCGCTGCCCGGCGGTGACGAGTACGTGCAGGTGGTGTGCCTGGGGTACGCCGGCGCGTACCCGCGGCTCGTCCGGGAACCGGTCCCGCTCGACCACCGTCACTTCGTCCACATGGTCGGCGAGGGCCCGGGCGACGCAGAGACCGGCGAGGCTGCCGCCGATGACAACGGCACGACGGGGCTGGGACGCAGTCAGCGACATCCGGGTATTCTCCCCGATCCGGCCGCGTGTCCCGGACCCCGCGTCGCCCGGCCAGCCGGCCTACGTCCGTTACCGGCCGGTGGCCAGGTGTGCCCCGCCGGCCACCTCCAGGACCGTCCCGGTCACGTACGGGTTGGTGGCGAGGAGGTGGATTGCCTCGGCGACGTGTTCGGGCCGCCCGACCCGCCCGGCCGGTATCGTCCGGGCGATCCCCTCGAACACCGCCGTACGCTGTTCCGCCGGCACCCGGTCCCACCACGGGGTGTCGATGACGCCGGGGGAGACGGCGTTGATCCGCAGCGGCGCGAGTTCGGTGGCCAGCGGGCCGACGACCGCTTCCAGGGCACCGTTGATCGCGGCGAGGCCGGCCGTTCCGGGCAGTGCGGCCCGGGCCGACGCCGCCGTGACGAGCACGACCGAGCCGGTACGCCGGAGTTTCGGCAGTGCCGCCTGGAGGATCCGCAGGTGCGGCCAGAACTTGCCCTCGAATCCGAGCTGGAGCTCGGCCAGGTCGAGCGAGGCGAACGGGCCGCCGCCGGCCGCGCCGCTGAGCGCCACGACCAGATGGTCGATCTCGGCCACCTCCGCGAAGAAGGCCGTCACCTCGTCGGGTACGGACGCGTCCACGGCCCGGGTGGTGACCTCTCCGGTGATCCGGTCCGCCACCTGCGCCAGCTTCTTTCGGTCCCGCCCGACGACGGTGACCCGGGCACCCCGGTCCCCGAACAGTGAAGCGGTCGCCTCGCCGATTCCGGAACTGCCGCCCATCACCACTACGTGTTCCATGATCCATCCCCTGTCGAGACTGCCTGTCTCGACAAGCTTTGCCGAGACGGTCAGTTTCGACAAGCGGGTATGCTGTGACCATGCCCACCACCGCACCGCCAGATCCGCCACGCCGGGTCCACACCGGCCGACGCCGCAACGAGGAGGCCCGGCAGGCCATTCTCGACGCGGCGTTGCGCCTGCTCACCAGCGCCAACCGCGGGCCGTTGACGGTCGATGTCATCGCCCGGGAGGCCGGCGTCGGCAAGCAGACGATCTACCGCTGGTGGCCGTCCAAGGGCGGCGTACTGCTGGAGGCGCTCACCGGCTGGAGCGAGGCCCTGGTGCCGGTGCCGGACACCGGCTCGCTGCGGGAGGATCTGCGGGACTTCCTCCGCTCGACGTTCCGGCGCGGGCGGGAGCCGTCGACGTCGGCCCTGCTGCGTGCCCTCGCCACCGAGGCGGCCCGGGACCCGTCCACCGCCGGGTTGGTCCGAGAGTTCACCGAGGCACGACGCGGCGTGTTGCGGACGGTGCTGGAGCGTGGCCGGTCGCGGGGCGAGGTGGCCGCCGACCGTGACCTCGACCTGATGGTCGACCAGGTGTACGGGCTCTTCTGGTACCGCCTCCTCCTCGGTCACGCACCGCTGACCGACGAGGTCGCCGACGAGCTCGTGGAGACATTGACCGCCTGACAGCCCACTGGCGGGGCGGTGGGCATCGGGGCGCTGGCGGGTCAGCCGCCGGCCGAGGGTGTGGCCGCCGGGCGCGGCAGCTTCCCGGCCAGCGCGTCGGTCAGCCGCTGGGCGAGGTCGGCCGGCATGTCCCCACCATTGAGCACCGCGATGACGTACCGCCGCAGGACCAGGCTGAACGTCGGATAGTGCGGCGACTCCGGCCGGCGGCGTGCCCGGTCGATCTCGGCGCGCAGCAGAGCCGCGTACGGGTACTCCTGGCGTACCGTCGCGTCCTGGTAGACGGTGGCCCGGGTGGCGGCGAAGCCACCCCGCTGGAAGAGCCGCCGTTGACTCTCCTCCCCGGTGAGGAATCCGATCAGTGCCTGCGCGGCGCGCGGCTGACCGGTCTGCCGCGCGATCGCCAGGTTCTGCCCGCCGAGGACGCTGGGCCCGGGCAACGCGGCGACGTCGAACTCCAGGGCCGGCCCGGACGGCGTCGCCGTGGGCGAGGCGGGGGCCGTGTCGTCGGCGATGAGGCTCCGGTACTGGACCGGCCAGTTGCGCATGAACATGACCCGGCCGGAGCGGAAGACCTCCCGGCTGCGGGTCTCGTCGTGCTCTCGCGCCTCCGGATGCACCAGTGGCGCCCCGTCCCCGGTCCGACCGCCGGGGGTCAACCGGCGCAACGCCTCCGCCCACAGCCGCGGATCAACCGAAACCGTGCCCTCGTCGTCGACACCGATCGTGCCACCGGCGGACCAGAGCGCCTCCAACGCGTTGACCACCAGCCCCTCGTAGTCGGCGAACTGTCCGGTGTAGCCGGCCTGGAGCGACGACCCGGACGGACGTTCGGTGAGGACCCGGTTGGCCTCCGTGGTGATCTTCTGCCAGTCGAACGGTGGTTGCAGCCCCAGGTCGGTTCGGTAGAACAGCAACCCGGCGTCGGTGTTGAACGGCAACGCCCAGAGCCGACCGTCGTACCGGCAGGTGGCGAGCGGATTGGCCAGGAAGACCCCGTCCGGTTCCTCCGACAGCAGGGACTCGTCGATCGGCCGCAGCCACCGCTCGCTGGCGAACTCGGCGGTCCAGGTCACGTCGAGGTTGAAGATGTCGATCTCGTGGTCGTTCTGCGCGCGGTTCACCATCTCGGCGTGCTGGGCGTCCGAGCGTTCGTTGAGCGGCACGATCCGGGCCGGGTTCCTCGGATGGGCGGCGTTCCACACCTCGATCAGCGCCTCGCGCTGCCGACCGACGCTGTCGTCACTGCCGCTCAGGATCCGCAGCTCACCCGGCTCCAGTTCCGGCTCCGAACCCTGCCGCGTCAGCGTGACGGAGAGTGTTGAGGCGACCAGCGCACCGGCGAGCGCGCCGAGCGCGAACATCAGCCACGGCCGCCGGAGCAGTCCCGCCCGGCTCAGCCGGCCACCCCGGGGTGGCGCTGTCGGCGGTCCGGTCGGCGCCATCAGCGCGCTCCCTTCCACAGGCTCTCGAAGACCTGGTTGAGGCGGTCGTCGACGGTGTCGGCGGTGGTGTCGAGGCAGGCGCCGCCGGTGCCGTCGGCGAGCCGGTCCAGCGCCGATCCGGCGCAGGCGACATCGCCGAGGGCGAGGAAGTAGACCCGTACGCCGGCCAGGTCGGTGGCGGTCGGTGCCGGCCTGCCGCTGGTGTCCTCACCGTCGGTCAGCACCACGAGCCCTCGCAGCGGTTCGTCGTCGCCGGCCCGCAGCAGTCCGGCGCCCCGACGGAGCGCCTGGTAGAGCGGGGTGTCGCCAGCCGGGCGGATCCGGCGTGCGGTGTCGCGGACCTGGGCGGCCCGCTGCGACGTGTACCGGCCGACCGGCACCAGCACCCGGTCGTCCCCACTCGTCGTGGAGAAACTCAGCAGCCCGAACTCGTCCCGCTCGCCCATCCGGGCCAACGAGCGTTCGAGGCCCCGCAGGGCGACCTCGAAGCGGCTCCGGCCGGTGGAGCCGGTCGGTTCCCGCATCGACCCCGAGGCGTCCAGCGCGACCAGCACCCGGCCCGGCCGGTGCGCCTCGGCGAAGCGTGCCCGGGCCGCGTCCTGCTCGGACCGTGGGGTGCCCGCGATGTCCCGGGGCAGCCCGAACGGCCACTCGGTCAGCGCCCCGTTCGCCGGGGTCACCGGGGCGCCGATGTCGTAGCCGGCCGGACGCAGCCCGGCCGTCAGCAGTGCCCGCTTGCCCTCCGGCGCGGTGCTGAGCCAGCGGACGAAGTGGTCGGCGGCCGCCCGTACCCGGTCACCCTGGGCCGGGTTCGGCCAGTGCAGCCGGACGACCGTCTGGACGACCAGCGGGGAGTCGGAGGGGTAGAAGGCCAGCATCCGGTTCCGCTCCGCCGGCGGCTGTCCGGCTCCGCAGCCGCCACCGAGCGAACGTCCCTGGTTGAACCGGATGAGCGCCTGCTCGGAGAGGATCACCGCGGGTGCCGCCGGGCCGGCCGGTGCGGTGGTGAGCGCCCGGTGCCGGCAGAGCAGGGCGAGGTCGTCGCTGATCGGGTACCGGCCGGCGTCGAGTGACCGGTCCAGCCTCTGTTCGATCTCCTGCCGGGCCTGGAACGCCGGTATGCCGCCGGTGCGTTCCTCGTACAGGGCGGAGGTGGCGACCAGCGCGGTGGTCGAGGACCGTGGATCCGCGCGTACGACACCCCAGCCGGCGCCGTCCGGACGGGTGGCCTTGGCGAACAGTTCCCGCCAGCTGAGTTCCATGCTGCGGTGCGCGGCGTCGCGGGTCGGCTCCACCCGCCCCTGCGGTACCCCCAGTACCAGCGGTGACCAGGCGATCCGGGCCGGTTCGCCGAGCGTCGGGCTGCCGGCGCCGAGTTGCAGGTCGTCCAGGTCGCTCGGTGACTCCGGCAGCCAGATGTCCGGCTGGGGACCGACGTCCCGGAGGTGGTGCAGATTCTGGTGGTCGTCCTCGGCCCAGCCGAGCCGGAGCCCGGTGCGTACCCGCTCGGCGGCGGCGGGGTAGAGGTAGAGCCGGGCCGACGGACAGCCGTCGTGCCGGGCCGCCGTCCACAGTTCGTACGCGTCGGCTACCTCCCGGTACGGCAGGTAGCCGGCGGCGGAGGTGGCGACCCGGAGTTCGGCGGGCTGGACGCAGCGGACGAACCCGGGGGCGGCGGCGTCGGCGCCCGCGCCCAGACCGAGCAGGAGGGCGAGCAGGGTGAGGATGCCGGCGGCGGTGCCCCGGGGCAGCGGTGCGGGTATCGCGTCCATCGTGCGGAGGCCGAGCAGGCGGAGCCGGCCGACTGCGCTGCCCTTGACCGGCCGCAGCCGGGTCGGCCACCCCGGTGCCGGCACCGGGGTGGCCGGCGGGTCCGTGGACGTCACCGGCTCCCGGTCCGGTACGTCCGGCGCGGCTGCCGGATACGTCGGGCGGCGGGGGTGGGGGTTGCGGGCGATCCAGACCCGCCGCTCGATGTGTGTCCAGTAGGTGGGTTGCTGGTGCCGAGGCTGCTGGTCGAGGACCCGACACACGTGGTGCCACAGGTCCTCGGTGTAGACGTACTCGTCACCGTCGCGGGCGGCGTCGCCGGACCGGAGCCCCTGGACGACCGCCTGGGTGAAGACGCCGTGCCCGTTCCGCTCGAAGGCGGCCGCCAGGGACGTCGACGCGGTGAGGACGACCCGACCCCGGCCGGGGGCGGCGGCTCCCTTGTCGACCAGCTTGTCGGCGATCTCGACGGGGTCCCCGCCACGGCTGCCGTCGCGGGGGAACGCCCCGCTGTAGCAGCAGTCGACGAGCACGATGACACATCCGGCACCGGTCGTCGCCATCGCGTGCCGGACATCGGCTGCCGGCAGGGCGGTGGCCCGCAGCCATTCCGGGTCCGGGTTCGTGTCCGTCGCGGCGAGGTAGAGCTCACCGTCGTCGTCCTTGAGTCCGTGGCCGGAGAAGTGCAGGAGCAGCACGTCGTCCCGGGTGCGGTGGGCGAAGAGTTGCGCGATGGCCGCCCGTAGCTCGTGCGCCCTACCGTCCTTGCGGACCTCCACGGCGAATCCGCCGATCCTGTCGTCCCCGAGCACCTCGGCGAGTGCGTCCGCGTCCGCGATCGCACCCGGGAGATCCCGCAGTGGAGGGCGGTAGGTCCCGGTCGCGATGATCAGCGCGTGTCTCATCGGTCAGTTACGCGGTACCCGTCTGACGAGGACGTCGATGACCATGATCCGGGCCACGATGGTCTTGGTCACGGTTGCACGATAACAGCTCTCCGCAAAGCCCTCCATGACGCTGAGTCAGCAATCGAATCGATGGCAGTGACTGTCGGGTGGTTTCCGGTCCCAGCTCGGCGAGGCCCACGGCCGGCCACTGCCGAATGTCGGGTGACCGGTCCCGCGCTGACCGCGCCGGTCGGCACCGGACGCCGCCCGGGACCGACGTGATAGAACTTCCAGCACCATCGTGATCCGGAGCCGGCCAGGACGATCCGCCGGAAGGGCGGGTCACGGGCGCCGGGACGGCAGGCGGCCGGCGTGGCCGGGACAACGGGCCGCAAGGGTGGCCGGGACAGCAGCGAGCGAGGAGTCGGACGTGCGCAGATTTGTCGATCGGGTCGCCGTGGTCACCGGGGCCGGTCAGGGGATCGGTGCGGCCACCGCCCGCCGGCTCGCCGCCGAGGGCGCCACCGTGGCCGTGGTCGACCTGGACGCCGACCGGGCCGGGGCGACGGCCGACGGGATCAGCTCCGCTGCCGAGGTGACCGCCGCCGGGGGCGGGGCCCGGGGCTTCGCGTGCGACGTCACCGACGGCCCGGCGGTCGCCGCGCTGTTCGACCAGGTGGTCGAGGCGTACGGCCGGCTGGACATCCTGGTCAACAACGCCGGCATCACCCGGGACAACCTGCTGTTCAAGATGCCTGCCGTCGAGTGGGACGCGGTACTGACCACCAACCTGACCAGCATGTTCCACTGCTGTCAGGCGGCGCAGCGGCACATGGTGGCGGCCCGCTACGGCAAGATCGTGAACCTGAGCAGCCGCTCCGCGCTGGGTAACCGGGGGCAGGTCAACTACGCGGCGGCGAAGGCCGGCGTGCAGGGCCTGACCGCCACCCTCGCCATCGAACTCGGCCCGTTCAACATCAACGTCAACGCGGTCGCTCCCGGTTACATCGCCACCGCGATGACGGCGGCCACCGCCGAGCGGGTGGGTGCCAGCCCGGAGGAGCGCCAGCGACAGGTCGCCGAGCAGACCCCGCTGCGCCGGGTCGGCCAACCGGAGGAGATCGCCTCGGTGGTCGCTTTCCTGGCCAGCGACGACGCGTCGTACGTCAGCGGCCAGACGCTGTACGTCAACGGCGGCGCGCGGTAGGGCGGGGAGCAGGGGTGCCGGCGAAACGAGGGCTCGTCGGCTCCCTGGTCAAAAGAGCGTCAGCGGCTCCACCGGTGCCGGTTCGGGTAGCGCGTCGAGTTCGGGCAGCCGCGCCCGTACCTCGTCGTGGAAGCGTCGGGCGAGCGTGGGGGCGTCGGCGTTGTCCGGGGTGTGGATGAACACGGTCGGGGAGCGACCCTCCCGCAGCCACCCGACGGTGACGTCGACCCAGTGCCGCCAGCCCTCTACCGTGCGGGCGGGGTCGTCCCGACCGAGGTAGCGGACGATCGGCCGGTCGGTCAGTGCGAGGGTCCGCAGTGGCATCCGTGGTTTCTTGGTCCACGCGTCCCGTTCGGCGTCGCTCGTCGGCGGATCCTGGAAGAAGCCGGTGGTGTCGAACGGGATCCATTCCGTGGCGGTGGCGGCAAGCGTGTCCTCGAGCAGTCGTGCCGCCCGGGAGTCGTCGAAGAACGCGGGGTGGCGGACCTCCACGGCGTACCGGTGGGTGTCGGGAAGCCGGCGCAGGAACCGGGCGAGGACGGGTACGTCGGTGGGGGTGAACGATCCCGGCAACTGGACCCAGAGGGCATGGGCGCGAGGGCCGAGTGGCGCGATCGCGTCCAGGAAGACCCGGAGTTCCTCGTCGGCGTCCACAAGACGGCGCTCGTGGGTGATCGGTTTCGGAAGTTTGACAACGAACCGGAAATCCGGATCGGTCTGCCGGGCCCACGACGCTACGGCGTCCCGGGTCGGGGTCGCGTAGAACGTGGTGTTTCCCTCGACCGCGTTGCACCAGCCGGCGTAGGCCCGCAGCCGCTCGTGCGGAGGAAGCGGATGTGCCACCAGGCGGCCCTGCCACGACCTGTGTGTCCACATCGCGCAGCCCACGTGAAGACGCATGACCTCGTTCCCTTCCACCACGAACCATCCGCCCGGCCGGACGCGGACCCGGGGGCCGCGCCGGTCGTACCGTAGCCGGCCCGGCCGTGAGGACCGTCCGGCCCTGACGACGGTCCGGCGCCGGCGACGTGGCGCGGGTGACCGGGACCGTCGGCCGCCGGACGGCGGGCGGGCTGTGCAGAGCCGGGGTCAGTCGGGCCGGGCGGCTGCGGATTCGGCCGACCGGGGGCGCAGTGCGTCGAGTGCGAACCCGAAGACCCGGTCCCGTTGCTCGGCGTCGACGTACTGGACCGCGGTGATCCCGCTGATCAGCCGGAGCGTGTCGTCGAAGCTCGCGTCGGCCCGAGCCACCCCGGCCTGCTGTGCCCGTCGCAGCAGTGGCTCGCCGGCTGTGTAGATCATGCCCCGGTAGCTGGCGAAGAACTCTGACTGATGTACCAGTTCTTCCAGCACTGCCCGCTTTGTTGCCATGTACCGGACGAATCGCTGCAGCCAGCCCGCCAGTGCCTCCCACGGTGGCAGGTCGGCGAGTTCGGCGGCGGTCCGGCCGAGTGCCTCGACCTCGCCGGCGTAGAGGCACTCGAACAGGTCGCGGCGGGTCGGAAAGTGCCGGTAGAGGGTGCCGATGCCCACGCCGGCCCGGCGGGCCACCTCCTCGAGGGAGCCGGACGCGCCCTGCTCGGCAAACACCTCCTGGGCGGCGGCCAGCAGTGCCTCGTAGTTCCGGCGCGCGTCCGCCCGCTTTGGGCGGACGAGGCGCTCCGGCGTGGGGTCGCCGCTGGTCATGGCGTATGTCACCTCGGGTCGGTTGCAGCCGGAGGCAACCCTCCGGTAGTTTTGCGGAGGCACCCCTCCGGAAATTACCGGAGCGCTGCCTCCGCCTACGTTACCCCGTGAGACGGGGACATCCGCCGCAGCCGACACCGGGGCAGACAACCGGCGCGCGGCCACCCAGAGAAACCAGAGGTAGCCGACCATGTCCAAGGTCTGGCTCGTCACCGGAAGCTCGCGGGGCTTCGGCCGGGAGATCACCCGCACCGCACTCGCCGACGGCGACCGGGTGGTGGCGACCGCCCGACGGCCCGAACAACTCGACGATCTTGTCCAGGAGTACGGCGACCACATCCGTCCCTTCGCCCTGGACGTGACCGACGCCGAGGCCGCCCGGGCCGCCGTCCGGTTTGCGGTCGACGAGTTTGGCGCCCTCGACGTCGTGGTGAACAACGCCGGGTACGCCATCTCCCGGCCCATCGAGGAGATGACCGAGGAGGAGTTCCGCGGCCAGATCGACGCCAACCTCTACGGCGTCGTCAACGTCACCAGGGCCGCCCTGCCGGTGCTGCGCGGGCAGCGGTCCGGGCACTTCGTCCAGTTCTCCTCGATCGGTGGACGGGTCGGCGGCAGCCCTGGACTGAGCGCCTACCAGACCGCCAAATGGGCGGTCGAGGGCTTCTCCGAGGTGCTCAACAGCGAGGTCAAGCCGTTCGGGATCAAGGTCACGATCATCGAGCCGGGTGGCTTCCGGACCGACTGGGGCGGCGCCTCGATGCCGTCCGTCGAGGTCGGCGCGGAGTACGACGGAACCGTCGGCGCCATGAACCGCTACCGCGAGTCCACCGTGCACACCTGGCCCGGTGACCCGGTCCGGGGAGCCCGGATCATCGTCGACACCGTACGCCTGGCCGAGCCGCCACTGCGGTTGCTGCTCGGCGCCGCCGCGGTCACCTCCGCCCTCGACGCGGCGGAGATCCGCTCCGCGGAGGCCCGGCAGTGGGCCGAGGTCAGCGCCGCCGCCGACTTCCCCGGTGCCGCGCAGGCACCGATGGCGGCGGCCACGGGCCAGCCCACCGAGTGACCACCCGGCACATCCGATCCACCCCTCAACCCACGGAACTGGAGTCACCCTCGTGATCCGGACCCTCCGATCCACCTCACCGAGGCTGACCTTCGCCGTCCTCGCGGCCGGCGCGGGCTTCTTCGCCATGCTGCAGTCGCTGATCAGCCCGGTGCTGCCGACGATCCAGCACAACCTGCACACCTCACAGAACACCGTCACCTGGGTGCTGACCGCCTACCTGCTCTCCGCGGCGGTCTTCACGCCGATCCTCGGCCGGGTCGGCGACATGGTCGGCAAGAAGCGGATGCTGGTCGTCGCCATGGCGGCACTCGCGGTCGGCTGCCTGCTGGCGGCACTGGCGCCGACCATCGGCGTACTGATCATCGCCCGGGTTGTCCAGGGCATCGGCGGCGCCGTCTTCCCACTCTCCTACGGCATCATCCGCGACGAGTTCCCGGCCGCGCGGATGTCCTCGGCCATCGGCGCGATGTCGGCGATCATCGCCGCCGGCGGCGGGGTCGGCGTGGTGATGGCCGGCCCGATCGTCGCCGCCCTCGACTACCACTGGCTCTTCTGGATCCCGATGATCGTCGTCGCGGCGACGGCGCTCACCGCCGCGCTGCTCGTACCCGAGTCACGGGTACGCGCCCCCGGCCGGATCAACTGGGGTGGCAGCGTACTACTCTCCGGCTGGCTGGTCGCGCTGCTGCTCGGGGTCAGCAAGGCTCCGGCCTGGGGCTGGTCGTCGGGCCGGGTCCTCGGCCTGCTGCTGCTGGCCGTCGTCCTGGCGGTGGCCTGGCTCGTCGCCGAGAACCGGGCGGCCAACCCGCTGATCGACCTGCGGATGATGCGGTTGCCCGCGGTCTGGACGACGAACCTCGTCGCGCTGCTCTTCGGCGCCGCGATGTTCGCCATCTACGCCTTCCTGCCGCAGTTCGTGCAGACGCCGAGCGGCGCCGGGTACGGCTTCGGGGCGAGTATCAGCGAGGCCGGTCTGCTGATGCTGCCGATGCTGGTCGCCATGTTCGTCGCCGGTATCGTCGGCGGCCGGCTGGAGCCCCGGTTCACCGCCCGGGCCCAGTTGATCAGCGGCGCGGCGCTCGGCACCGTCTCCGGCGCGATGCTCGTGTTCGCCCACGACACACGGTGGCAGATCGGGGTGGCCGCCGCCGTCTTCGGACTCGGTATCGGTCTGGCCTTCGCGTCGATGACCAACCTGATCGTCCGCAGCGTCCCGGCCGGGCAGACCGGCGTCGCCACCGGGATGAACGCCAACATCCGTACCATCGGCGGCGCGATCGGCGCGGCGGTGATGAGCGGAGTGATCACCGCCCATCCGCTGCCGAACGGGCTGCCCCGGGAGACGGGATTCACCCATGGGTTCGCGACACTCGCCGTGCTCTCCCTGGCCGCGGTCCTGGCGGCGGTGGCGGTGCCCACCGCCCGCCGGACGGCCCGCCGTACGCCACGGCCCGCCGTCGAGGAACTCGTCCCGGTGACCGCGTCCCGCTGACCCGTACGAGCGGCACGACCCGGACGGGCCGGGAGACGACAGCGTCGCCTCCCGGCCCGACGTCCGTGGGGTCAGACCGTCGGTCGGTCCCGTTTCGGCAGCTTGCTGACCACCGCCTCGTAGGAGGAGTCCACCGCCTCCCGCAGTTCGTCGGCCGGAATGCCCGCCCCGATCCGCAACGTGTTCCAGCCCGACCGCCCGATGTAGGCCATCACCGAGGCGTCCTCCGGGTAACGCCGCAGCCACTCGTCGGCCATCTCCCGATTCGGCCCGCACTTGACCCCGACGCTGGACCGCGCCTCCGGACCGAGGAACGCGAAGACCTTCGGCCCGACCTTGACGACAACGTCGCCCTCCCACGGCTCGTCCTGCCAGGCACCGGGCTTGGCCAGGCAGTACGCGAGCATCTCAGCCCAGTTCACCAGTCGTCCCCCGAAGCGCGACGGACACGTCCGGTCCATGTTGACAGACGACCTACTCTCGCGGGGTGTCTCACGCCTCCGCCGTCACCCGCCGGCTGGCCCGCTGGTCGTACCTCCTGATCGTCGTGGTGGTCGCGGTCGGCGCGGCGATCGGGGCGGTCCGGCTGGTCGTGCCCGCCACCGCCGGCGTCACCGCCGACCCTCCCGGCGTACGTCGACAGCTCACCTTCCTCCCATTCCTAGGTTGCGGATGTCGCCGCTTCGTGGTTGAAGAGCCCGTCAGAGGTTGATCGGCTCGCCGGACTCTCCGGTGCGGACCGGATAGGAGAAGTCGCAGTAGACGGTCACGTCGGTCCGGTCAAGATCGGCCGACGCGGGGATGGTGTCGAGGCCGGCGTGCGCGAGAGCCTGGTGGCCGGTACCGGCGTCGCAGGCTGAAAGGTGCCGCTGGTTGTCGACGTTGCCGCCGACAATCCGGCCCGACTCGTCACGGAAGACGAGTGAGGCGCCCCGGGAAAGAAGATCCGCGCAGTTCGCGGACTCCGAGATGTACCTCACCGAACCTGTTCCCTGTTCGTCTCGTTGACTGGATCCGGGAACGGGCTTCGCGGTTACCGGCGCGAGCCCGGTGTGCCCGTCGCCCGCAGGGAGCCATTGTGTGACGACTGGTGTGATCGAGATCCGGGCGACCGAGGCGGCCGGTCGTGGCGCCCGATCATTCAGTGCCACCGCATCTCCGACGGAGACCCTGGCTCCAGGCAGGATCACCGGCACCTCCTGTACGAGCCAGGGACGGTGCCTCTCCCAGACGAGGCTCTCGCCCGACTCGCCGAGGACGTCGAAGGTCACGCGGGTGCGGTAGGCGACCCTGTCGGTGGTGTTCTCGAGAACGACGCCCATGCTGACGGTCGTGGCATTCGCGAGGAGGCGGCTGTAGCCCTGCTCGACGATGCGCAGGCCGCCGCTGTCGGATGCGGCGGACGGCGGGGAGGGTGGACCGACGATCCGGCACGTCGGCGCTGGCGGCCCGTCGTCTCCGCCGCGTGCCAGCAGGACGAGTCCGACGACGACCACCAGTACGCCGAGACTCATCCACAACACTCCGCGTCGCACCGGCATGCTGGGTCGTCCCGTCATCCGTAGATCCGGTACTTGAGCGCCGTGATCTGTGCGAGCTGGTCCTGGATCAACCCGCTCGCCGACTGGCGGACCGCGTTGACGAAGTCGCGCTCGCTCAGCCCTCGAACCGTGCCCGGTGCGATCGTCACCGTCCACCGACGCATGCCTTCGACGGAGAGAGTGACGTGCCCGTCTGTCGAACGACCCCGAGCAACCACCGTCTCGCGGGCCTCCGTGAACTCGACGTCACGGGGACTGATCGGCCGGTCCTCGCCAGCGACATGTTCGCCGGTGGTGTTACTGACCGTGGCCCAGTACTCGCGTGTCCTGGCCCCCCAGAGCAGGCTGCCCAGCCTGGTGAGCTGCCGCTCCAGGTCGCTCTCGTGACAGTTGTCGTACCAGCCGGGTACGAGGGAGAGGGCCACCTCGCTGCCGTTGCGCAGCTCCGCGGTCATCATGCCGTCAGGTGTGGAGGCCCGGACCCGCATCGCCTGGACCCGGTCTGCGAGTTCACCCAAAGTTGATCACCTCACACCGCCTCACCCAGACCGGTGGGTCCGGTGATGGTCGCGGCCGTGGCGTCCGCGAGGGACGGCCGAGCGGAAACGAATTTCGTCCGGTTGGCGGCGAGGTAGCCGGTCGATTCGGACATGGCGTCCGCGATCTCCCGCTCCTTGGCATCCAACTGAGCCACGAGCCTGTTCAACGCCCCCTGCACCTGATTGACGATCTCTTCCGCAGTCTTGCCGTCGAAGTGCACCTTTTCCGGGTCCTCCCGAGGGACGGCGCCGGCGACCTGCGCGGTCGCGCCGACCACCGTGAGCGAGATCGCCGTCGCGCTGCCTGCCGTCGCCACCGCAGCCGAGATCGCGAACGCCGACGCGGCGACGGTCAGCAGCGCGGTCTG
Source organism: Plantactinospora sp. B24E8 (assembly GCF_039871735.1). Taxonomy (NCBI): domain Bacteria; kingdom Bacillati; phylum Actinomycetota; class Actinomycetes; order Micromonosporales; family Micromonosporaceae; genus Plantactinospora; species Plantactinospora sp. B24E8. Next base: position 71,440 of record NZ_JBDPMH010000014.1, read on the forward strand.
CTCCTTTGTGCTGCAGTCGTTCACCGCGTCCAACGCCACCTGCGCCTTGTGGGCGATGTCGTCGACGCTGTCCCGGGCGGCCTTCCACATCGCCTGCTCCGCATCGACAGCTCCCCGTAGCGTGGCCACGAGAGCGAACTGGTTTGTGGTGACTGCCGGAAACGGCTCGACGAAGTTCTGCCGGAAAGCGGCGGCGGCGGAACCACGCCAGTCCTGTAGGGCCTTACCGACCGTGTTCATGCCAAGAAGGTCATCGTTCGCCGCCACGCCCGCTCGGTAAACAGGGTCGGCTTCGGTGTTGCCGGACGAGAGGATCTTCAGGGTCTCACCCAGATGTGTGAGAAGGGGATCGAACCTGGCGGGGTCCGGCATGTTCAGAAACGGCGTGAACATGTCGGAGACACCCTGGAACCGGGACACGGTCAGTTCGCCGGCGACCCGCGCTCTCTCGACATCCGAACCGGCCTGCCAGACGCCCTGCGAGTCCTGGGTGAAGCCACGTCGTTCCATCGACTTCACGATCGCGGTCCGCTCGATCTCCGCCGCGTGCTGCGCGAGTTGCTCGTAGCTCACCTCCCTGGCTCCATCCCGTCGCCCCGCACGTACGCGTCGATCACCGCCGGCTTGAGCTCCTCGAACTTCCGCTTCGCGACCGTGTCGGTCTCCAGGTACTCGTTAGCGGCCAGGATCAGCGCGTCACCGGTCAGGTCGAGGTTTTCCGCCGTTTCCCGCAGGATCACGTGGACCTCGTCCCTGAAGTCGGCCCAGACCTGCCGGACCGGACCGTAGGGTCCACCGAGTTCGCTGCTGCGCCAGAAGCAGCCCTCGTGGCCCTCGGTCAGCGCGAGCCTGCCGGCGGCCTCCCCGAACTGCGCACCGAGCGGCTTGAGCTCGAAGTAGCCGCCCTCCCAGAGGTCGACGCAGTCGGCGCCGAGTTCCTCCCCGGTGTGTCCCATCCGCAGGTGGTCCCCGTTCGACGTACCCATAGACAACTTTGGGTGACTCAACGGTAACGCGTCGACGGTGGGCTGGTGGTCCCGTCCGCAGGCGGTCGACTACAGCAGCTTGTCCAGGGTGATCGGCAGGTCGCGGATGCGGCGCCCGGTGGCGTGGTGGACGGCGTTGCCGATCGCGGCGGCGACCCCGACCGTGCCGACCTCGCCGATCCCGCGCGCCCCCTGCGGACTGAACAGCGTGTCCGGGTGGTTGAGGAAGTGGACGTCGACCGGTGGTACGTCGGCGTTGACCGGCAGCAGGTAGTCGGCGAGGTTGGGGTTGGCGATCCGGCCGGTCGCCGGTTCGAGGTGGGCGCCCTCCAGCAGGGCCTGACCGATGCCGAAGATCACCCCACCGACGATCTGACTGCGCGCGGTCTTCTGGTTGATGATGGCGCCGGCGTCGATCACCGTGGTGATCCGGCTCAGCCGGGGCTCGCCGGTCCAGCGGTTGACGCGTACCTCGCAGAAGTGTGCGCCGAACGAGGTGAAGGCGTACCGGCCGTGCTCCGGGCCGGGGCCGGCGTTGCCGGTGGCCTCGACCACGTCGAGGCCGAGGGCGTCGAGCAGGGCCGCGAAGCCGATCCGGCGCCCGGGCGCGACGAGTTGCCCGTGGTCGTATCCGACGTCGCCGGTCGGTACGCCGTACAGCGGGGAGTCCTGGTGGGTGACCGCGACCCGGATCAGCTCGGCGATCGCGGCCTCGGCGGCGGCCGCCACCGCCGGGCCGGTGCTCGCGGTCGCCGCCGAGGCGAACGCTCCCACGTTGGCCGCCAGGGTGGACTCGCCGAGGTCCGGCCGGATCCGGTCGATCGGCAGGCCGAGCGACTCCGAACCGAGTACGGCGAGCACGGTCCACATCCCCGTACCCAGGTCGGCGGTGGCGCTGTCGACGCTGACCGTGCCGTCGGCCCGGAACCGGATCCGGGCCGACGCCGCGAATCGCTCACCCGGGTAGTTCGCGCTGGCCATGCCGGTGCCGACCAGCCAGTCGCCGTCCACCGTCGACCGGGGGGCCGGGTTCCGCCGGTGCCAGCCGAACCGTTCCGCGCCGACCCGGTAGCACTCGTCCAGGTGCTTGCTGGACCACGGCACGTTGCGTCCGGGGAAGATGGTCGCGTTGTTGCGCAGCCGGAGCTCGACCGGGTCGACGCCCAGCTTGATCGCCAACTCGTCGAGCGCGGTTTCCAGACCGAACGAGCCGGACTCCTGGCCCGGGGCGCGCATCACGGTGGGCGGCGGGATGTCGAGCGTGACGATCCGCTGGTCGAGGTGGATGTTCTCGGACCGGTAGAGGTACCGGGAGGTGGTGTGTCCGGGGGACTCGAAGATTCCGCCGGAGGCGGACTGGGTGGCGTACGCCCCGTGCTTGATCGCAACCAGGGTGCCGTCGCGGCGGGCGCCCAGGGTCACCGTCTGGTCGACCGCGGAGCGGTTCCCGGTGATCGTGAACGTCTGTTCCCGGCTCAGCACGATCTTCACCGGCCGGCCCAGGACCCGGGCGGCCGCCGCCGCGAGCAGCGGATGTGCCCAGGTGGCGACCTTGTTGCCGAAGCCGCCGCCGACGTGCGGGCTGACCACCCGGACCTGGGTCGGTGCCACGCCGAGGGCCGCCGCCATCGTGCCGACGGTCAGTGTCGCGCTCTGCGTACCGCAGTAGAGGGTGAGCTGGTCACCCTGCCACTGCGCGACCGCCGAGTGCGGCTCCATCGCGGTGTGGTGCTTCATCGGTTGGGTGTAGCGCCCGGTGACGGTCACCTCGCTGGCCGCCAGCGCCGCGTCGATCGACTCGACGCCCTCGGCGAGGAACTCCAGTTTCGCCGGCTCGCCCATGATCGGTCCGGGGTCGGTCGCGTCCGGGATGCCGCCGGGCAGCGAGGCCGCCGGCGGACGGACGTCGTAGTTGGTGCGGACCAGCGCGGCGGCGTCCCGGGCCTGCTCGAACGTCTCCGCGATCACCACGCCGATCGCCTGACCGTGGTAGTGCACCTCGGTGTTTTGCAGCGGTAGCCAGCTGTGCCCGACGCTGAACGGGTTACCGCTGCCGCGCAGCTCCAGCGCCCGGAACGGGGTGAAGACGGCGAGCACGCCGGGGGCCCGTTCGGCGGCCGAGACGTCCATCGACCGGATCGTGCCCCGGGCGACCGTGCTGAGCACCAGATAGCCGTGCGCCACGGCGGCGACCGGCTGGTCGGCGGCGTACCGGGCGCCGCCGGTGACCTTGAGTCGACCGTCCACCCGGTTGACCGAGACGGTCCGGTTCACAGAGTCGGGCATCCTCATCCCGCCAGGCTCATCAGGGCGCGCACGATGGCGCGCCGGAGCAGGGTCGTCTTGTAGGCGTTGTGTGCCAGGGGCCGGGCCCCGTCGACGGCCCGTTCGGCGGCCGCCTCGGCGACGTCGGTCCGCAGCGGACGGCCGCGCAGCGCGTCCTCCACCGCGGGCAGCCGCCACGGTCGGGTGCCGACGCCGCCGACCGCCAGGCGTACGTCGCGGACCAGTCCGCCGCGCAGGTCCAGCGCCACCGCGGCCGAGGTGAGCGCGAACTCGAACGACTGCCGGTTGCGGATCTTCAGGTACGTCGACCGGCGTGCCCAGGTCAGTGGGGGCACGGTGATCCGGGTGATCAGCTCACCGGGCCGCAGGTCGTGCTCCAGGTGCGGGGTGTCGCCGGGGAGTCGGTAGAAGTCCGCGATCCGGACCTGTCGGGTTCCGCCGCGGCCGGCGAGGTGCAGCCGGGCGTCGAGGGCGACCAGCGGCACCGCGAAGTCGCTGGGGTGGGTGGCGACACAGGCGGCGCTGGTGCCGAGGATCGCGTGGCCCCGGTTCTCGCCCTCGATTGCCGAGCAGCCGGAGCCGGGTTCGCGCCGGTTGCACCGTGTGGCGGTGTCCCGGTAGTAGCCGCAGCGGGTCCGCTGCATCAGGTTGCCGCCGAGCGTGGCCATGTTGCGCAGCTGTGGGGAGGCGCCGAGCAGGGCCCGGCCCAGCAGCGGATAGTGGTCGGTGAGCAGCGGGTGGGCGGCGGCGTCGCTCATCCGTTCCAGCGCGCCGAGGTGCAGTCCGTCCCGGTCGGCCCAGATCCCGCGCAGCGGCAGCCGGTTGATGTCCACCACCCGGCGGGGGGTGAGCACCTCGAGTTTCATCAGGTCGACCAGGGTGGTGCCGCCGGCCAGGTAGGCGGTGTCGTCGCCGCCCTGCGCCAGGGCCTGCGGCAGGCTCTGCGCGGTCCCGTACTCGAACGCCCTCATCGTCCGGCTCCGTCCCCGGCGACCGTGCGGACCGCGGCGACGATGTGTTCGTACGCCCCGCAGCGGCAGATGTTGCCGGACATCTGCTCCCGGATCTCGTCGTCGGAGCCGGTGTGGCCCTCCTCGACCAGGGCGACCGCCGACATGATCTGGCCGGCGGTGCAGAACCCGCACTGGAAGGCGTCGCACTCGATGAACGCCTGCTGCATCGGGTGCAGTCGGTCCCCGTCGGCCAGACCCTCGATGGTGGTGACCTGGCGACCGGTGGTCGTTACGGCCAGGGTCAGGCAGGAGAGCACCCGGCGGCCGTCGACGTGCACCGTGCAGGCACCGCACTGGCCCCGGTCGCAACCCTTCTTCGAGCCGGTCAGGCCGAGGCGTTCCCGGAGGGCGTCCAGCAGGGTCACCCTCGGGTCGATCCGCAGCTGTTCGGCCCGGCCGTTGATCGTGACCCGGACGTCGACGAGCTGGTCGCCGGCCAGTTCGGGGGCGGGAGCGGCGGTGGCCGTGCTGGCGAGCGTCGGGGCGAGGTCGGTGGTGGGGGCGGCGACCGCACCGACGGCGACCCCGGCCGAGGCGGCCGCGGTGCCCCGCAGCACGCCGCGCCGGGACACGGTCGGCTCGGGCCCGGGCGACTCGGCCGGGAGCGGATCCGGTTCGGACCCACGGGTCATGGCACACCTCCGCAGACAGCGCCGGCCATCACGTCCGACGTCACGCCGTGCGGCGGCGCGGATACCGACCGGGATGTCAGTAAACCAGAGAGGATCTTCGATGTCGACAGATTCCGTGGGGCGCTGGTGTCGTCCATCGATATCTGTCATGCTCTTGCGCCATGGTGGCCCTGACGAGACGCGTGCTCCCCCTCCTTCTGACCGTGGGTGTGGTACTGGCCGGCGGTCCGGTGGCGCTGGCCGGCGACGGCGTGGCCGCCGGCGGCCACGACCGGGGCGGTGCCGGACACGGCGACGGTTGCGGCAGGCGGGCGTTGCTGTTCTGCGAGGACTTCGAGCGGCTGCCGACCGGCGGCGCGGCGACGCTGGCCTGGGGCATCGACACCAGGGACGGCACCCTCACCGTCGAACGGCACCGGGGTGACAAGGTGCTGCGGGTGCACACCGAGGGCAACGGGCGGGCCTTCCTCCGGGTCGACGACTTCGCCGCCCCGGGCAACAGCTTCTACGGTCGGATGCGACTGCGGGTGGACGCCTTCCCGACCGCCCCCGACTGGGCACACTTCACCCTGGTCGAGGCGACCGGATCGGGGAGCGCCGAGATCGTCCGGCCGATCGGCGGCCAGTGGGCGCCGCCGCTGGGCGGGTCGTACTGGGGGGTCGGTGCCGACGGCGGTCCGACCGGCGACTGGACCAACTGGCGCGAGTCCGCGCCGACCACCGAGGACCGCTGGCAGTGCTTCGAGTGGCAGTGGGACGCCACCGACAACCGGATCGGCGTCTGGATCGACGGAGTGCCGCAACCGGATCTGACCGTCACCACCACCGAGCACGGCGGCAACCCGGTCGACTTCGTCCTGCCCCGGGCCGACACCGTGAAGATCGGCTGGCAGCTCTACCAGCCCGGACCGGTGCCGGACCACTTCGACCTCTGGCTGGACGACCTGGCGCTGGGCGAACGTCGGATCGGCTGCGGACGCTGAGGTCCGGTCCGGCACCCACCGGGGCGGGGCAGCGTCCGACCGGGCTGTCGGGGGCCGGGCCGGACCGTCCACACCGGATGGTCCGGCCCGGCTCCCGGTTGGGTACGATTTCCCGAGCAGCGTGGCTACCCGGATGTCCGTACCAGAACCACGGAGCTGATCTGTGACCGCCCCCAACGACGGAGGCTTTCCGGCCTTCTCCATCGACGTGCCCACGTCGGCCCGGATGTACGACTACAACCTGGGCGGCAAGGACAACTTTCCGGTCGACCGGGCGGCGGTCCTGCACGTCTGCCGGCAGTACCCGGCGAGCCTCGACGTCACCCGGGAGAACCGTCGATTCCTTTACCGGGTGGTCCGGTTCCTCGCCCGTGATCTGGGCATCCGGCAGTTCCTCGATCTGGGCAGCGGCCTGCCGACCCAGGCGAACGTGCACCAGGTGGCACAGGAGTTCCGGCCCGGGGCCCGGGTCGTCTACGTCGACAGCGACCCGATCGTGCTGGCGCACGGCCGGGCCCTGCTGGCCGACGACGAGACGACCACGGTGATCGCCGCCGACGTCACCGAGCCGGAGACGATCCTCGCCGACGAGACCGTCCGGGAGATGATCGACTTCTCTGAGCCGGTCGGCGTACTGCTGCTGTCGGTGACCCACTCCATCGTCGACGACACGGCCGTGCAGCACGTGCTCGACACGGTACGGGATGCGGTCGTGCCGGACAGCTACCTGGCGTACTCGCAGTTGGCCGGCCCGGATCCGGCGGGGGTGGCCGAGGGCAACGCGATGGTGGCGAAGATGGGCATCCCGTGGCGTAACCGCACCACGGCGGAGGTGGCTGCGTTCCTGCCCGGCTGGGATGCGGTGGAGCCCGGCCTGGTCGACGTCAAGACCTGGCGGCCCGATCCGGGCCAGCCGCCGCTCGCGCCGGTCGACGAGGCGCTCCGGCCCTACCTCGGCCAGGGTGCGAACGAGACCCGGTTCTTCGAGTACGGCGGCCTGCTGCGCCGTCCCTGACCGGCGCCGCGACCCGGCCGGCCCGGGCCCACGGCAGGTTCACGCTGTCCTGGCGCAGGTTTCACCTTGTTCGTGCGCCCCGGTTAACCGTCCATCGGTTCCGCCCACCTCGTCCTCTACGATCATCCCGGCCGTTGACCAAGAATGCTGCAGGGGACATGGGCACATACACGTTGTTGATTCTTCCGTCGTCGAACCGGGTCTACGCGGACGCCTCGGTGGCGCTGACCCGCGCGGAACTGGCGGTGTTCAACCGGGCCGTCCTCGGCGGCCGGTTGTCGGAACCGGCGGAAACGATTATCGGCGGTGTCCGTTACGTCACCTTCACCGCCGACGGCCTCACTGACCGGGACGTGGCGTTCCTGGCCAACCTCTCGTCGATCTACACCCTGTTCGAGGTGGTCGACGGCCTGCTCCGTCCGGTCGAGTTGCACCGGCTCGACCGTTTCGACGACGATCTGGTGACCATTCCGAAGTATCCCGGGAAGACGAACGAGCAGTTCACCAAACTGCTGTTGAACGTGACGCTGCTCTCCTCGGACCTGGCCCCGGAAATGTTGGACCGCAGATTTCGGGTGCTCGATCCGCTCTGCGGTCGGGGCACCACCCTGAACCAGGCACTCATGTACGGTTTCGACGCCGCCGGAGTCGACCGCGACCAGCAGGATTTCGAGGCGTACGCGACGTACATCCAGACCTGGCTCAAGCGGAAGCGGCTCAAGCACCGGGCCGAGTCCGGGCCGGTGCGCCGGGAGCGGAAGGTGGTCGGCCGCCGGTTGCAGGTGTCGCTCGCGGCCGACAAGGAGGCGTACCGCGCCGGCGACACCCAGCGGCTGGACGTGGTGAACGCGGACACCACCCGGAGCCTGGAGTTCTTCCGGCCCGGCAGCCAGGACCTGCTCGTCGCGGACGCGCCGTACGGCGTACAGCACGGCAGCCGCAGCGGCGACCGGCTGGTCCGCAGCCCGCTCGAACTGCTCGCCGCGGCCGCGCCGGTCTGGGCCGACCTGCTCCGGCCCGGCGGGGCGCTCGGGGTTGCCTGGAACACCAACGTGGCCCGCCGGGAGGAGGCGGTGGCCGTGCTCGCCGACGCCGGGCTGGAGGTCATGACCGCGGACCCGTACCTGGACTTCGTGCACCGGGTCGACCAGGCGATTGTCCGGGACATCGTGGTGGCCCGGAAGCCGTAGCGCCGCCACTGTCAGGAAGGGCCCCTCCCTCGCCACCAGCTACCGCCCGGCGACCGGAGAGGCCCCTCTTGGCGGCTCAGTAGCTGCACCCGCTGGTGGGCAGGCTGCTCGCGGCCGGCGGGGTGACGCCGTCGTAGAGGGCCAGCAGGTACGCCTGCGGGCAGCGCAGGGTGCTGCCGGTCCGGATGCCGAAGTGCAGGTGCGGTCCGGTCGAGTTGCCGGTGTTGCCGGTCGTGCCGATCCGCTGCCCGGCGGTGACGGTGGCCCCGCTCGCCACCGACCAGGCGGAGAAGTGGCAGTACGTGTAGACCGCCCCGTCCGTACCGGTCAGGTTGATTCCCTGGCCGCAGCTGCTGTCGTTGACCCGGACCACGGTGCCGGCCCGGACCGCGTATGCCGGGGTGCCGGTCGGCACCGGCAGGTCGATCGCCGGGTAGTCGTGGTGCGGGTCGTCGTACTCGCTGCGGGGCAGGGCGGTCCGGGGCAGCGGCATGGCGAAGGTGGTGCCGCCGGTGGCCGAGGTGATCCGTACCGCGTCGGCGACGACGTAGCCGGTGCCGCTGGTCCACCGGCTGACCCCGACCGCGTTGTAGTCGCCGGCGGCCAGCGGGAACGTGCCGAGGCTCACCCAGCGCCCGCCGTTGCCGCGTTGGTCCACCGGAATCGTCTGGTTGCCGCCGCTCGTGACCACGACAAACGGCGTCGCGCTGTTGTAGCCGGGATCGGCGGGGTACCAGACCTCGACCAGGTAGCTGCCGGCGGCCGGTACGGCGATCTTGAACCAGGCGGCGTCGCTGGCCGTGGTGTCCGGGGTGGCAAACCGGTAGTCGGGGCCCTGGCGCTGGCTGGACCAGGTGGACGTACCCCAACTGGTGCTGGCGGTGAAGCGGCCGGCGGTGGCGTTGTCGACAGTCGCGGTCGCCGCCGCGGCCGGGCTGGCCGGGACCAGGGCGACGGCGGTGAGCGCGGTGGCGAGCAGGACGGTGAGGCCGCGGGTGTATCTGTTCGGCATGGTGATCCTTCCCGACGCAGGGGAGCCTGACGTGAAGGTATCTAACCAATTTTAATCTGCGATGGTAAGACTCTTACATAGACCGATCTCGCTGCGCTGGCCCTCGTGTCCGGTACGAACTCGCCGATTCCGGTCATGGCGCAGCCGGTGCTGACTTAGGGTTGGCCCGGTGGTCGGGTGGGCGGCCCGAGGTCCCGGCGGGGTCGGCGGCCCGGAGTCCGGGTCGGACACGTTGGTTCCCGGCCGTGACGTCCGAGGAGAGGTCCGGATGAGCGACCAGTTGGCCGGCGCCGAGCCGATCGGTGAACTCGAGGTGGTGCACACCTTCACCGGGGCCATGCCGACCGGCGTCACCGTCTCCCGACGCGGCCGGATCTTCGTCACCTTTCCCAAGTGGGGCGACGACGTCGAGGCGACCGTCGCCGAACTGCGCGACGGCACCTGCCGGCCCTACCCGGACCAGGCCTGGAACAGTCCGTCCGGCGACGACGACGCCGGCGCGTTCGTCTCGGCGCAGAGCGTCGTGGTCGACCCGGCCGACCGGCTCTGGGTACTGGACACCGGCAGCCCACTGCTCCAGCCGGTCCGCACCGGTGGCGCCAAGCTGGTCCGGATCGACCTCGACACCGACACCGTCGCCCAGACGATCGTCTTCCCGCCCGACGTCGCGCTCCCCACGTCGTACGTCAACGACGTCCGCTTCGACCTGCGGCGAGGGCCGGCCGGCACCGCCTTCGTCACCGACTCCGCCATGAACGGGCCGAACGGGATCATCGTGGTCGACCTGGCCACCGGCGAGTGCTGGCGCCGCCTGCACGACGACCCGTCGACCAAGGCGGCACCGTTGTCCACGTTCCGGCCCATCGTCGAGGGGCGGCCCTTCCTGCAACGCCCGGCCGACGGTCCGCCGAGCCCGCTCACCTTCGGCGCGGACGGGATCGCCATCTCGGCCGACGGCAGCCGACTCTTCTACTGCCCGCTGATGTCCCGGCAGCTCTACAGCGTCGCGGTGCACGCCCTGGTGGACCGGTCGATGGACGACGAACAGGTGCAGGCAACCGTCCGGGACGAGGGTGACAAAAGCAGCGGCTCCGACGGACTGGAGAGCGACGACGCCGGCCGGCTCTACCTCACCGCGTACGAGCAGAACGCCATCCTGCGCCGTGAGCCGGACGACGGCTTCGAGACCCTGGTACACGACCCGCGGCTGCTCTGGCCGGACACCATGTGTGTCGCCGCCGACGGCTTCCTCTACGTCACCGCCAACCAGTTGCACCGACAGGCGACGTACTGCGGCGGGGTGGACCGCCGTCAGAAACCGTACGTGCTGTTCCGGGTCCGCATCGACGCCAAACCCGTGGCACTGCTGCCCTGACCTGCGGCGTCGGGCCGGCCACGAATTTCGCGGACCGGCCGGCGGGCCGTCGCGGGCCGCCGTTGTCGATGCGGTGCATCGACCTGATCGGATCGCGGCAACCGCCTGTTCGGTCAGCTCGATCGAACGATCCGGTCGCATCCGAAGTGAGTCCCGGTCGTTGGCCCCTCGGAAAACCCAGAGCGGAGCCGACCCGCAACTTCCACGGACGTGGCACGCGGTGATCGGGAGAGGAGCCGGACTTGGCACACAGGGACGCGGTCTCGGCCGCCGTACTACGGAACCTGGCGGCCGAGATTTTCGAGGTCAGCCCGGACGAGATCACCGAGCGGGCGGCCTTCTACGAGGATCTCGGCATCGACTCGGTGCAGAAGGTGGAGTTCGTGGTCCGCGTCGAGCGGCAGTTCGGGGTACGGCTCACCGACGCGGAGGCGGCCGGTCTGCAGGACTTCGGCGACGCGCTCACCGTACTCCGGAATCGGGGCATCTCCGTTGGACCGTGACCGCACGCGCGCCGCCCGGCGTCCCGCCGTGGTGGTCTCCGGGGTCGGCGCGGTCTCCGCCGCCGGGCTCGGCAGCGAGGCGCTGTGGCGGGCGGTGACCGAGCGGCGGGTGCTGACCGGACCGGTGACCCGGTTCGACCTCTCCGGCTACCCGGCGCGGTCCGCGGCCGAGGTGCCGTCGGAGACGCTGGCCGCGCTCGCCGCGCTCGCCGCGCTGGTGCCGGCCGCCGGTTCGCTGGCGGCCTGTTACCTCGTCGCCGCCACCCTGGAAGGCCTCCGGGACGCCGGGCTGCCCGCCCGCACCCGTCGGCACCGGCTCGGTCTGTTCGTCGGCACGGTGATGGCGACCCGGCCGGGTCTCGACCGGGGCATCGGCCCGGGTCGGCTCGTGGTGCCGCCCGACGGCGGCTGGGCCCGCCCGGACGACCTGCTGGCGCCGGTGCGCGCGGCGGTCGCGGTCACCGGCCCCACCGTTCTGCTCGCCCCCGGTTGCGCGGCCGGGAACAGCGCCATCGCCGCCGGTTGCCGGGCGATTGCCGCCGGCGAGGTGGACGTGGCGGTCTGCGCCGGGGTCTCCGAACTCTCCCTGGAGATCCTCGCGATGTTCACCTCGTTGCGGGCGCTCGAACCGGAGACGGTCCGGCCGTTCGACGTCAACCGGCGGGGCACCATTCCGGGCGAGGGAGCGGCCGTGCTGGTCCTGGAACCGGCCGACCGGGTCGTGGCCCGGGGTCGCCTCCCCGCCGCCGAGGTGCTGGCCTGCGCCGCCGCGGCGGACGCGCACAACCCCACCCAGCCGCACCCGGAGGGGCACGGCCTGGTGACGACGCTGCGTGGCTGCCTCGACCGGGCCGGACTGACCGCCGACGACGTGGACTGGATCTGCGCCCACGGCACCGGCACGCCGGCCAGCGACGGGATCGAGGCCAGGGCGGTGGCTCGGGCGCTGCCCGGGCCCCGCCGCCCGGTGGTCTCCTCGGTGAAGGGACAGTTCGGCCACGCGGAGGGGGCGGCCGCCGCCCTGGAGGCGGTGATCGCGGTACGCGCCCTGGCCGAGGACCTCGTGCCGGGGAACGTGACCCTGGTCGAGCCCGACCCGGACTGTGCCGGCATCGACCTGGTGGAGCCCGGCGGCCGGCGTACCCCCGTGCGGGCGGTGCTCAGTCAGGCGTTCGGGTTCGGTGGCGGCGTCTCGACCGTCCTGTTCGGAAGGCCGAGCGGTGCGACGACCGGCTGACGGGCGGTGCGCCGACGGCGACTGGCTGGCCGTCACCGGCCTGGGACTCCGGCTGGCCGGCGTGACCCGGCCCGAGGCGCTCGGCCGGCGCTTCGGCGCGGCGGAGCCACCGCCCCCGGTGCGGCACCGCTACGACGCCCCGGGGACGGACCTGGCGCCGGTCGAGTGGCGGGTGACCGCGCCGGTCGAGCCCGATCTGCCGGCGAGCGTTCCGGCCCGGGGACTCCGTGCCCTGCCGCACGAGTCCCGGCTCGCGCTCGCGGCGGCGGTCTCGGCCGAGGAACAGACGACCCGTCCGGTCAGGGGCCAGGCGGCGATTCCGGCCGGGAGGCAGGCGGACGGCCCGCCGCCGGCGCCGCCCGGGGCCGGCCCGGAGGCAACCGCGATCGCGTCGGGGCCGGCTGCGGTGCTCTGGGCCAGCTCGACCTCGGGGCTCGCCGAGTACGGCACCGTCTGCGTCGAGGCGGCCACCCTGGAACCGGGGCTGTGCAACCCCACCCTCGGCCCGGCCTCCTCGTTCAACGGTCCGGCCGCGACGGTCTCGATCCGGCTCGGCCTCGACGGCCCGAACGAGACGGTCACCGGTGGCCCGACCGCCGGACTGTCCGCCCTGGTCGAGGCGGGACGCCTGGTCGCCGACGGCGCGGCGGTCCGGGCGCTGGTCGGCGGCTCGGCGACGGTGAGCCGGTGGAGCCTCGCCGCCCACAGCGGGCACCTCGTGGCGGCGGAGGGCGCCGGCTGCCTCGCCGTACGGCCCTGGCGCGACGTCGAGCCGGGGGTGCGACTCGGCCGGTTCCACCGGACCGGCCTGGCCGCCGGCGACCTGGTCAACCAGGCACGTGACCTGGTCCGGGGCGCGGTCGTCCCGGACGGGCCGGTACCGGGTCCGCTGGTCGTCTCGACCCCGGACGTCGAGCTGGTCGAGGCCCTGGCCAAGGACCATCCCCAGCCGGTCTGGCACCTGGAGCGGGTGCTGGGCGACTTCGGCGCGGCCGGGGGTCTGATCGCCGTGACCTGTGCCGTGGCCCACTGTCTCAACTCACCCTCGCCGACGGCTCTGCTCGTCCTGGCGGTCGAGCCGTGCGGAAACGCGGCCATCATGGAGGTGTCATCGTGGGGAGCGTCAACCTTGTCGAGCGGCTGCTCGGCCGACAACTCGCACTCGGACGGGGCGAGCGGCCCGCGTACGTCGACCCGGGCGGTGAGCTGAGCTACGCCCAGCTGTACCGGGCCGTCCGGTGGTATGCGGCGCGGCTCGCCGCGGCCGGGGTCCAACCCGGAACCCGGGGACTCGTGCTCGCCGACGACTCCGTCGCGACCGTCGTGGCGGTCCTGGCCCTGTGGTGGCGGGGCGCGGTCGCGGTCCCGGTCAGCCCGATGCTGACCGGAACGGAGATCAGCTTCATCGCCGGGAACTGCCGGGCGGGCTTCCTGCACGCCGACGAACGCGGCGCCGACCTGGCGGTCCGGGCCGGACTGGCCGGGTTACCCCGGGGCGGCGCCGACTGGACGGAGCCGGGCGCCGACCCGGCACCACCGCCGGCCAGCCATCCGCCGGCCGAGGTGCTGCTGATCCAGTACACCTCGGGCAGCACCGGCGACCCGAAGGGCGTACTGCACGCGGCCTCCGGGGTGGACGGTGTGCTGGACGGCTTCGGCCGGCTGCTCGACCTGCGCCCCGAGGACACCGTGCTCTCCACGGCGAAACTCTCCTTCGGCTACGGGTTCGGCAACTCTCTGCTGTTCCCGCTCGCGGCCGGTGCCCGGGTCGTCCTCCACCAGGGGCCGCCGGACGTGTTCCGGTTGGCCGCGACGATCGCCCGCCACCGACCCACGGTGCTCTGCGCGGTGCCGCGGATCTACGCCGCGCTGCTGGACCGGGCCCGTCGGTCGGAGACCGCCGAGCCGGGCCGGGAGCCGGCGCTCGACCTCGGCCCGGTACGGCTCGCCGTCTCGGCCGGGGAACACCTGCCGGCCTCGCTCTGCGTGGACTTCGACCGGACCTTCGGTGTCCCGCTGCTCAACGGGCTGGGCGCGACGGAGGTGCTGCACATCGTGGCGTCGACCCGGAGCAGCCGGCCCGGTTCGACCGGGCGGGCGGTGCCGGATACGACGCTGACGGTACGCGACGACGCCGGCCGGGTCCTGCCGGTCGGCGCGGAGGGACGGTTGCACGTCGCCGGCCCCTCGGTCGCGGTCGGCTATCTCGACCGACCCGAGGCGAACGCCCGGACCTTCGCCGACGGCGGTGCCTACACCGGTGACATCGTCCGTCAGGAACCCAACGGTGAACTCGGGTACGTCTGCCGGCACGACGACCTGATCAACCTCGGCGGCTACAAGGTCTCTCCGCTCGACGTCGAGGCGGCGGTCCGCGACCTGCCCGGGCTGGCCCAGTGTGCGGTGGTCGGCGGGCGCGACGACACCGGGCTGGAACAGGCGGTCGCGTACCTCGTGCCGGCACAGGGGACCGGACCGGAGGCGCTGCGCCGGGCGGCCAGGGCGGCGTTCCGGGCGAACCTTCCGGCGTTCAAACGACCGGCCGTGGTCGAGGTGGTCGACGAGTTGCCGGTCACCTCCACCGGCAAGCTGGCCCGGTTCCGGCTCCGGGCCCGCCCGGGTCCCGGTGCCGACCCGGTGACGCGTCCCGCCGTCCCCGCCGCCCGGCCCGACGGGATCGCGCACCGGCCCGGCGGGGTCGGGGGAGCGGCTGGCGGGTCCGAAGGAGCAGGTCAGGAGGCGGGCCAGGGTGGTGGGGCCGGACCCGTGGCGGTCCGGATGCGGGTGCTCCGGGACGGGCCGGGCCGGACCCTGGTCTGCATCCCGTACGCCGGCGGCTCCTCCGGAGCCTTCACCCGACTGGCCCGCCACCTGCCGGAATCGTGGCGGGTGGTGGCGGGGGAGGCGGTGTACCACGACGGCGCCACCGTCAACGACGCGGCTCGGGCCTGGTGGCAGGCGGGCGCCCCGTACCTCGGCGACCGGTCGGTGCTGTTCGGCCACAGCCTCGGCGCGGTGCTGGCGGCGGCGGTGGCCGATGCCGCCGGTGACGGACTGGGCGGCGCACAGGTGGTCCTCTCCGCCCCGCCGGTGCTGACCGCGGGGCCGGACCGGCCCGTGCTCGTCTCGGACGACGACGACGTCCTGCTGGCCGGGCTGCGTGACGCCGGGCTGCTTCCGACGACCTCGCTGAACGCGGAGGAGATCAGCCGCCTGCTGCTGCCCCGGTTCCGTCGGGACATCTCGCTGGCGCCCGACGGCTTCCAGGGGGTCCGCAGCCGTCCGGTGCACGTGCTGCTCGGCACGGACGACCGGCTCTGCACCCGGGAGGCGATCGCCGCGCTGCTGCCCGCGCAGCGGATGGCGAGCCTGCACCTGGTCAGCGGCGACCACTACTTCGTGGCCAGCAACCCGGAACAGACCGCCCGGATCCTCGCCGGGATGTTCACCGACTGAATCCGCCGGCCCGTCCGGGCGCACCGAACACAGTGGAGTGATCGCAAGCGGTGACGAGATAAACTCGCTCTGTAGTAGGAGGTTCTGCGCGTACCCCCTGTCGCGAAGGGCTGCCATGACCCAGCCGGATCCGTCCCACGTCCCGCTCACGGCCGAGACGTCCGCGACCGTCGAGCCCGCACCGCCCAACGCCCCGCCGACGGCGTCCGTGGTGGTGGCATCCGGCGGGGCCGGCGGCTGGCGGACCGCGTCCCGGCACCTCGCCCGAACGCGTCACCGTCTCGCCCGGCTGCCCCGCCGGCTCGGCACATTCGCCAGGGAACACAAGGAGATCGCCGCCGCCGTTGTCGGGGGGCTGCTCGCCATTCTCGGCACCATCGTCACCAACGGGCTGCCCGGCGGTGCCGACGCCCCGTCCGACGCTGACCGGACGGTGGGCGCGGCGCCGCCCGCCGGCCCGGAGGTCGTGGTCACCGGCAACGCCTCGCCGGCTCATGCCGCTGTCGTCACGGCGACCGTGGTCAACACCGGTGGTGACGGCGTGTACACGTACGCGGGACCGAACACCCGGTCCCGGTACCGCGACGGGTACCTCGACAACGACCTCGTCCGGGTGGTCTGCCAGGAGCGGAACGGGCAGCTTGTCGCCGACGTGGATCCGGCGCCCGGCCAGCCGGCGCGGTGGCCGGTCTGGAACAGACTGGAGGACGGCCGATGGATACCGGACCTCTGGACGAACCTGCCCAAGGAGCCCGGGCCCGACCCGCCACACGGACTCCCCACCTGCCCGGCGACGCCGCCGGACACGACCGGCGCGAGCGGCGACCCGGGCGGTTGACCTCCGCCACCCGGGCCGCCACCGCTCACTCGACGTCCTCCTTCACCCGGGCCACCAACTGGGTCGGATTGACAAAACGCAGCGCGATCACCAGCAGCACCAGCATCATCGTGGTGTACATGACCGCCATCGCGTCGATGGACTGCTGGGCCCGGATCCCGGCCGCCGACATCGAGTAGTACAACGCCACCACCAGGGTCTGCGAGTCCGGCCCGGCGGTGAGGAAGGTCAACTCGAACATCCCGACGGTGCGGACCAGCACCAGGATCGACGCGGCGAGGATCCCCGGGGTGAGCAGCGGGGCGAGGATCCGGACGAAGATCTGCCGGGTCCCGGCCCCGCACATCCGGGCCGCCCGCTCCAGCGCCGGATCGATCTGCTCGATGAACGGCGTCATGGTGAGGATGACAAACGGCACCGACGGCACCAGGTTCGCCAGCACCACCCCGGACAGGTGCCCGGCGAAGCCGTACTTGTAGAGCACCGTGGCCAACGGGATGCCGTAGGTGATCGGCGGCATCAGGATCGGCAGCAGGAACAGCAGGTAGAGCAGCCGCCGGCCGGGGAACGACCGGCGGGCGAGCACGTACGCCGCCGGCACCCCGATCAGGACGGAGATGCCGACGACCAGCAGCGACACCTGCAGGGTCACCAGCAGGACCTGGAACAGCCCGAACTCCTGCCAGGCCTGGCCGTACCAGCGGGTGGTGTAGTCCTGCGGCAGCCAGGTGTCGTACCAGCGGCTGCCGAAGGAGCTGACCAGCACCGAGCCGATCAGCCCGGCCAGGTTGACGAAGAAGAAGACCACCGCGCCCCAGATCAGCCAGCCGGCCGGGCTGGCCACCAGGCGCCGCCGGCGGCGGGCGGGGGCGGGTACCGAGACCATCAGCCCTTCCCTCCCGCCGTCGAGCCGGTGTAGAGCAGTGCCCGCCAGCCGAGCACCGCCGCGATGACCAGCAGCTCCACCAGACCCATCAGCACCGCGATGGTGGCTGCCAACGGGTAGTCGTACCGGACGTACGCCGCGTCGTAGGCGGCGATCGAGATGACCCGGGTCGTTCCGGCCGGGTCACCGACGAGCACCGCCGAGGGGAAGACGCTGAACGCCAGGACGAACGTGAGGCAGAAGGTGGTCGCCAGCCCCGGCGCCAGCAGTGGCAGGGTGACCCGGCGGAACCGCTGCCACCAGCCGGCGCCGAGGGTCGCCGCCGCCCGTTCCAGGGTCGGGTCGATCCCCGACAGGTACGAGAGCACCAGCAGGAAGGCGAACGGGAACCCGGTGATGACGATGGAGAAGAAGACACCCCAGTAGTTGTTGGTCAGGCGTACCGGGTCGTCGGTGAGTCCGACCGTCATCAGGATCCGGTTGAACCACCCGGTCGGACCGAGGAAGTTCAGCAGCCCCTGGGCGGTCAGCACCGTGCCGAGGGTGATCGGCACCACCAGCACCGTGGTGATCAGCCGCTTGCCCCGGAACCGTCCCCGCAGCCGGTACGCGATCGGCACCGAGGCCGCGACGTTGAGCAGCGCCGCCGGCAGCGACAGCCGCAGCGTCGTCCAGATGGTGTCCCGCTGGTACGGGTCGGAGAAGAACTCCTGGTACGCCGCGAACGGCCCACCCTCGGTGGGCTGGAACGACAACCCGACGCCGTACCCGAACGGGTAGATGAACAACACCAGGATGAACACGGCGGCCGGGACGAGCAGCAGGAGTTGCCGGTCCACGCCACGCTCGGCGAGCCGGTGCCGCAGCGCGACCCGGGCCCGGGGCCGGACGTCCAACCGTTGCCCGGTCGGCTCGTCGGTCCGTCCCGGCGTTGTGGTCGCGCTCACCGGGTCCCCCCGATGCTGGCCCCGCCCGCCGCCTCGCCGGCGGCAGCGCCCTCGACCGGCCCGGCGGCAGCGCCCTCGACCGCCTCGCCTGCGGCGGCCTCACCCGCCGGCCCGCCGTCGCCGGTCGCGGCCGCCCCCTGCGGAGCGGCCATCTCCGCAGCCGCCCCATCCGCAGCCGGCGCGTCCGGATCCGCTGGAAAGACCAGCAGCCGGGCCGGGTCGACGCTGATCCCGATCCGGTCGCCGACCGCCGGCCGCTGCTCGGTACGCAGGTTGAACTGCACCCCGTCGGTGGTCCGTGCCTCGACCGCCACCTCCCGGCCCTGGTACTCGACCACCTCGACGGTGGCCGGCACACCCGTTTCCGGGTCGGTGATCCGCAGGTCCTCCGGGCGTACCCCGGCGATCACCTCGGCCCCGGCGGCGACCGTCCCCACCGCGGTACCGACCAGGCGCAGGCCCTGGCCGGTCACCACCACCTCGTCGCCGGTACGCTTCCCGGCCCGCAACCGGAACAGGTTGCGGTAGCCCATGAAGTCGGCGACGTGCCAGTTCGTCGGCCGGGTGTGCAACTCCTCCGGACTGCCGACCTGCTGCACCCGGCCCGCCCGGAGCACCACCAGCCGGTCCGCCAGGGAGAGCGCCTCCTCCTGGTCGTGGGTGACGTAGACCGTGGTCAGCCCCAACGACTGGTGCAGGCGTCGGATCTCGGTCCGCATCTCCAGCCGCAGCTTGGCGTCCAGGTTGGACAGCGGCTCGTCCATCAGCACCAACGACGGCTCCAGTACGACCGCCCGGGCGATCGCGACCCGCTGCTGCTGACCGCCGGAGAGCTGACCGGGGAGCTTGTTGGCGTGCTCCTCCAGCCGGACCAGCCGGATCGCCTCCTCGGTACGACGGCGGACCTCGGCCCGGGGCAGCCGGCGCATCTGCAGCCCGAACGCCACGTTCCGGCGTACCGACATGTGCGGGAAGAGGGCGTAGTTCTGGAAGACCATGCCGAAGCCCCGCCGCTCCGCCGGTACGGTGTCCAGCCGCGTGTCGTCGGACCAGATGCTGCCCCGGGTCAGCGGCAGCAGCCCGGCGAGACAGTTCAACGCCGTCGACTTGCCGCAGCCGGACGGCCCCAGCAGGGCGATGAACTCTCCGCGTCGGACCGTCAGGTTCAGGTCGACCAGGGCGTCGTGGCCGGCGAAACTGCGGGTCACGTCCTCCAGCCGCAGCTCAGCAAAGTTCACTGAATCCCACCTCTTGCTCGCGACCGCCGGGCTCGCGCCTCACTTGGACACCTTGGCGCCGCCGATTTCGCGGTCCCACCGGCTGAACGCCTCGACCAGCGCCTTGGCGTCCAGCGGTACCTCCAGTGGGTTGTTGGCGATCAGTTGCTCGTACTCGGGGCGGCCGTACCGCTCGATCGCCTTGCGGCTCTCCTCCGGCGCCATCGACAGCGGCACGTCCCTGATCGCCGGCCCGGGGTAGAAGTAGCCCTGGTCGTACGCCTTCGCCTGCTGCTCGGGGGTGAGCATCCAGTTCAGCAGGGCGAGGATCGCGGCCTGCTTGTCCGTCGAGACGCCCTTCGGCACGACGGCGTAGTGCGCGTCGGTGACCCAGTGGAAGCCGGCCAGGGTGCCGATCCTCGCCTCCTCGGGCACGGTGCCGAGCACCCGCGGGTTGATGTCCCAGCCGGTCGTACTGACGATGACCTTCGCGGAGCCGTTGGCCAGGTTCTTCATCGTGTCGCCGGTGCCGGACGGGTAGAGCTCGACGTACTTGTTCAACTCGGCCAGGTACGCCCAGGTCTTGGTCCAGCCGTTCACCGGGTCCTTCGGGTTCGAGTCACCCAGCAGGTACGGCAGACCCATCAGGAAGGTCCGGCCCGGCCCCGAGTTCGACGGGCGGGCGTACTGCACCGCGCCCGGGTTCGCCTTCGCGTACTCGAGCAACTCTTCCGCGCTCTTCGGCGGGTTCGGCACCTTCGACGGCAGGTACTCGATCAGCGGACCGGACGGGTAGTAGGTGACGGTCACCCCGAAGTCGCCGGCCAGCTTCTGCATGTTGGCCGCGCCGGGCAGGTAGTTCGCCATCCCGGTCAGCCGGTTGGCGTGGGTGGGCAGCAGCGGGGTCCAGAGCGACTGGTCGATACCGGCGGCCAGACCGTCCACCCCGGTCAGCACCAGGTCGATCTCCACCCGGTTGGCGTCCTGCTGGGCCTTGACCTTGCCGACCAGTTCCGGCGCCGGGGACTTCGAGTACGTCACCCGGGAGACCGTGTCCGGGTTCTTCGCCGCGAACTCGTCGATCATCCCCTGGGTGAGCTGCAGGTTTCCGGCGACGTCCAGGATGTTCAGCACCACCGGCGAGCCGGGCTTGTCGGGCACCGGGCCGCCGGTGGACGCCGGACCCGATCCCTCCGGCGCGCCACATCCGGCGACCAGGCCCAGAGCGGTGGTCAGGGCCGTGGCGGTGAGCAACCGCCGCAAACTTCGACGCATGCCGATCTTTCCTTTCCAAGTGGTGTGCGGCCCGCCCCGACCCTCTCGGATCGGAACGGACCGCGTGGTTGGTGTTGTCGGCTGAGGTGTCGGTACGGGGGACTGAGACGTTTCAGTGGCCGGCCCGGAAACTCTCCGGCGGGCCCAGGTAGCTGGGCCGGAGTCCGCCGGTGTCCACCACCAGGTGCTGCAGCACCACGGTCGGGTCGACCATCCAGAACGTCAGGGTGTGCCGCCCGGGCCGGTCGACCAGGTGAGTGGTGGCGGTGACGTTGACGTTGTCGGAGGTGTTCCGCTCCCACTGCCGGTTCATCGAGGTGTCGTTCGCCCCGGTCGCCGTGGTCACGTTGACCACCTGCGGCGGGCCGTCGTCGAGCGACACCGCGTACCGGAGCCCTTGGGCGGGCAGCACGTTGTTGCGCGGTGACAGGTACGTCAGCACTCGCACCGGCCCGGTGGTGGTGAGGGTCAGGTCGTACTCCAGCCGGGGACCGTCGCCGCCCGGGACGCGACCGGGCGCGGTCAGCGGTACGGGCGAAATTTTCAGAAGCGTTCCGGAATGAGAAATCTAAACACATCTCCGGGTGGGGTCAAGGCCACTGTGGATGCTCCGCCGTCACGTACCGCCGTCACCTGCGACAACCGCGGCACCGTCCGGACGGGAGAAGTCTTCGGCACCTTCCGGTGGATACTCGGTCTGGATTGTTCCCGGAGCGGCTCAGAAATAGTTCAGAGTGTGATGTCCGGGTTCACCGAACGGAGTGTTCGACGCCCGCCCCTGTCGTGGTCGGCGTGGGGGTATCGCTGCTCCGGCGTCGGAGGGACCGGGTCGCCCACGCGGCCAGCCCGGCCCCGGCGGCGTTCAGCAACACGTCGTCGACGCTGGTCACCCGACCGATCTGCGCGGCGTACTGGAGCGCCTCCACGGTGACCGAGGCGCCGGCGGCGACGACCAGCACGGTGCGGACGCCGATCCCCCACCGTACCGGGGCGAGCGCGCCGAAGGCGGCGAAGACCAGCAGGTTGCCGCCGATCTGCACCACGGCGGTGCTGGGGTCCCCGGCGAGCTGCGCGACCAGTTCACGTAGCGGCACCGGGGACAGGGCCCGCCCGTCACCCCGGGGCGTCAGGATCATCCAGAGCCACGGCGCCGTGCCGAGCAGCATGCCGAGCTCGGTCAGGGTCGCCCGGCGGGCCCGCTCGGGTGACACGCCGGCGGCGCGACGGGTGGCGACGATCAGCGCGGCGAGCAGCGCGGTGACCGGGACGGCCAGCGCGGAGACGGTGAGTACGTCGCCCCACTCGGCCCAGACCTGACCCACGTCAGTGCTGGAGCGCGCGGGTGATCACGGTGACGTCCTCGTCGCCGAGGCCCCGGTCCACCGCCCGCTGCCACTGCCCGGCCAGGCTGCCGGCCACCGCGAACCGGTCGACGTCGACCTCACGCAGGGCGAGTCTGACGTCCTTGAGCCCGAGCGCCAGCGAGTACTGCGGGTCGTACTCGTCCCGGCCGATCCGGTCCAGTTTCTCGGCCGCCCACGGCGAGACGAGCGGGCTGCCCCGCAGCGCGCCGAGCACCGCCGACCGGTCCAGGCCCAGCGTCTCACCGAGCGCGACCGCCTCGGCGATGCCCTCGGCGAGAAAGGCGAGCAACAGGTTGTTGACCAGTTTGATCCGGGAGCCGGCTCCGACCGGACCGGCCCAGACCGTCCGCTGGCCGAGCACGTCGAACACCGGTGCTATCCGGTCCCGGACCTGTTCCGGTCCGGAGGCGAGGATGACCAGCTGACCCTGCGCGGCCGGGCCGCGGCTGCCGGCCACCGGTGCGTCGAGCAGGACGACGTCGGGGCGTTGCTCGCTGACCAGTCGGGCGAGGCGTTCGGTGCCGGCGACCCCGATGGTGCTCATCTGGGCCCAGATCGCGCCCTCCGGCATCGCGGCCAGCATGCCCTGGTCGGCGGCGATGGCCTGCACCGCGTCCGCGTCGGTGACCATGGTGATCACCACGTCCGCGTGCCGGACCGCCTCGGCCGGGCTGTCGGCGACCTCCGCCCCCTGCCCGCCGAGCTGTCGGGCCGGCCCGGGGCGGCGGTTCCAGACGACGGTGGACAGGCCGGCCCGGATCAGGTTGGCGGCCATCGGCTGGCCCATGCCGCCGAGCCCGAGTACGGCCACCCGCAGTCCGTCCGCCATCGGTTGTCGCCTCCTGGAATACGCGGTTGTCCTCTCCGGCAGCCTAGGACACGGTCCGGGATCGCCGACCGGGAATCCGGCCCCTGCCGGGCGGGTGCCCGGTGTTGCTCCGACTGCCGGTTCGACCCTGCCGTTCGGGCAGTGACGTCAGCGCGGGAGGTCCGGGGGATGCCGGGCCGCCGCGCGGGCCACGGCGGTCCTACCCGGCCGGACCGGAGAGTACGGAGATCGCGGCGACCAGATAGAGGCAGCCGCCGACGCTCACCGCGACCCCGGCGACCGTCGGCAGCCACGCGATCGCGGTTGTCGCCGCCGGCCAGCGCCGGAGACCACCGGAGATCAGGGCGGAACCACGGATCGTCACCACCCCGACACCGGTGAGGGTGCCGGCCATCCCGATACCGAAGGCGAGGACCAACAGCACCGCGTCGACGGCACGGCCGGTGAGCAGACCGCTGACCAGGACCAGGAAGGCCGACGGCGAGGGCAGGAGCCCGCCGGAGAGGGCGAGTACCACCAGCCCTCGCCGGGACCAGGGGTCGGTCAGCAGGGTCGGGTCGTGCTGATGACCATGCCCGGGGACGGGGACGGGGACGGGGACGGGGACGGGGACGGGCGGACGGTCGTGGGTCGGGTGGGTCTGGGCCGGACGGGTGTGCTTGTGCGCGTCGTGGTGACCGCTGCGGCGCAGGTGTCGCCAGGTGAGGTGGGCGCCGACACCGATCACGAGCAGCCCGGCGGCCACCTGCATCCAGGCGGTCAGCGTCTTCGTACCCAGACTCGCCGCCCCGCTGAGCCCGACCCAGACGAGCGCCAGCACCAGGACGGAGAAGGTGTGCATCACCGCCACGATCACGCCGAGCCGGACGGCGTCACGGTGCCGACCCCGGGTGCCGAGCAGATACGCCGCCGTGATGCTCTTGCCGTGGCCCGGGGCGAGCGCGTGCGCCGCCCCGACGCCGAGTGCCACCAGCAGGGCCAGCCAGAACACCCCTCGACCGTCGAAGAGCGTCACCAGTCGCTGGTCGAGCCCGTTCACGGCCGGCTCCGGGACCGGCGTAGCAGCCGTACCGTGACCAGGGTGGCCAGCGCGGTGAACAGGGCGACGCCGCCGCCGACCAGGGCACCGCGTCGGCCGGCGCCTCCGCTGTCCGCCCCGTCCGACGTGAACCGCAGTCGCTGGGTCGGCTCGGTCGAGGTGAACAGGGTACGGCCGGGGTCGGCCGGGGTCTGACTGGTGAGCATCGTCCGGTACGCCTCGTTCAGATCGGTCAGCGCGCCGAGCGTGACCTCGACGTCGACCACCTCGGTGGGGCAGTCGAAGTCGAGCTGGGCGCCCTCGTCCAGCAGCCGGTCGAGCGCGGCGAGCCGGCCGGGGCACGGCACACCGTTCTGTCGGATGGTGATCCGGTCCAGCAGGTAGTCGTGGACCCGGGTGGAGCGTTGCAGCTTCTGCTCGCCGGTCAGCTCGCCCGCCACCGCGGCCAGCGCCGGATCGTCGAAGGCACCGAGTGACCGGCCGAGGGCGACCCAGTCGTCCTCGGCGGCGATCCAGGCGATCGCCACCCGGGAGCCCTCGACACTGATCCGCGCCGTGGACGGCGGGCCGAACGGATGGGCGCCGGCCGGGTCGGCCGGTCCGGCGAGGGAGATCAGGGCGCTGGCGCCCAGCGCGACGGCAACAGCGGCGGCGGTGCGACCGGCGCGGTGGGCGGCACCGGCGGCGCGAACGGTGCGGCGGGTGGTGACCGGACGGGTCCGGGTACGGGCAGTCACGGGCGCGTTCTCCTGAGCGGCGGGACCGGGCGCGGCCGGCCGACCGGCCGACCGCGCCCGGTGGGGATCACTTGGTCACGGTGATGACCGGGCTGGTGATCTGCTGGTTCTCGCTCTCCAGGTAGACCACGTGGGTACTGTTCTTCTTCGCCGACGGCGGCAGCGCGAAGCCGTACTCCAACCGGCCCAGCTCGTCCGCCTTCCGGTAGCCGATGAAAACGCCGTCCTTCTCGGCGCCGTCCCTGGTGTCGCGCAGGTAGACGGTGACCTCCTCGCCCGGGTCGTAGCCGTACGCGGCGACCTTCACCCGGCCCTTGGCCTCGACGATGGTCTTGTTGACCGTGGCCTGCTCGCCGGTGGTGTTCTCCGGGGTACGGAACTCGTTGACGGTCCGCTCACCGGCCGCGTTCTTCCGGATCGTGACGCCGTCGTGGAGTTGGCCGTTGGCGTACCGGGCCTCGTACCGGATGGTGTCACCGGTGACGTCGATCAGCTGGTAGAGCTGCTTGTCCTCGGCCTGGCTCATGATGTCGGCGCCGTTGCCGGTCCAAACCGAACCGTCGACGTCGTACATCTTGCCGCCGGAGACCGAGACGGCGTACACCGTGCTGTCGTGCACCGACAGCGACCTGCGGGAGGAGCTGACGCTGCCCCGACCGTAGGTGTGGTCGTGACCCTGCAGGACCAGGTCGACACCGTACTTCTCGAACAGCGGACCCCACTGCGCCCGGACGACCGGGTTGTTCCGACCCTCCGCGGTGGAGTAGACCGGGTGGTGGAAGGTGACCACGGTCCACCGGTTGGGGTTGTTCTTCAGCTGCTGCTCCAGCCACGCGGTCTGCGCGGCCATGATCTCCGGGATGCCCTGCACGTTCGTGTTCAGGCCGATGAACCGTACGCCCTGGTAGTCCACCGTGTACGCGGTCCGGTCCAGCTCGGCCGGCCAGTCCGCCGGCCCGTTGTCCGGGTACGGGAACTGCGGCGCCCAGAACGAGGAGAGCGCACCGCCGCTGTACTCGTGGTTACCGGGGATCGAGATGTTGTTGATCTGGCCGTCGATGAAGCCGCCGGCCTGCCCCCACTGCCCCCACTGCTCCTCGCTGTTCGCCGAGTCGATGAGGTCACCGGCGTTGACGATCAGCTTCGCCTCGGGTCGGTCGGCGAACGCCTGCCGGAACACCCGGGGCAGCGCCGAGTCGAGGTAGTTCTGCGCGTCGCCGTAGTAGATGAACGAGAACGGCTGGAGGTCCGCGGCGGCGGTGGTGAAGTCCGTCCACGCGCTCCAGTTGGTGCCGTCACCGACCCGGTAGGTGTACCGGGTCCCGGGCTTGAGGCCGGTGAACTCCACCGTGTGGTACGTCGAGTCGTACCCCAGCGAGGTGGTGACCGGCGTGGTCGCCATCGCCCTGACGACGGTGACCGCACCGGCGGCCGGCGCCACCTGGCCGAGCGCGGCCGGCGCCGCCAGGATCTCCGCCTGCGCCCACTCGGCGCTGGCCTCGGCCCGCCACGTCACCCGCTGTGAGGTGGACGGCGTGCTGGTGGGGGTGAGGATGATCCGGTCGGGCACCGGGGACGGCCGGTGGATCTCCGCCGCCGGGTACTTGCCGGGCGCGGCGTCACCGAACGCCACCGGGGTCAGGGCGAAACCGCCGACGAGCAGGGCCGCGGCGCCGATCGCGGTCAGCCGCGCCCGTCGCGAACCCACGATCCAGGGTCGCTTGACGTCACTCAACGAAAGCCACCTTCCAGGTGAGGTTGGCACTCGCCACCGGCCGACGGCCGGTGGATCACGCGCATTCACCCAGAGACGATCAAAAGTCCGTGGACGTCAATCTGACCGGAACGTGAACTACCGTCGTCCGCCGTCGACACATCGGGAAGCTTCACGCTCCGGGCGAGCTCCCGTCATCCGCGGGTGGCCGACGGTTCACCCGGGCCCACCTACGATCACCGCCGTCGCCGGTCGAGAGTTCGGAGCCCGATGAACCTGCCGTCCCGCCGCTGGGCGGTGGCCGCCACCGTCGGCGCCCTCGCCGCGCTCTTCGCGATCGAGCCGTCGGTGTCGGCGCCGCTGACCAAGACGGACACCTTCATCACCGCGGAGACCAGCGGCATCCTCACCATCGAGGGCGGGGAGTGTTTCACCGACCCGGCCTACTCGGCCCGGATGGCCGAGGTGATGGTCCGGTACCAGCCCTGCGAGGAGGGTGCGGACAACCAGTCGTACGCCTTCCTGCGGGCCGCCGACGGGCCGTGGGACCGACCGACCCTGGCGGCGTACGCCTGGCAGGGCTGCGGCGGGTTCTTCGACCGACGCTGGCCGGACGGTGACCGGGGCACGCTCGACTTCTATCCGGTCCTGCCCACCGCCCAGACCTGGGCCGACGGCGACCGTACGGTGATGTGTGCGGTCTACCGGCCGGGCGGGCGACTCACCGACTCGGTCCTGCCGCTGCGCCGCTGACCGGGCCGCCGGCCCCGACCGGGTGGAATCGGCCGTGCCTAGGCGCGCAGGCCGCCGTCGACCGGCAGACAGACGCCGGTGACGAACGAGGCACGGTCGCTGAGCAGCCAGGCGGCCACCTCGGCGATCTCCTCCGGTTCGGCGGCCCGGCGCAGCGGGGTCAGCGAGTTGAGCCGGTCGACCGCGGCCGGTTCCTCCTCGGCCCAGCGACGGATGACCCCGGTCATGGTGGTGCCGGGGGCGATCGCGTTCACCCGGATCCCCTCCGGGCCGTACTCGGCGGCGGCGGTCTCGGTGAGGCTGTTGACGGCCCGCTTGGTGGCCGCGTACGGCCCGAGGCCCGGAGCGCCCCGGAAACTGCCGACGCTGCTGTTGTTGACGATCGCCCCGGAGCCGGCGGTAGCCCGGATGGCCCGGATCTCCGCGGTCATGGAGAGGAAGACACCCTTGTAGTTGACGGTGGTGACGAGGTCGAAGTTCTCCGTCGTCGCGTTCACCATCGGGGTGTGCGGAATGGAGACCCCGGCGTTGTTGAAGGCGACGTCGAGCCGGTTGTGCAGCCGGATCACAGCGTCGACGGCGGTCTGCACGCTGCCCGGATTGGTCAGGTCGGTGAGTACGTAGTCCGCGGTCCCGCCGTCGGCCCGGATCAGGTCGACCACGTCGGCGAGCTGGTGTTCGGTGCGGGCGGCGAGCACCACCGCGGCACCCTCCCGGGCGAAGAGCCGGGCGGCGGTCGCGCCGATGCCCCGGCCGGCGCCGGTGACGAACGCGACCTTGCCGGCGAGCAGCCCGCCCGGGCTGCCGAACGGGTTCGTTCCTGTCATGGCCCACTCTCTCGTGCAATGGTGCGCCTGTGCCCGTAGGGCCGAGAGGCCGCGGCTGCTGCTGTCCGTCAGCCTAGGCAGCATCCGCCGGGCGACGGCGGGGAAACCGGAAGCTGGCGACCGGCGGGTGTCCGTTCCGGGCGGCGCACGCCCACCCGTCCCCACCGCGCCGTTTCCGTTGTCCGGCGTCGGCCTGGGACGGTTTCGCCGGTTCGGGTCGTCCGACCCTACGGCGCCGGTCCTCCACGGGACGCCAGGGCAGGCATGTGGTGGGCAAAGCCGGGCAGAAGGGGAGGGGACCCGTAGCGGCGATGGGCGGGCGGCTGACGGACGCGCGGAGGAGGACGGGATGCGGGACGTGGAACTCTCCGGCGACGACCGGCGGGTTGTGGTGGTGGTCCTCGACCAGGGCGACGAGGCGGTCGCGGCGGTCAACGCGGTGGCCCGACGTCGGGGAATTCTCGCGGCCCAGGTCACCGCGGTCGGCGGCTTCAGCACCGCCGAGGTCGGTTACTTCGACTGGCGGATCCGGGACTACCAGCGGATCCCGGTGCCAGAACAGGTCGAGGTGCTCGCGCTGACCGGGGATATCGCCGAGTTCCGGGGCGAGCCCGCGCTGCACGTGCACGCGGTGCTCGGCCGGCGCGACGGCAGCACGGTCGGCGGTCACCTGCTCCGCGCCGAGGTGTGGCCGACGCTCGAGGTGATCATCACCGAGGTCGCCGAGAGCCTGGCCAAGCGGGTCGACCCGGAGACCGGTCTCGCCCTGCTCTCCGGCACGGCCCGGAGCCGGCAGACCGGCTGACCCCGCCGGCGCGGCGACATCCGCACCGTGTTCGGGCTGCCGTCCCGTGACGTCCGAATCGTGCGTCGCTCTGCTCTTCGAGGCGAATCGGGTCTGGAACCTCGGCCATCGTCGGTGCACGATGGATTGCCGGCGGAGATCGACGCCGGTTCGGCGACGACGAGGGGGCGCCCGGTGCACGACGGTCAGAGGAACGGCCACGGTCAGCGTGAACACCACGACGAACAGCGTTCCGAGGTGGCGGGCACCGCCGTCTCCCGGCGGCGGATGCTCGGGGTGGGGGCGGCGGCCGCCGGCGGGTCACTGCTGCTCGGCGCGGCGCCGGCGGTGCCGGCCCAGGCGGGTCCGAAGGGAGGCGTCCGGGCCGTACGTGCCCCGGCGCTGCGACCGGGGGACCGGGTCCGGGTGGTGGCGCCGGCAGCCAGCCCGAACCCGACGAACATGGCAAGGGGGATCGAGATCCTGCGCGGCTGGGGCCTGGAGGTGGAGCTCGGCGAGCACGTCTACGCCCGGTACGGCTACCTGGCCGGCACCGACGACGAACGGCTGGCGGATCTCGACGCGGCGTTGGACGATCCCGGGATCCGCGGTGTCTTCGCCGCCCGGGGCGGGTACGGCACCCAGCGCATCGTCGACCGGATCGACCTCTCCGGCCTGCGCCGCGACCCCCGGGTGGTGGTCGGGTTCAGTGACATCACCAGCCTGCACGGCCGGCTGTGGCGGGAGGCGCGGCTGGTCACCTTCTACGGCCCGATGGTCAACTGGACCGACAGCCGGACCGGTCCGGAGTCGGTGGAGTCGCTGCGGCGGGCGGTGATGACCACCGACCCGGTGGTGATCACCCGCGATCCCGGCGAGACCGCCGCACCGGTGCTGGTGCCGGGCCGGGCGACCGGGCGGCTGCTCGGCGGCTGCCTGACGATGCTCTCCACCTCGATCGGCGCCGCCGACGTGCCGAGCTTCGACGGCGCGCTGCTCTTCTTCGAGGACGTGGACGAGCCGCCGTACAGCATCGACCGGATGCTCACCGAACTGCGCCGGACAGGGGTGCTGCGCCGGATCGCCGGGGTGGTGATCGGCCAGATCACCAACAGTGTCGGCGCCCCGGACCAGTGGGACGCCGTCGCGGTGCTGCGGGATCGCCTCGGCGACCTCGGGGTGCCGGTGCTGGGCGGGCTGCGCCTCGGGCACGGTTCCGGGCAGTTGACCGTGCCGCTCGGAGCACGGGCCACGATCGACGCGGAGGCGGGAACGCTGACCGTGGAGCCGGGGGTCCGGTAGTCGGTTGGTCGGTCGGGGAGCCGCGTCCGGCGGGACGCGGCTCCCGGCGGCCGACCTACCGACGGTCCGGGTGGGCGGTCAGGTAGCCGCCCATGCTGCGGAAGTAGTCGGTCGCCGCGTGGTCCCGGCCGTCGTCGGTGCGTACCCGGGTGATGGCCAGGCCGTGGTTGCGGCCGCGGTGCGCGTCGGGCCCGGCGACGATCACCACGCCGTCGCCCTCCCGGTAGAAGATCCGGCCGGGCGTGCCGCCGTAGCGGCCCTGCGAGACCCGGGCGCCCAGGATCCGCAGGCGCGCACCGTCGTGGTGGGTGAAGGCGTTCGGGTACGGGTCGGACTGGGCCCGGACCAGGCGCTCGATCTCGTCGGCGGGGCGGGTCCAGTCGATTCGGCTGTCCTCGACCGACCGCTTGTGGAAGAAGCTTGCCTTCGACCGGTCCTGCTTCACCCAGTCGGTCCGGCCGGTGGCGATCAGGGCGAGCGCGTCGACGGTGATCGGGCCGAACAGTTCCAGGGTCCGGTGGAAGAGGTCGGTGGCGGTGTCGGTCGGTCCGACCGGGACGGCCCGCTGCAGCACGATGTCACCCGCGTCGAGGGTTTCGTCCATCATGTGGGCGGTCACCCCGACCTCCGGCTCACCGTTGATCAGCGCCCAGATCAGCGGGGCGAATCCGGCGTACGCCGGCAGCAGCGAGTCGTGCACGTTGAGGGTGCCGCGCGGCGGGAGGTTGAAGATCTCCGGCGGGATCCAGGTGCGCCAGTTGGTGGCGACGATGATCTCGGGTCGCGCCGCGCGGAGCCGGTCCAGCAGTTCCGCGTCGCCGGGACGTTGCCGGACCAGCACCGGTACGTCGTGCTTCTCGGCCAGTTCCGCGACGGAATCGTCCCAGATCCTCTCGTAGGCGTGGTCGCTCTTGGGATGGGTGACGACCAGGCTGACCTCGTGTTCGGAGTCGAGTAGCGCCTGCAGCGTCCGGTGTCCCCAGGTCTGGTAGCCGAACATCACAACCCGCATCGGCGGTCTCCTCCTTGACGTTCCCGAGCTTGGCCGACCCGGAGTGAATGCCGGATGGTCCATGTTGTTCTCGGCCAGGGCGTAGGTTAGCCTAACCTAAATCTTGTGGCTGGTCGACTGCCTGGCCACCGCACCGGTTCCGACGGATCCGGCCCTCGATCACCCCGCCCGGGCCGCCCGGCAGAGGAGATGGGACAGGTATGTCACAAACCGATCGCAGCACCGACGTTCCGGTGTACGACCTGCTCGGCATCGGCTTCGGCCCGTCGAACCTCGCCCTGGCCATCGCCGTCCGGGAGGCGGACACCGACCCGGCCGGCCCCGCCGGTGCGGCCGACCTTGCCGGCCGTGCGGTCTTCCTGGAACGTCAACCCCGGTTCGGCTGGCACCGGGGCATGCTGCTGGACGACGCCACCATGCAGGTGTCGTTTCTCAAGGATCTGGTGACCCTGCGAAACCCGGCCAGCGGATTCAGCTTCCTCTGTTACCTGCAGAGCCGGGGCCGGCTGATCGACTTCATCAACCACAAGAACCTCTTCCCGTCCCGGGTCGAGTTCCACGACTACCTGGAGTGGGCGGCGGCGCAGGTCGACGACCTGGTCCGGTACGGGCATGAGGTGACCGAGGTCCGTCCGGTCCGGGTCGACGGGATCGTGGACCACTTCGAGGTGCTCGCCAGCACCGGCGGCTGCGCCTCCGACCTGGTCGTCCACCGGGCCCGGAACCTGGTGCTCGGCACCGGCCTGCGGCCGTACCTGCCGGACGGCATCACCCTGGACACCCGGATCTGGCACAACCGCGACCTGCTGCCGAACCTGCGGAGTCTGGTGCCGTCGGCACCGACCCGGTTCGTCGTGGTCGGCGCCGGGCAGAGCGCCGCCGAAACCGTCGAGCACCTGCACTCCCGCTACCCCCGGGCCGAGATCTGCGCGGTCTTCGCCCGGTACGGCTACAGCCCGGCCGACGACAGTGCGTTCGCCAACCGGATCTTCGACCCGGCGGCGGTGGGGGAGTACTTCACCGCGCCGCCGGCGGTGAAGGAGATGATGCTCGGCTACCACGCCAACACCAACTACTCGGTGGTCGACCAGGAC
Source organism: Plantactinospora sp. B24E8 (assembly GCF_039871735.1). Taxonomy (NCBI): domain Bacteria; kingdom Bacillati; phylum Actinomycetota; class Actinomycetes; order Micromonosporales; family Micromonosporaceae; genus Plantactinospora; species Plantactinospora sp. B24E8. The sequence continues at coordinate 103,746 of NZ_JBDPMH010000014.1, forward strand.
CTGATCAACGAGTTGTACCGGCGGGTCTACCAGGAGAAGGTACGCGGCATCGAGCGGCTGCGGATCCTCAACCTGTCCCGGGTCACCGAGACCGTCCGCACCCCGGACGGGGTACGGACGGTGGTCGAGTCACTGGTGACCAACGAGAAGACCGTGCTCAGCGCCGATGTGGTGGTCTTCGCCACCGGCTACCGGCCGGCCGACCCGTTCGCCCTGCTCGGCGACGCGGCGGGGCTCTGCCTGCGGGACGAGGCCGGACGCGCCCAGGTCGACCGGGACTACCGGGTACGCACCCGACCGGAGGTCCGCGCCGGCATCTACCTGCAGGGCGGCACCGAGCACAGCCACGGCATCTCCTCCTCGCTGCTGTCGAACACCGCCATCCGGGCCGCCGAGATCCTCACCTCGATCGCCGCCCACGCCGCCGACTCCGACCAGCACCGTCCGGTCACCGCCCGCCGTCCCGTCTACGCCGGCGCCGGCTGTCTCAGTTGACCCGGTTACCGCCGACGCCGACGCCGGCTGTCTCAGCTGACCCGGTTACCGCCGACGTCCGGTGGTCGGACGCTGTTCGTCGGCCGGTAGCCTGTCCCGCCCGGGGCCTTCACCCGCCCCGGCCACGATGCCCCCATGCAGGGCTCCGCGACGCCGGCCGGGCTGCGCTGGCTGGGTCTGGTTGGCGCCACCGCGATGGCGACGAGTGCCCACCTCGCCGGTACGCCGTCTTCACGCGGACCGGGCTGGATCCTCGGCGTCGCGCTCTGGACGGCCGGCGTCGGCGGGCTGCTCGCCGTCTGGTGGCGGCTGCGGACCGTCACCGACCTCCGGTGGCTGCTGGTCACCGGGGCACTCTGGGCCCTGCCCCTGCTACTGGCACCACCGCTCGGCAGCCACGACAGCTACGCGTACGCCTGCCAGGGTGAACTCGTCGCGGCCGGACTCGACCCGTACCGGTCCGGGCCGGCCGCGCTGCCCTGTCGGTGGCTGGAGCACGTCTCCCCGACCTGGCGGGACAGCGTCAGCCCGTACGGCCCGCTCTGGTTGGTGGTGGAGCGCCTCGCCGCCTCCGCCGGCCTCCTCGGTGCCGGCGGACTGCCGGTCGCCCTGACCGTGCTGCGGCTGGTCGCGATCGGCGGCACCCTGCTCGCGGTCGTCGCCGGCACCCGGCTGGCCCGCCGGTGCGGCGGCGACCCGGCCCGGGTCGGCTGGCTCGCCGCGATCAGCCCGTTGACCCTGGTCCACGTCGTCTCCGGCGCACACAACGACGCGCTGCTGGCCGGGCTGGTCGTCGCCGGGCTGGCGGCGGCCGCCACCGAACGGGTGACCGTACCGACCCGGTTGGTGCTCGCCGGTGCCGCCTTCGGTGCGGCCGCCTCGGTCAAGGCGACCACGCTGGTGGTCGTACCGTTCGCGGTCGCCGTCGTACCGTGGGCCCGGACCGGCCGGCGTCGGCTTGCCGCCGGCCTGGTCGTGCTCGGCGCGACCAGCGGGACCTTCGGGCTGCTCGCGATGCTGACCGGGCACGGGTTCGGGTTCCTGCACGGCTGGTCGGCGACCGCCGGCAACGTCCAGTGGTCGTCGATCCCGACCGGGATCGGCATGGCGGTCGGCTACGGACTCAGGGTCGCGGGCCGCCCCGATCTCTTCGGCGACGCCGTCACCGCCGCCCGGGCGGCCGGACTGGTGGCCCTCGCGACCGTCCTGGTGCTGCTGCTCCGTCGGGCGGTACGCGGCGGACCGGGCGCCGCCGTCCCCGCCGCCGGGCTGGCCCTGCTGGCCACCGCCCTGCTCGGTCCGGTCTTCTACGCCTGGTACGCGCTCGCCGGTGTCGCCGTGCTGGCCACCGCGCCGAAGCGGCCGGGACGACTCGGCGACCTGGTCGACGCCGGCTCGGCGGGTTTGGTGCTGCTCACCCTGCCGGACAGCCTCGGACTGGTGACAAAGACCAAGGTCGCCGGTGCGCTGTTGGACGTGGCCCTGGTGCTCTGGACACTGGCGGCGCGGCTGCGACCGGCCCGCTGGTCGGCTGGACGACGGACCGTCGGACGCCCCCGGATCCCGTTGTTGCGGCTACGGGACTCGGGTGCGGCGGGTCGCCCCGGTTGAGCCGGTACGCCACCATGGGGCGGTGCTGGTTGACGGGGTGGGCCGTGGTCTCCGACTGGCGGGCCTGGTCCTGGTCCTCGGGCTGCTCACCGGATGTCCGGGGCGGCTCGGAGAGAGCAAAGTGGATAACGAACGGGCCGAGCTACTGGCCGCGGACCCGATCTTCGCCGACGCGGAGAAGCCGGTCCGGGTCCGTCCGGGGTGGGAGATCAACGACACCAGTTGGCGGCGGTCGGAGGCGAGCGCCGGGCTCGCCACCTGGCAGGCGCCGGTTCCTGGGGGCATCTCCAGCGCGGAAGCAGAGTCGCGGGTCGGCGCGTTGCTGCAGTCGGTTCGCGATGCTGGCTGGACAGTGCTGCACACCCGATGTGCCCTCGAAGAGGGCGAACGTGAATTTGTCGTCTTCGCGTACAAGGTGACGTCCGGGGTGGGACTGTTCCTGGATCTGCGGGCCGAGGTGTGGTCGAACGGGAAGGGCAGCGCTTCGGTCGAGCTTCGCGCGCCGAATCGTCGCGACCCGGCGAATCCGTTCGCCGACGTGCCACCAGGCCTGGCCGTGGGCGGGAGCTGTATCGAGCGGCCGGGCGATCCAGATCCGGTCGAGGAGGACGGGACCTATCTGGAGCTGGATTCCAGCCACACCGGCGGTGCGGCTCCGAACCCGTCGGTTCGTTAGTGGTCAACCGGCCGGCCTAGCTGGGCAGTGCCACACCGTTGGCGTGCCGGAAACCCGCTGCCGCGCCGAGGTTGCCGTTGCGGAAGTCGTCCTGGCCCACCCGGCCCACCTGCCCGTTGCCAGGGTTGTAGACGACCAGATCCGAGCCCTCGTGGCCGATGAGTAGCACGTAGTGCGCCGGATACGAGTCGCCGACCAGCACCGGTACGGTGTGCCCGGCGTTGACGGCGGTCACCGCGTCCCGCAGCGCCGGGTTGACGCTGCCGGCGTCGGTGTCGTCGACGAGCCGGAACTCGTACTCGGTGCCGAGGGTGTCGGCGTGGCTGTTGAGTTCGCCGATCAGTCCCCACGGCGGAGTGCCGAGCTGCGGAGGCCAGTTTCGGGTGGACCGCTCGTAGGTGGCCTGCTGCTCCTCTTCGAGTCGCCGCTGCACCGCCTCGATATTGGTGAGTTCTGAATTGTCGGGCTGACCACCGGTGGTCAGGTGAAGCGCGTACAGCGGATCGGCCATGGACCGCAGGACCACCGTGGTCATCGATCCGCAGGTCACGCCGTTGTACTGATCCAGCCTCTTACCGTCGTACGTGGCGGTGCCGGTCTGGCCGGGGTTGACCAGGCTCAGGTGCTGGTGCAGCCAGGACTCGGTCCGGCCGTTGATGGTCCGGCCGAACGCCACCACGTCGTCGATCGGATGGCCGGCGGCGAGTGCCTTGAGCAGGTACGCCCGGTGGGCCTGGCTGGGCGCCTGACTGAGCAGTTCGGCGAAGCGTTTACGGTCCTCCGGACCGAGTTGGCCGTACCGGTCGGCGGCCCGGGTCGCCTGAGCGCCGGCGAGGATCGCATTGTCTCCGTTGAGGCTGCCGTCGACGCCGCTGCCGGTGGTGAGCACGATTGTCGCCGGTGGCAGGTTCGAGTCGGCCATCGCGCCGGCCCGGGCCTTTCCGGCGACGTCGCCCAGTGCGATCGCGAGCGCGTCACCCGCGACGACGTACCGGTCGTACACCTCGATACAACCGGCGATGAGTTGGGCCAGACTGCGGGCCAGGTCGTCCAGGGCGGTCGGGTCCGGGACCGGAAACCCGGCGATGTGGGTGGCGTCCCGCCAGGCGTCGTGCAGCGCCGCGTGCAAATCGGCGTGCTGGGTACGCAGGGTCCGTAGTTCGGCGGCGTACGCCTCGAGTGCGCCTCTGGTCCGGGTGAACTGTGGTGTGGTCTGTTCGACCAGCCGGCCGGTGGCGATCATCAGCTCGGCGGCGCTGACCCCGGCCACACCCCGCCAGATCTCCGGGAGCCTCTGCGTGCCGAGCCGCTGCACGTCGGTGGCGACCGGCCCGACGTCGCCGGCGGCCACGGCGAAGGCGGTGGCGAACTCCTCGATCCGGTCCGGGTCACCCGGGGGCGGCTCGGACACCATGCCGATGACGGTGACCACGGCGCTGACCGCGTTGGCCGGGTTGAGCGCCTCGAGGACCTGCCGTAATCGGTTGATCAGTGTGCTGACCTGGACGTAGTCGGTCGTGGTCATGACGGCTCACACCTTCTTGGCCGGGTCGTCGTCGCCGAGCCGGGTGGACGCGTTGTCGTCGCTGGTCGTGTACTCGTCGGCGGAGAGGACAACACCCCGACACAACTCCTCGAGCAGCCGAATGTGTACCGAGAGCTCGTCGTACCACCGGTCGTGCAGGTTGTCGAAGGCGGTGGCCACCTCCACCAGGCCGAGGGCGTCGCCCGGCGAGCCGACGACCGTGTTCCACCGGTCTCGGACACCGCGCAGCTCGGCCGCGAGTTGGCAGGGAATCTGCCCGGTCTGGCGTAGCAGTTCCGGCCTGACCTGTATCGACTCGGTCATCCTCGTCCCCCCGACGCTGTCCGGTATCCGAACCGTAACAGCGTGTCGCCACCGTCGATGTCCCGCTCTTGTCGGTGGTGCGCCATGGGTCGGTGCCGGTCACCGCGATGAAGGTTGTTGCCCGCCTGGCACGGAGCGACCCGGTGTCGGGGTCCCGACAAGGGGCCCGGCCGGTGGGCCAGCCTCTACTTGCGAGAGCGGCCCGGCCACACCGTGGTGGTACGCCTGACCGGCTACGAGCGCCGTTATGCCGGGCCCGCCGCCAGGACCCGGGCGCGTCTGTCATGATCGACGGGCTGGATCCGGTCATCCACGTGCCCAAGCGCCTGGCGGCCATGGCCGCACTGGCCAACGCGCCCACCGTCACGTTTCGGTTTCTGAAGGAACACCTGCGGATCAGCGATTCGGACCTCTCCCGACAGATGTCCACCCTGGAGTCCGCCGGCTACGTCAGCTCGACGGAGGTCGGTTACGGCCGAGGAGGTGGCACGACCTACCGGATAACCCGGGCAGGGCAGACGGCCTACCAGAACCACTGTGCGGCCTTGAGGCCACTGATCGGCGACACCTGACGGTCCACCCGACCTCAGGGCCGTCCGACCCGTGCTCCGGCCCGTCGCACCCGATCGGTGGAACGGGTCCCGAGGTCGCCATACCCGTTGCGAAGTGATCCACGACGGTGGGCCGCCGTGCCGAACCCCCGGCACGGCGGCCCACCGTCGTCGCGCTGACCTGTCCGGGGGACCAGCGTGGCTACCAGCCCCAGCCGATCCGGACCGGCGGGGTCGTCGACATGCCGCGGCGGCTCTCGCCCGGGTAGAGCCACAGGTCGCCGGTGGTGTTGTTGCGGGTGACGACGTCCTGGTGGCCGTCACGGTCCCAGTCGACGGCACCGAAGAGGGTGTAGCCGTTCCAGCCGTTGCCGATCCGCACCCGTGGGGTCGTCGACAGGCCGCGGCGGCTTTCGCCCGGGTAGAGCCACAGGTCGCCGGTGTCGTTGTCCCGGGCGACAACGTCCCGGTGGCCGTCGCCGTCCCAGTCGGTCAGTCCGTACGGGCTGTACGCGTTCCAGCCGACGCCGATCTGTACCCGTGCCGTGGTTAGCGGAGCACGCGAACCCGTACCGGGTTGCAACAGGAGGCTGCCGTTGCCGTCCTGCCGGACGACGAGGTCCCGGTGGCCGTCGCCGTCCCAGTCCGTCACCCCGAACGGGGTGTGACCGGCCAGACCCGTGGTCAACCGTACCGGTGCGAGGCTGGAGTAGCCGCGTCGGCTCTGGCCGGGGTAGAGCCACAGGTCACCTGTGGTGTCGTTGCGGGTGAGGATGTCCTGGTGGCCGTCGCCGTCCCAGTCGGCCGCGCCGAAGAAGGTGTAGCCGTTCCAGCCGTTGCCGATCCGCACCCGTGGGGTCGTCGACAGGCCGCGGCGGCTCTCGCCCGGGTAGAGCCACAGGTCACCGGTGGTGTTCTCCCGGGTGACGATGTCCTGGTGGCCGTCGCCGTCCCAGTCGAGCGCCCCGAACGGGGTGTAGGGCATCGCCGGGAGTTTGCTGAGTACCCAGATGTGGTTCCCGCCCGCGCCGACCTCGCTGTAGGAGGCGGCACCCGTACAGCTCGCCCCCTTGAGCACGCCCGCCTGTACCAGCGTGCCGCCGGCGGAGACCAGCAGCGGGCCGCCGCTGTCACCCTGGCACGGCCCACGGTCCACCATGATCCGCTTGATGCCGAGGCTGTCGGGCTGCGGCGGGGTGATGAACACCCCGACGAACTGGAGCCGGTTGGGCAGGCCGCCCGAGCCGTCCCGGCCCCAGCCGGTGGCGATGCCCTGGTCGTACTGGGTGAAGGGGCCCGCCTGGTAGCCGTCCCACAGGGCACCCTCGACCGGTTTCGCCAGCCGCACCGGGGCGATGCTGGTCACCGGCGAGCTGAGTTCGAGCACCGCGAGGTCGTTGTGCCCGCCGACGTACTGCGGGTGGCTCGCGATCCGGGCGATCCGGCGGACCTCGCCACCGGTGCCGGAGACGGTGTTCCCGATCCGGACGCTCACGTCACCGACCGAGGTGGGTGCCGCGCAGTGCGCGGCGGTGAGCACAAAACTGGGGTGGACGAGCGAGCCGGTGCAGAGACCGCCGACGGCGGTGTTGCGGACCTCGGCCACGAACCGCAGGTCACCGTCGACGACCGGGTTGCCGCCGACGATGGCCTGGGCCGGGGACGGGGCGAGTGTGGGCAGGGCGCCGGCGAGCAGCGCCGCCGCCAGGGCGACGACGCCCCGGCGGCGTCCGCGTGCGACGGGCGGGCGTACCGGTCGGATGTGCGGCATGGGTACCTCCTGGTCGGTGTGCCGACCGCCACCCTCGATACCGGACGGACAGGGTGGCGGCGGGGCTCTGCGGACCAGGATGGGAGCACCGGGTGAGATCAGGTGGTCGCGGCGGGTGATGTGGCGCGAAACCGTGAGTCGACCGGGTGACCAGGCGAGCCACCGCACCGGGGCTACCCGGCCAGGTGACTCCGCAGCGTCTCGGCCAGCCGCGAACGGCGTACGCAACCGTCGAAGGCGAACGATCCGGCCAGCGTCTCCGCCTCGTCCGGGGTGACGTCCGCGAAGGCGCGGCCGAAGTCCCGCACGAGCGGCTCGGCCAGCAGGATGTTGCGGACCAGCAGGTTGATCCAGGCCTTCCGACCCCAGGGGTACGGGTCGAAGTCCGGGAACTCCTCGTCGAACAGCGCCTCGACCGGATCGAGGAGATGGCGTACCTCCCGGTCCACCCCGCCCCAGGAGTCCGCGCCGAGCCGCTTCTTCTTCGCCAGCACCGGGGCGATCCGCCGCAGGTACGGGCTGTCCGGATCGGCGTACACCAGGCCCTGCAGCCCGATGTCCTTGTACGTCCAGAGTGCCCAGCTCGCCCCGTGCGCGGCGTAGATCTCGAGTTGGTCGCGGAGCAGTTGGTACCGCTGGGCGTCCCGCTCCGGCTCGCCGGTGTAGACCGGCCCGAACTCGCCGATCCAGATCGGGGTGCCGGTACGTCGCATGAACTCGGTACGCCGCAGGAACGACCGCTCGACCACCGCGCGGTCGAAGTACTCGCCCCGGGTCGTCCCCGGGTACTCACTGCCGGCGGCGATGCCGGGCAGCGCGTAGTCGTGTGCGGTGTAGACGGTGTTGTCGTACGGCTCGGTGAACATCGAGAAGTCGGTGGAGTAGCGGTTGCCGTCGAGGAAGAGCACGTGCCGGGGGTCGACCGCCCGGATCGCCCGCTCCAGCCGTTCGTAGAACGGGCCGATGACCTCGCCGGAGGCGTCGGCAGGTTCGTTGACCGGGTTGTAGCCGGCGACCGCCGGGTTGTCCCGGTACCGGTCGGCGAGCGCCTCCCACAGGTGCACGACCCGGTCCTGGAAGTGCCGGTGGGTCCAGAAGTGCGCCCAGTGGGTCGGGTTGTCGCTGTGCCAGTTCTGGTTCTGGTGTCCGGGCACCGCGTGCAGGTCGAGGATGGCGTGGAGGCCGGCCTCGGCGCACAGGTCGACGACCCGGTCGAGCCGGCGGAACCCCTCCTCCTTCAACTCGAACGGCCGGTCGTCGTCCTCGAAATGCCGGTAGTTGAACGGCACCCGGACCGAGTTGAGGCCGAGCGAGGCGAGATATCCGGCGTCGGACTCGGCGAAGAAGTCGGTCAGGAAGCGGTCGAAGAACCGCCGGTAGGCCTCGGCGCCGAGGGCCGCGTACAGGGCCCGCCGCTGCTGCGACTCGGTGCCGGGGTAGCCGGTGATGAAGTTCTCCATGTTCAGCCAGCCACCGAGTCCGACACCGTGCAGTGTCACGGTCCGGCCGGTCCCGTCGACGAGCCGGTCGCCCTCGACCCTGATCCAGTCCACTGCTGCTCCTAGTCGCTGGTCGGCGCGGGCCCGGTGCTCTCCCGGACCAGCAGTCGGGGTTGGAAACGGACGTTGTGCCCGGCGGGGCCGCCGTCGAGCAGTGCCCACAGCCGGTCCCAGGCCTGCCGGCCCAGCTCGTTGCGGGGGATCGAGGCGGTGGTCAGCGGCGGGTTGGTGTAGCGGGCGAACGGGATGTCGTCGAAGCCGGTGACGGAGATGTCCCCGGGTACGGCGAGCCCGAGTTCGTGCAGTCCGCTCATCGCCCCGAAGGCCACCATGTCGTTGAACGCGACGACGGCGGTGGCGCCGGTGCCGACCACCGCCCGGGCCGCCGCGTGTCCGTCGTCGAAGGTGGAGCCGCAGTCCAGTTCGGACAGCTGACAACCGGGGTCGGTGGCCCAGGCGGCCCGCAGCGCCACCCGCCGGTCCCGGTCTGAGGCGCTGGCGGGTGGGCCGGCCAGGTAGGCCAGGCGTCGGTGGCCGAGTTCGCGCAGGTGCTCGACGATCGCGTTGATCCCGGCGGCGTAGTCGACCGACAGCGACGGCACCGTGCTGCCCGGCAGTTCCCGGTTGAGCAGCACCAGTGGGGCGAGACGTTCGCTGAGTGCGCGGAGCTCCGGCTCGGGGACCCGGGACGAGGCGAGGACCAGACCGTCCGAGCGGCGTCGGGCCTCGACCGCGAGGATCGCCTCCTCCGCGACGTTCTCGTTGGACTCGGCGACCAGCAGGCGGTGGCCGTACGTCCCGGCCGCCTGGCTGAGGCCGCGCAGCACGTCCTGGAACATCGGGTTGGCCAGATCCGGCACGATCAGCGACACCGTACTGGTCCGGCCGAGGGCCAGGCTGCGGGCAACCGGACTGGGCTGGTAGTCCATCGCCTCCGCGACCGCTCGGACCCGGGCGGCGAGGTCGGGGGCGACGGTGGGGCTGCCGTTCATCACCCGGGACACCGTCGCCCGGGACACCCCGGCCGCCTCGGCGACCCGGCCGATCGTCGCCGGGGCACGGTCCGCGCCGGTGCGGCCCCGGCCGGACGTACGCGGCACCGGCCGGTCCGATCCGGTGGGACGTTTGCCGGTCAGGCTCATCTCGACTCTCCCCATGCGCCGGCACGTCGCCTGCCACCCGGTCAGCCGGGGACCCGGTGCGGGCGTGGGTCACCACCGGCCCGGCCTCCGGCGCGACGGATCCGGTGCCCGGCGGTGACACAGGTCTGGTCGGTGGCCCGGGTGGTGGCCCTCGGCGTCTTGCGGAACGCCGTGCGGCCACCGAAGATACCGGTTACCCGATCTTGGTGGCAACCGGTTTCCTGTGCCCTTTCCGGGCTGCTGTCACGACGTTTTCACAGCTAGTCGACTTGTGGTCGAGTCGTTGACAGTTGATGTTGGCTTTGTTAGAAACTGGTTACTCAGCCCGGGTGTGGGCCCTGCGGGTACGACGCGCGCACGGTCGATCCTCCACTCGCGACATATCCCGAAGGGTGCTCTGATGAGCGATCGCATGGGCACACGTCTCTCCGATCCGGTGTCGGAACCCGTACCTCCGACGCCGTCCCCGGCGGCCGGTGCGGCGGTCCGGCTCCGGCGGTCGGACGGAGCACGGCAGGCCGGTCTCCGGCGCCACGAGAACCGGGTGGCGTACGGCTTCCTCGCGCCGTGGATCGTCGGCATGGTGGTCTTCACCATCGGACCGATCCTGGCCTCGCTGTACCTCTCCTTCACCGACTACACGCTGCTGAGTCCGCCGCAGTGGCGGGGGTGGGAGAACTACCAGCGGATGCTGGAGGATCCCCGGCTGCACAAGTCGCTGCTGGTCACCTTCCAGTACGTCTTCGTCTCGGTGCCGCTGCAGCTGGCGTTGGCCCTCGGGTTGGCGCTGCTGCTCAACCGGGGCGTCCGGGGCCTGAGCTTCTACCGGTCGGTGTACTACCTGCCGTCGCTGCTGGCCGGAAGCGTCTCGATCGCGATCCTGTGGCGGCAGATCTTCGGCAGCGACGGACTGATCAACCAGGTGCTCGGGCTGTTCGGCATCGAGGGCACCAGTTGGGTGGCGCATCCGGACTTCGCCCTCGGCACCCTGGTGGTGCTGAACGCCTGGACGTTCGGCGCGCCGATGGTGATCTTCCTGGCCGGGCTCCGCCAGATCCCGGGCATGTACTACGAGGCGGCGTCGGTCGACGGGGCCGGCACACTGTCGCAGTTCTTCCGGATCACCATCCCGCTGCTGACCCCGATCATCTTCTTCAACATGATCCTGCAGATGATCGGCGCCTTCCAGAGCTTCACCCAGGCGTTCGTGGTCAGTGGCGGTTCCGGCGGACCGGCCGACTCGACCCTGCTCTACACGCTCTACCTGTACGACCGGGGCTTCGGCTCCTTCGAGATGGGCTACGCCTCGGCGATGGCCTGGGTCCTGCTGGTCATCATCGCCGTGCTGACCGGTCTCAACTTCCTCTTCGCCAAGCGATGGGTCTTCTATGGTGACTGACACGACGACCTCGGACGCCGTACGGCCGGGGGGCGGTGGCTCGGCGACGCGTCGGGTCGCCAAGCACGCACTGCTGATCGTCTGTGGCGTGGTGATGATCTACCCGTTGCTCTGGATGCTCTCCAGTTCGTTCAAGCCGACGGAGGTCATCTTCCGCGACCCGTCGCTCTGGCCCGGGGAGTTCGACCTGACGAACTACACCGAGGGCTGGACCGCGCTGGGCAAGCCGTTCCAGCACTACCTGTGGAACTCGGCGGTGGTCGCGATCGCCTCGATCGTCGGCAACCTGCTCTCCTGCTCGCTGGCGGCGTACGCGTTCGCCCGGCTGGAGTTCCGGGGGCGGAGGATCCTGTTCGCCGCCATGCTCGCCACGCTGATGCTGCCGATCCACGTGCTGATCGTCCCGCAGTACGTGCTCTTCTCCCAGCTCGACTGGATCAACACCACGCTGCCGTTGATCGTGCCGAAGTTCCTCGCCACCGACGCGTTTTTCATCTTCCTGATGGTGCAGTTCATCCGGGGTCTGCCCCGGGAGTTGGACGAGGCGGCCCGGTTGGACGGCTGCGGACACCTCGGGATCTACTGGCGGATCATCATGCCGCTCTCCGTGCCGGCGCTGGCCACGTCGGCCCTGTTCACCTTCATCTGGACCTGGAACGATTTTTTCAGCCAGCTCATCTTCCTGACCAACCCGGACCTGTACACCGTCCCTGTCGCGCTGCGGTCGTTCATCGACGGCCAGGGCGAGAGTGCCTGGGGTCAGCTCTTCGCCATGTCCGTCGTCGGGCTCGCGCCGATCTTCGGCTTCTTCCTCGCCGGGCAGCGCTACCTGACCCAGGGCTGGCGACGACCGGCCTGAAGTGAACCGCTTGTTGTCCGTGACTGAACCGTTTCAACCCACCATCCCCCAAGGAGTTCCGATGAGTGCCAGATCGTTCCGACACCGCCTCGCGGCGGTCTGCGTCTCGGCCGTGACACTGTTGGCCACCGCCGCCTGTGGCGACTCGGGCGGCGACGGCGGCCCCGTCCAGTTGCGCTTCTCCTGGTGGGGCAACAACGACCGGGCGGCGACCACCCAGAAGATCATCGAGGCGTTCCAGGCGCAGCATCCCGACATCAGGGTCACCGGCTCCACATCCGACTTCAACGCGTACTTCGACAAGCTCGCCACCGAGGTCGCCGCCGGTGACGCGCCGGACGTGATCACCCTTGGCGGCGCCTACCCCCGAGAGTACGGCGGCCGGGGCGCCCTGCTCGACCTGGCCAGGGTCGGCGACGTCCTGAAGACCGACAAGATCGACGCCGCCGCACTCGGCAACGGGAAGTTCGACAACAAGCAGTTCGGGGTGCCGACCGGCGTCAACAGCTTCGCGGTCGTGGTCAACCCGGCGGTCTTCGAGGCCGCCGGCGTGCCACTGCCCGACGACAGCACCTGGACCTGGCAGGACTTCGTCCGGATCGCCAACGAGATCAAGGCGAAGGCGCCGAAGGACACCTACGCGGTCGCCGACCCGACCAAGCCGGACACCCTCGACCTCTACTCCCGGCAGCGTGGCGAAGGGCTCTACACCCCGGACGGCGCAGTCGCGATCACCAAACAGACCCTGGTCGACTGGTGGACCATGACCACCGGGCTGCGCGACTCCGGCGCCGCCCCGCCGGCCTCGCTCACCACCGAACTGGAGGGCCAGCCGGCGCCGGAGCAGACCCTGATGGGCCGTGGCCTCGCCGCCATGCAGTTCGACTGGAGCAACCAGCTCGGCGCCCTGCGCAAGGCCTCCGGCAAGCCGCTGGAACTGCTCCGGGCACCGGGGGAGAGCGCCGGCCGCCCCGGCATGTGGCTGCAGGCGTCGCAGATCTACACCATCAACGCCCGGACCAAGCACCCGAAGGAGGCGGCGAAGTTCGTCGACTTCCTGATCAACAGCCCGGAGGCCGGGAAACTCGTCCGCACCGACCGGGGTATCCCGGCCAACCACGACGTGCTCGCCGCGGTGACCCCCGAACTCGACCCCGACCAGGCCGCCCAGGCGACGTTCATCGAGAAGATCGGCCCGCTGGCCGGCCCGCCGCTGGTGATCGGGCCGACCGGTTCGACCGACACGCTCGGCATCCTGCAGCGGCTCAACGCCGAGGTGCTGTTCAACCGGCAGCCGGTGGGCAAGGCGGCGGACGAGTTCATCAAGCAGGTGGCGGCGGCGATCCGCAGGTGAGCGACGCCGGGGAGAGGTCCGGAATCGACCGGCGCGCGCTGGTCGACCGGCACGCGGTCGAGGTCACCCGCATCCTGCCGGCCGCGCCGCTGTCGGTGGGCAATGGCGAGTTGTGTTACACCGTCGACGTCACCGGGCTGCAGACCCTGCCGGACCTCTACCCGGTGGCCGGGCACGGCGACGCCGCGCCCGGCACGCTGCTCGCCACCCAGTCCCAGTGGGGCTGGCACAGCGTGCCGGGCGCCCGGCGGTACGACCTCGCGGAGACCGTCCGCGAATACCACACCCCACGCGGTCCGGTGTCGTACGTCGACATGCGCGGCGAGGTCACCGGCACCGGCGAGGCGCCGGAGTCGGCCGCCGAGTCCTGGCTGCGTAACAACCCGCACCGACTCGACCTCGGCCGGATCGGGCTGGTGCTGACCGGCCGGGCCGCCGACCCGACCCGGGCCGGCGCCGGAACCGCCGACGGTGTTGCCCCGGCCGGGCCGGTACGGGCTCCCCGGGCCGACGAGCTGACCGACCTTCACCAGCGGCTGGACCTCTGGAGCGGCACCATCACCAGCCGGTTCCGGCTGGCCGGCGCGCCGGTACGGGTCGAGACGCTCTGCCACCCGGACCGGGACGTCCTCGCGGTGCGGATCGAGTCCGGGCTGCTCGCCGACGGCCTCGCGATCCGGATCGCCTTCCCGTACGGCGCCGAGGCGTGGAACAACGCCGCGGACTGGTCCCGGCCGGAGGCGCACACGTCGACGTCGTACCCCACCGGCCGGGGGCACCTGGTGCGCCGGGTGCTGGACGACACGACGTACGAGGTGGGAGTCGAAGCCTCGGCCGAGGCCCGGTTCGTCCGGACCGACCGACACGAGTTCCTGGTCAGCACTGGTCGGAGCGTCCTGGAACTGGTCATCGGCTTCACGCCCGGCGCTGGAGGCGTTCCGGTCGGTGTCGGCCCGGCTGGCGAGGGAGCCGCCGGCACCCGTCCGACCGAACTGCCGTCCTGGGACGCGGTGGCGGCGGCGTCCCGGCGGCACTGGCCCGGCTTCTGGTCCCGGGGCGGCGCCGTCGACCTGGCCGACAGCCACGACGGGCGCGCCCCCGAACTGGAGCGGCGGGTGGTGCTCTCCCAGTACCTCACCGCGGTGCACTGCGCTGGATCCCTGCCGCCGCAGGAGACCGGCCTGATGGTGAACAGCTGGCGTGGCCGGTTCCACCTGGAGATGCACTGGTGGCACGGCGCGCACTTCCCGCTCTGGGGTCGGGCCGACCTGCTGGAACGCAGCCTCGGCTGGTACGCCCGGATCCTGCCCCGGGCCCGGGAGACCGCCCGGAGCCAGGGCTGCGCCGGGGCCCGGTGGCCGAAACAGGTCGGTCCCGACGGCCGGGAGAGCCCCAGCCCGATCGGGACGTTCCTGATCTGGCAGCAGCCGCACCCGATCTACCTCGCCGAACTGGTCCGCCGCACCACGGACTCGGCGACCGCGCTCCGCCGCTACGCCGACGTGGTGCTGGAGTCGGCGGCCTTCATGGCCGACTACCCGGTCCGCGGCGTTCGCGGATACCAGCTTGGGCCGCCGCTGGTCCCGGCCCAGGAGTCGTACGCCTCGCTGCGGGCGACGGCCACCAACCCGACGTTCGAGCTGGCGTACTGGGCGTGGGGACTGCGGGTCGCCCAGCGTTGGCGCCGACTGCTCGGCCTGCCGCCCGAGCCGGCCTGGGAGAAGGTCGCCGCCAACCTGGTCCGCCCGCACGTCCGGGACGGCGTCTACACCGCGATCGACGTGCCCCCGTACACCGTCCGGGACGACCACCCGTCGATGCTCTACGCGCTCGGCGTGGTGCCGCCGACGGACCTGGTCGACCCGGAGATCATGCGGGCCACCCTGCACGCCGTGCTGGCGGACTGGAACTGGGACTCCACCTGGGGCTGGGACTACCCGGCCATCGCGATGACCGCGACCCGGCTCGGTGAGCCGGCGACCGCGCTGGACGCCCTGCTGCACCCGGCGGAGAAGAACGGGTACCTGCCCAACGGACACAACCGGCAGACCGACCTGCTGCCGATCTACCTGCCCGGCAACGGCGGGCTGCTCGCCGCGGTCGCGCTGATGACTCGGGGCGCCGACGCCGGCCGCCCCACGCCGGGTTTTCCCACCGACGGCAGCTGGACGGTACGCCACGAGGGGCTGCACCCGATGCCGTGACCGGGCCGGACGAGCACCCGCCGCCGGTCATCCCGCCGAAGCGGTGTGGTGCCGGCTGGTCGGGATGACCAGGGGAGTACCGGTCAGCGGGTCGACGGTCACCGCGCAGCGGACGTCGAAGACCTCCTCGACGAGGTCCGCGGTGACCACGTCCGCCGGAGCCCCCTGGGCGACGATCCGCCCGGCCTTCATCGCGATGACGTGGTCGGCGTACCGGCACGCCTGGTTCAGGTCGTGCAGCACCATCACCACGGTCCGGCCGTCCCGCCGGTTCAGGTCCACCACGAGGTCGAGCACGTCGATCTGGTGCGACAGGTCGAGGAAGGTGGTCGGCTCGTCCAGCAGCAGCACCGGGGTCTGCTGGGCGACCGCCATCGCGATCCAGGCCCGCTGCCGCTGCCCGCCGGAGAGTTCGTCGACCGGACGGTCGGCCAGGTCGGTGACGCCGGTGGCGGCCAGCGCCTCGGCGACCGCCGTCTCGTCCGCCGTGGACCACTGCCGCCACCAGGTCTGGTGCGGGGACCGGCCGCGACCGACCAGGTCGAGCACGGTCAGCCCGTCCGGGGCGACCGGTGCCTGCGGCAGGATGCCGACCTGGCGGGCCACCTGCCGGGTGGGCAGGGTGTGGATCGCCCGGCCGTCGAGCCGTACGCTGCCGGCGGTCGGGTCGAGCAGCCGGGCCAGAGCCCGGAGCAGCGTCGACTTGCCGCAGGCGTTGGCGCCGACGATCACACTGATCTTCCCGGGTGGGACCACCAGGTCGAGGTCGTCGACGACGACCCGGTCGCCGTACGCCAGGCGTAGGCCCTCAGCCCGCAGTTCGGGGTGTGCTCCGGCCGGCACCGTGGCGGCGGGGGTGGGCGGGGGAGCGGTCAGCGACGCGGGCGTGGCCGGGTCGGTCCCGGTCCCGGTCAGCAGCGGATGAAGGGTCACGTCAACCTCCAGAACCGGCACGGTTGGTCCGGACGAGCAGCCAGAGCAGGAACGTGGCGCCGAGCGCCCCGGTGACCACCCCGACCGGCAGGTCCACGTCGGGAATGAGCCACCGGGCTACCAGGTCGCTGGCGGAGACCATCAGCGCGCCGGTCAGCGCGCTGGCGACCACCGGGGGTGCGGGCAGCCCGGCGAGCCGTTGGGCGATCTGCGGCGCGGCGAGGGCGACGAAGAGCACCGGACCGGTCGCCGCGGTGGCGAACGCGACCAGCGCGACGCCGACCAGCACCAGGCAGAGCCGGGCGAGTTGGACCGGGGTGCCGAGGCCGCGGGCGACGTCGTCGCCGAGGTGCAGGGTGCGGGTCCACCGGCCGAGCAGGATCGCCGCCGGCAGCAGGACGACCACCGCGACGGTCAGCGGGCGTACGCTCTCCCAGCCCCGGCCGTTGAGGTTGCCGACCAGCCAGCCGACCGCGCTCTGCGCCTCGGTCAGTTGGGCCCGGGTCAGCAGGTAGTCGGTCGCGCTGGCGCACATCCAGGAGACCGCGATGCCGACCAGGACGATCCGGTATCCGGTCGCGCCGCGTCGCCAGGCGAGCAGGTAGATGAGTCCGGCGGTGGCCAGCCCGCCGGCCAGGCCGAGTGGCGGCAGGGCCAGTCCGCCCCCGCCGAGCACGATTCCGGCCACCACGGCGGTGGTGGCGCCGGCGTTGATGCCGATCATGTCCGGGCTGGCCAGCGGGTTGCGGGTGATGGTCTGGAAGATCGCGCCGGAGACCCCGAACGCGGCTCCGGCCAGCACCGCGGTCAGTGCCCGGGGCAGGCGCAGCTCCTGGACGATGAAGACCTGTCCGGCGTCGCCGGCGCCGAACAGCGCCGGTACGACCCGCAGCGGGCTGACCGGGTAGTCCCCGGTGGCGATGCCGACGCAGCAGAGCACGAAGAGCAGCGCGGTGAGGCCGACGCAGCAGAGCAGCAGCCGGGGCCGGACCACGCCGGAGACCGCGGGCCGGGCGAGCCGGAACGTGGTGCGTCCGGCGGTCCGGGACAGTTCGAGCAGACCCATCCGGCTCACAGCTCCGCCAGCCGGCGCCGACGGACCAGCGCGATGAAGAACGGCCCACCGATGAACGCGGCGATGATGCCGACACCGACCTCGCCCGGCCGGGCGACCACCCGGCCGACCACGTCGGCCAGCATCAGCAGGCTCGGGGCCAGCACCATGGTGAGCGGCAGCAGCCAGCGGTGGTCGGGGCCGGTGATCAGGCGGGCCACGTGCGGGACGACGAGTCCGACGAAGACGATCGGGCCGGCGACCGCGACCGCCGCCCCGGCCAGCAGGGTCACCGCCAGGGTGCCCTGGAGGCGGACCAGCCGGACCCGGCGGCCCAGCGCGGTCGCGACGTCGTCGCCGAGCGCGAGGCTGTTCAGGGCGGGGGCGGTGGCCAGGGCCAGGACCGTGCCGATCGCGAGGAACGGCAGCACCTGGAGCACCGTCGTGCCGTCCGGTCCGGCGAGCGAACCGGCCGCCCAGAACCGGTAGCGGTTGAGCGACTCCGGATCGCGCAGCACCACGGCGTTGGTCACCGAGTTGAGCAGGAAGGTGACCGCCACCCCGGCCAGCGCGACCTTGACCGGGGTGGAGCCGCCCCGCCCGAGGCCACCCAGGAAGTAGACGACGAGGCTGGCGACGAGTGCGCCGACGAAGGCGAACCAGATGTAGCCGTAGATCGCGGCGATGCCGAAGCCGCCCACCGCGACGACGATGCCGAGCGCGGCGCCGGCGCTCACCCCGAGCAGGCCCGGGTCGGCGAGCGGGTTGCGGGTCAGCCCCTGCATCAGCGCCCCGGAGAGCCCGAGCGCCGCGCCGACCAGCAGGCCGAGCAGGGTGCGGGGGAGTCGTACGCCCCAGATGATCGCCTCGATCTGCGGGTCGATCCCGGGAGCGTGCCGGTCGACCAGGGCCCGGACCACCTCGTCGAGCGGGATGGACCGGCTGCCGACCGCGATGGAGACCAGTGACAGGACGACCAGGACGGCGGTGGCGACCAGCAGCATGGCCAGCGGGCCGGTGGGTCTGCGGGCCGACGGGCCGGGCCGGGGCGGGCCGAGGCCGGTCGGGGCTGCCTGGTCAGTTGTCACGCGGTCCTCACGTTGGCTCAGGGGTCTGTTGTGCTCAGGGGTAGGACCGACCGGAGGGGCGATCTTATTAGGGTAGGTATACCTTAGTTCGCCGCTCGGACGGGTCCTGCTGTGCGGAAATCCGAATCGGTTGAGGTTAGGTAAGGATTACCTTACTATCACCCGGAGCGGGCTCGCCGACCCTGGTCGACCCGGCGCCGGGTCGACGTCGACCCGGCGTGTCCGCAGCCCGATCCGACGCTTCCGCACCGGGCCCCGGGGGACCACGCGCCGGTCCGGGTGACCGCACACCAGACCGGGTGACCACCCGGGCCCGGCGACCCACGCCGGCGCCGGTCGCCGCTCACCACGCTCGCCTGTCGTTGTCCCCCGGCGCCCTCGGTCGCGCCGACCGTCGGTCCCGGACGTCCACCAGCCGACCCTCGAAGAGGAGCCGATGTCCAGCACACCCGCCCGCCCGATCCACCGCCGGCCGGTCGGCCGGTTGGCCGCGGCCCTGGTTGCCCTCACCCTCGGCCTCGTCGGCTGCGGCGGCGACACCAGGAAAGACGAACCCGGGCCCGCCCCGGCCCCCGGTGCCTTCCCCGTGACGGTGGACCACAAGTACGGCAGCACCGAGATAACCCGCCAGCCGACCCGGGTGGTGACACTCGGGCTCAGCGACCAGGATCCGGTGCTCGCCCTCGGGACCGTGCCGGTCGGCGCCGTCGACTGGTTCCTGGAACGGCCGTACGGGAAGTGGCCCTGGGCGCAGCAGCTGTGGGGCGGCACCCCACCCGAGATCGTCGGCGAACGGGACGACTACAACCTGGAGAAGATCGCCGCGCTCCGGCCGGACCTGATCATCGGTCTCTACTCCGGCATGACCGAGCAGCAGTACCAGCAGCTGTCCCGGATCGCGCCCACGGTCGCACAGCCGAAGGGCCACGCCGACTACGCCGCGCCGTGGCAGGAGCTGACCCGGCAGGCCGGCCGGGCCCTCGGCAGGGCGGACCGGGCCGAGCAGTTGATCGCCGACGTCGACGCGCGGTTCGCCAGAGCCCGCCAGGAACATCCGGAACTCGCCGGGAAGACCGTCGCGGTGGTCGAGCCGTACGAGCCGGGCAAGTACGCGGTCTTCGCGCCGAGCGACCCGAAGGTGGTCTTCATGACCCAGCTCGGCCTCACCGTGCCGCAGACCATCGTGCAGGCCGCCGGCGACGAGTACGCCGCCGAGATCGGCTCCGAACGGCTCGACCTGGTCGACGTCGACCGGCTCTTCTTCCTTACCTCGGACGCCTCCGCCGAGCCCCGGGTCAGGGCCGACCGGGTGTACGCCACCCTCGACGTCGCCAAGCAGAACCGGGCGGTGTTCCTGCCGTACGAGAATCCACCGCTCGGCGCCGCGCTCTCCTTCAGCACCGTGCTGAGCGTCCCGTACGCGCTGGACCAGATTCTGCCGCTGCTCGGTACCGCCTGAGCCGCCCGCCAGGTCTCCACCTCGTCCACCCGGTCTCCGGCCACCCGCTCCCGAGAGGCGGTACCTCGTCGTGCCCACGATCGACCTGAACAGCACCGACGACGAACTGAACACGGTGGAACGACACCGGATCCTGGTGGAGTGGAACGAGACCGTGACACCGGCGCCCCCGACAACCTGGCCGCAACTCTTCGAGGAGCAGGTCCGCCGGGCGCCGGAGGCGGTGGCGCTGGTCTTCGAGGAGACCGAGTTGACGTACGCCGAACTGAACCGGCGGGCGAACCGGCTGGCCCACGCGCTGATCGTCCGGGGGGTGGGGCCGGAACGGGTGGTCGCGCTCTGCCTGCCCCGCTCGATCGGGATGATCGTCGCCGAGGTGGCGGTGCTCAAGGCCGGCGGCGCCTACCTGCCGCTGGACCAGGACTATCCGGCCGAGCGGATCGGCTACATGCTGGCCGATGCCCGCCCGGTCTGCCTGGTCACCACCGTCGAACTCGCCGCCACCCTGCCGGCGACGCCGGATCTGCCCCGCCTGGTCCTGCCGGACGAGGCGGAACCTGGTCCGGCCGCCGGTCCGGTCGACGGTGCCGTGACCGGCACCGGTTCGACCGATGTGGACCCGGACCGGACCGAGGACCCGACCGACGCCGACCGGGGTGTGCCGCTGACACCGGAGAACACGGCCTACGTCATCTACACCTCCGGCTCCACCGGCCGGCCCAAGGGCGTCGTGCTGTCACATGCCGGGGTCACCCAGCTGGTCGCCACCCAGCGCGCCCGGCTCGGCGTCGGCCCGGAGAGCCGGGTGCTGCAGTTCGCCTCGCCCAGTTTCGACGTCGCGTTCTGGGACCTCTGCCTCGGCCTGCTCTCCGGCGGGCGGCTGATCGTCGTACCGGCGGAGCGTCGGGTGCCCGGCCCGGCGTTGACCAGCTACGCGCACCGGCACGGCGCGACCTTCATGATCCTGCCGCCGGCGCTGCTCGCCGCCCTGCCCCGGGACTGCACACTGCCGGCCGGCGCGACCCTGCTCGCCGGCACCGAGCGGGTCTCCCCGGAGCTGGTCGCCCGCTGGGCGGTCGACCGGCCCATGTTCAACGCCTACGGGCCGACCGAGGCGACGGTGAACTCGACCCTCGGCGAGTGTGATCCGCGGACCCCGCCCGGCGGGGTGGTGCCGATCGGCCGGCCCGACCCCGGTACCCGGTGCTACGTGCTCGACGCGGCACTGCGCCCGGTGCCGGTCGGCCAGACCGGCGAGCTGTACCTCGGTGGTCCGGGGCTGGCCCGCGGTTATCTCGGCCGGCCCGGACTGACCGCCGAGCGGTTCGTCGCCGACCCGTACGGGCCGGCGGGTGGGCGCCTCTACCGCACCGGTGACCTGGTCCGGTGGCTGCCGGACGGGCGGTTGGAGTTCCTCGGTCGGGCCGACGACCAGGTGAAGATCCGTGGTTACCGGATCGAGCCGGGCGAGGTCGAGTCGGTGCTCGCCCAGCATCCGGCGGTCGGCCAGGTGGCGGTGGTGGCCCGCCCGGGACCGACCGGTGAGCAGCGGCTCGCCGCGTACGTCGTACCGGCGTTGGAGCGCGGGGACCGACCCGTCCCGGTCACCGGACACTCCCCGGGGCGGGACGTCGAGGTCGAGTCCGACCGGGTCGCGGACTGGGAGCGGCTGCACGAGCTGCTCTACGCCGCCGGGCGTACCGAGGAGTTCGGCGAGAACTTCACCGGCTGGCACAGCAGCTACGACGGGTTGCCGATCCCGCTCGCCGAGATGCGGGAGTGGCGGGACGCCACCGTGGAGCGGATCCTGGCGCTGCGCCCGCGTCGGGTCCTGGAGATCGGGGTCGGCAGCGGGTTGCTGTTGGCCGGGGTGGCGCCCCGGGTCGAGGCGTACTGGGGCACCGACCTGTCCCGGGCGGCGGTCGAGGCGGTGCGGGCGCAGGTGGCGGGCCGGCCCGAGCTGGCCGGGCGGGTGGAGTTGCGTACCCAGCCGGCCGACGTGCGCGACGGGCTGCCCGCCGGGTTCTTCGACACCGTCGTGCTCAACTCCGTCGTGCAGTACTTTCCCAGCGCCGACTACCTGCTCGACGTCCTTCGTGGACTGACCAGCCTGCTCGTCCCGGGCGGGGCGCTGTTCGTCGGCGACGTCCGCAACCTGCGGACGCACCGGTTCCTGCGAGCCGCCGTCGAGATCGCCCGGCGGCGGCCGGACGAGGCCGGCCGGACCGCCGCCCGGGCCGCCGTCGAACAGGGCCTGGCCTGGGAGGGGGAGCTGCTGCTCGACCCCGACTTCTTCCCCGCGCTGGTCGGGGCGGTACCCGGGATCGACGTCGTCGACCTGCGGGTCAAGCGCGGCCGGGCGCACAACGAGCTGACCCGCCACCGGTACGACGTCGTGCTGCGCACCGGATCCGACGTCGTGCTGCGTACCGGTTCGACCGCCGGCGCCCCGGCTCCCGCCGCGTCGCCCGGCACCGTCGCCGTCCGGGAGGTCACCTGGTCCGAGGTGGTCGGCGGGCTGGCCGGCCTGGCGGAACTGCTCGACCGCGTCGACCTGACCGACGCGACAATCGACGGACTGCGGGTCACCGGCGTGCCCAACGCCCGGCTGACCGCCGACCGGCACGCGCTGCGGAGCCTCACCGACCCGGACCCGGTCACCGGGCCCGCACCCGCTGCCGCCGGCCCGGCCGTCGACCCGGAGGCGGTGCACGAGCTGGCCGGCCGGTACGGCCACGAGGTGGTGGTGACCTGGTCGGGCGACGGTACCGAGGGCGAACTCGAGCTGCTCTTCACCCCGCTCGGGACGGTGCCCCCGCCGGCGTACCGGCCGGGGCGGGAACTGACCGCCGACCCGACCCGGTACGCCAACCGCCCGGCCCCGTTCCGGGACGTCACCGCTCTGATGGCGGAGCTGCGCACGTACGCCCGGGGTTGGTTGCCGGAACACATGGTGCCGGCGGCGTTCGTGCCGCTGCACCGGCTGCCGGTCACGCCGAGCGGCAAGCTGGACCGGGCCGCGTTGCCGGCCCCCGACTTCGCCGCCCTGACCGGCGGCACCCGCCCCCGGGACGCCCGGGAGGAACTGCTCTGCGCGCTCTGTGCTGAGGTGCTCGGGCTGCCCGAGGTCGGGGTGGACGACGACTTCTTCGCGCTCGGCGGGGACAGCATCGTCTCCATCCAGCTGGTCATCCGGGCCCGGCAGGCGGGTCTGGTGCTGACCCCGCGTCAGGTCTTCCAGCTGCGTACCGTCGCCGAGCTGGCCCCGGTCGCCACCTCGGCGCCGGGGCGGGCCGGCGACGACCCCGAGGCCGGCGTCGGTTCGCTGCCGCTCACCCCGATCCTGCGCTGGCTGGACGAGTGCGGTGGTGAGATCGACGCGTTCAACCAGTGGCTGCTGGTCAGGGTTCCCGCCGAGGTGACCGCCGACGGGCTGGTCGCCGCGCTGCAGGCGGTCGCCGACCGGCACGACGTCCTGCGGTCCCGGTTGGTCCGATCCACACCGGATGGTGCCGGTCGGCTGGAGGTGCCGCCGCCCGGCACCGTCCGGGCCGCCGACTGGCTGCACCGGATCGAGGTCGGCGAGCTGGCCGGGGCGGCACTGCGGGCCCGGGCCGAGGACGCCGCCCGGCAGGCCGGGCGACGACTGGCCCCGGAGTCCGGCCTGATGGTCCAGGTGGTCTGGCTCGACGCCGGCCCGGAACGGCCCGGACACCTGGTGGTGCTGGTGCACCACGCGGTGGTCGACGGCGTCTCCTGGCGGATCCTGCTGCCCGATCTCGCCGCCGCCTGGGCCGACGTCTCCACCGGCCGTACGCCCCGCCCGGCACCGGTCGGTACGCCGCTGCGGCGCTGGTCCGAGCTGCTGCACGCGGACGCCCACTCGGCGCGGCGGCTGGCCGAGCTGCCGCTCTGGACCCGGACGCTGCGCGGCCCCGACCCGGCCCTGGCGGCGCGTCCCCTCGACCCGGTCGGCGACCTGGCGAGCGTGTCCCGGCTGACCCTGCGGCTGCCGGCCGACCGGACCGCTCCGCTGCTCGGCACCGTGCCTGCGGTGTTCCACGCCGGCGTCAACGACGTCCTGCTGACCGCGTTCGCCCTGGCCCTGGCCGACTGGCGGCGTCGCCGGGGCGTGACCGAGCCGGTGCCCGCCCTGGTCGCCCTGGAGGGACACGGCCGGGAGGAACAGGTCGCCGACGGCGTGGACCTGTCCCGGACCCTCGGCTGGTTCACCAGCGTCTTCCCGGTGCGACTGGAGACCGGGCCGATCGACCTGGACCGGGCGCTGGCCGGCGGCCCGGACGCCGGCACCGCGCTGAAGCGGGTCAAGGAACGGCTCCGGGAGATCCCCGACCACGGGCTCGGCTACGGCCTGCTGCGCCACCTCAACCCGGAGTCCGCCGCCCTCCTCGCCGCGCTGCCCACGCCGCAGATCAGCTTCAACTACCTCGGCCGGTTCGCCGTGCCGGCCGACCCGGACACCACCTGGAGTCCGCTGCCCGGGATCGGGCTACTGGCCGGCGGCTTCGACGACGCGATGCCGGTGGCGCCGTACACCCTGGAGGTCAACGCCTTCACCGAGGACGGCCCGGACGGGCCCGGGCTCGGGGTGACCTGGGCCTGGCCGGCGACCCTGCTCGGCGAGGCGGACGTCCGGGAACTCGCGAAGGGCTGGTTCACCGCGCTGGACGCGATCGTCCGGCACGCCGCCGCGCCGGGCGCCGGTGGGCACACCCCGTCGGACTTCCCGCTGGTCCGACTCGACCAGCCACAACTCGACGCGCTGGCCGCCGCCGTACCGGGGCTGGTCGAGGTGCTGCCGCTGACCCCGTTGCAGGAGGGGTTCTACTTCCACGCGGTCGCCGACGGCCCGGACGCCGGGGCGGACCCGTACCGGGTGCAGCAGGTGATCGAGCTGACCGGCCGGCTCGACGCCGCCGCGCTGCGGCGGGCACTGCGCGGCGTACTCGACCGGCACGCCCCGTTGCGGGCCGCGTTTCCGCAGCTCGCCGACGGGCGACCGGTGCAGGTGGTGGCGGACCGGCTCGACCCGCCGTGGCGCGAGGTCGACCTGACCGGGTACGCCGCCGACGAGCGCGACGCCGCGTTCGCGGCGCTGGCGGACGCGGAGCGGGCCGCCCCGTTCGACCTCGCCCGCCCGCCGCTGCTGCGCGGCGTACTGGTCCGGTACGCCGGTGACCGGCACCTCCTGCTGCTCACCCACCACCACATTGTGACCGACGGCTGGTCCGCCGGACTGACCCTGCGGGATCTGCTCGCCGGCTACGCACCGGACGGCGAGCCGGACCGCCTGCCGCCGGTCGCCCCCTACCGGCGGTACCTGGAGTGGCTGGCCGGCCGGGACGACACGGCGGCCCGGGAGGCCTGGCGGGTGGCGCTGGCCGGGCTCGACGACCCGACCCGGCTCGCCACCGGTGCCGGCTGCGCCGACGCCGCCACCGGTGCCGGCGACCCGGTTCGGCCCGGCGGCGCCGCCCGGTCCGACGTGGCACTGCCGGCCGAGGTCGCGACCGGACTGCGGACGCGGGCCCGGGACGCCGGACTGACCCTCGGCAGCGTTGTCCACGCCGCCTGGGGACTGCTGCTCGGCCAGCACACCCGGCGGCGGGACGTCGTCTTCGGCAGTACGGTCGCCGGCCGGCCGGCCGAGGTGGACGGTGTCGAGGCGATGGTCGGCCTCTTCATCAACACCCTGCCGGTTCGGCTGCGCTGGAATCCGGCCGAGCCACTCGCCGAACTCGTCGCCCGACTCCAGCGCGAGCAGGCCGAACTCCTCGACCACCAGCACCTCGGGCTGCCCGCGATCCAGCGGCTGGCCGGGATCGGGGAGCTCTTCGACACCCTCGTCGTGGTGGAGAACTATCCGCCGACCGGCGACCTGCGGGACCGGTCCGGCCTCGTCGAGCTCAACGGCGTCGAGTTCCGGGAGGCCACCCACTATCCGGCGACCCTGCTGGTGTCGGCGGCCGACCAGCTCAGCCTGACCATCGAGTACGACCCGGCCAGGATCGGCGCGGCGACCGTACGGCGGCTCGGCGCCGGACTGGCCCGCATCCTCGACACACTCGTCACCGACCCGACCCGGCCGGTCGGCCGGATCGACCTGCTGCCGGCGGAGGAACGGTCCGCCGTCCTCGCCCGGCTGGCCGGGCCGACCGCCCCGCTGCCGGGGCTGACCCTGGACGCGGTCGTCGCGGCCCAGGCCGCCGCCACCCCGGACGCGGTGGCGCTGATCGACGGCGGGCGGGAGCTGAGCTACGCCGACCTGCACCGCCGGGCCGCCGCGTTGGCCGGACGACTCGTCGGCCGGGGAGTCCGACCGGGCGACGTGGTCGCGGTGGCGGTGCCCCGATCGGCGGAACTGGTGGTCGGGATGCTCGCCGTGCTGCGGGCCGGGGCCGCGTACCTGCCGGTCAACCTGGCGGACCCGCCCGGCCGGCTCGCCGCCGTGCTCGCCGACTCCGGCGCCCGGGCGGTGGTGGCCACCGTGGACAACCTCGACCGGGTGTCGGGCCCGGCGGACCTGACACGCCTGCTGGTCGACGGGGACGTGACGCCGGGCCGGGACGACCTCCGTCCGGCCCCGCCGAGGGATCCGGAGCTGCCCGCGTACCTGATCTACACCTCGGGCTCGACCGGACGCCCGAAGGGGGCGCTGGTCAGCCACCGGGCGATCGTCAACCAGCTGACCTGGTCGCAACGCGAGTTCCGGCTCGGCACCGCCGACCGGATGCTGCAGCTCGCGCCCCCGCACTTCGACACCTCGGTCTGGGAGATCTTCTGGCCGCTGACCGCCGGCGCCGCCGTCGTCCTGCCGGGTGCGGACGACCTGCGTGACCCGGCCCGGCTGGCCGGACTGGTCCGGCGGCACCGGGTCACCGCGGTCACCTTCGTACCGTCGATGGTGGAGGCGTTCCTGCTCGACGACGAGGTCGCCGCCGATCCCGGCTGGGCGGCCAGTCTGCGCTGGGTCTCCAGCGGAGGCGAGGCGCTCACCCCGGAACTCGCCCGGCGGTGGCGGACCCGGACCGGCACCGCGCTGGACAACTTCTACGGGCCGACCGAGACGGCGGTGCAGGTCACCTGGTGGGCGAACGACGGCGAACCCGGGCCGACGGTACCGATCGGCCGGGCGGTCGCCAACACCCGGCTGTACGTGCTGGACGACTGTCTGCGGCCGGTCCCCGCCGGTGTGCCCGGTGAGCTGTACGTCGCCGGGGCGCAGCTCGGGCATGGCTACCACCGGCGACCGGCGATCACCGCGGAACGCTTCGTCGCCGATCCGTTCGGGACGGCCGGGGAGCGGATGTACCGTACCGGCGACCTGGTGCGGTGGCGGGCCGACGGCGTCCTGGAGTACGTCGGTCGTACCGACCACCAGATCAAGATCCGTGGTCACCGGGTCGACCCCGGCGAGATCGAGGCGGTGCTGTCGGCACAGCCCGGGGTCGGCCGGGTGGTGGTGACCGTACCGGCCGGGGCCGGACCGTCCCGTCTGGTGGCCTACATCGTCCCGCTGCCGGGCGCCCGGCCGGCGATCGGGGCGCTGCGGGAGGCGGCCCGGGCCGGGCTGCCGGATGCCCTGGTGCCGGCCGCGTTCGTGCTGCTCGACGCGCTGCCGCTGACGCCGAGTGGCAAGCTCGACCGGGCGGCGCTGCCGCCGCCGGCCGAGCCGGACGGGTCGCTGCCGCCGCCGGTCGTCGCGCCGGACCGGGCGGGCCGGGGCGGGCCGGTGCCGCCCGAGCCCGTCGAGTCGGGCGGGTCGGCGGCGGATCCGGCGGTCGGGCAGCTCGCCACGATCTTCGCCGAGGTGCTGGGCCGTTCCGGGGTCGACGCCGACGACGACTTTTTCGCGCTCGGTGGCGACAGCATCCTCAGCATCGCGGTGGCGAGCCGGGCCCGGCGGCGCGGACTGGAGATCCGTCCCGGCGACCTCTTCCGGCACCGTACGCCGCGTACCCTCGCCGCCGCAGTTCCGTCCGGCCCGGCAGTCTCCTCCGGTTCGGCGGTGTCCTCCGGCCCGGCGGCGGCCGGACACCAATCGGTGGCCCCGCCGGCCGGTGCCCCGGAGATGTCGGTGCAGACCGGTGGCGGGATCGGCCCGGTTCCGCCGCTGCCGATCGTGCACTGGCTGCGGGAGACCGGCCAGCCGATCGACCGGTTCACCCTGCCGGCGCTGCTCGTCACGCCCGCCCGGTCGACGATGGACACACTGGTCGCGGTGCTGCGGGCGGTGCTCGACCGGCACGACGGGCTCCGTCTGCGGCTGCGCCGGATCGCCGGGGTGCTCTGGTCGCTGGAGGTCCCGCCGGCCGGGCAGGTGGATCCGGCCGGACTGCTGCGCCGGGTCGACGTCGCCGGTCTGGACGACGCCGAACTGCGGGCCACCATCACCCGGGAGTCCGAGGCCGCGACCGGGCGGCTCGCGCCGGACGCCGGGACGATGCTCCAGGCGGTCTGGTTCGACGCCGGGACGCGGCCCGGACGCCTGCTCCTCGCCACCCACCACCTGCTGGTCGACGGCGTCTCGTGGCGGATCCTGCTCGCGGATCTGGCCGAGGCGGCCCGGGCGGCCACCACCGGCCAGTCGCCGGCACTCGCCCCGGTCGGCACCTCGCTGCGGCACTACGCCCAGCTGCTGACCGAGCAGGCGCAGCGCCCGGAGCGGCTGACCGAACTGGCCTACTGGGCGGAAACCCTGGCGCCCGGCGCCGAACTGTGCGCGGACCCGGTCGAGGTGTCGGATCGACCCGGGCGCCAGCATGTCGTACGACTCGGGCCGGCCGGGACCGCGCCGCTGCTCACCGCCGTACCGGCGGCGGTCGGCGCGGACGTCACCGAGATCCTGCTCGCCGCGCTGGCGCTGGCGGTGAACCGGTGGCGTGGCCGCAACGACGACCTGCTGGTCGAGCTGGAGCGGCACGGTCGCGAGGAGATCAACCCCGGAGTCGACCTCTCCCGCACCGTCGGCTGGTTCACCAGCGTGCAGCCGGTCCGGCTGCCGGCCGGCGCCGACCCGTTCGACGTGCTCCGGGGCGTACGGGAGCGGTTGCGGGCCGTCCCGGACAACGGCCTCGGGTACGGGCTGCTGCGTCACCTCAACGCGCAGACCGCGCCGATCCTCGCCGGACTGTCGACGGCGCAGGTGCTGTTCAACTACTACGGGCGGGTCCCGGGTGAGTCCGAGCGGGACTGGGCGCCGGCACCGGAGTCGGCGGCCGTCGCCACCCTCAACGGGGGCCTGGCCCTGTCCCATCCGCTGCAGGTCGACGTGGTCTGTGCCGACACCGCCGACGGCCCGGTGCTGACCGCGACCTGGACCTGGCCGGACGGGGTGCTCACCGAGTCCGACGTCAGCACGCTGGGCGCCGGGTGGATCACCGCGCTGGCCCAGCTGACCGCCGCCACGGCAACCGCCGCCACGACTTCCGACGCCGGGTCGGTGGCGGTGCCCGTCGCGGCGGGTACCGGCGCCACGGGTTCCGGGCCGGTCAGGAGCGGGTCGACCGACGGCCCGGTGTCCGGGGCGACGGTCGACCTCAGCCCGGCGGAGGTCGACCAGGTCGCGCGGACCAGCGGGACCCCGGTGGCGGAGATCTGGCCGCTGTCGCCACTGCAGGAAGGGCTCTTCTTCCACGCCAGCTACGACACCGGCGCCCTCGACGTCTACACCGCACAGGACGTCTTCGACCTCGACCACCGGGTGGACCTGGCGCGGTTGCGTCGGGCCGGCGCGGTGCTGCTGGCCCGCAACTCGAGCATGCGGGCGGGTTTCACCGGCGAGGGACTGTCCCGGCCGGTGCAGTTCGTCACGGCGGCGGCCGAACTGCCGGTGACCGAGGTGGACCTCTCCGGACTGGATCCGCAGGTCGCCCGGGAGCGGATCACCGAACTGCTGGCCGTGGACCGGCGCCGTCGCTTCGACCTGACCCGGCCACCGCTGTGCCGACTGCTGCTGATCCGGCTCGCCGACAACCGGGACCGGCTGGTGGTCAGCCACCACCTGGTGCTCTGGGACGGCTGGTCCGAGCAGCTCTTCGTCGAGCAACTGTTCACCCTCTACGAGCGCGACGGTGACGACCGGGCGTTGCCGGCGGCCGGGTCGTACCGGGACCACCTCGACTGGCTCGCCGCCCAACCCTCCGCGCCCGCGGTCCGGGCCTGGCGGGACGCGCTCGCCGGGCTGGCCGAACCGTCGCTGGTCGCGCCGGAGGCGACGCTGGCCCCGGTGGTCCCGCAACGCCGCCGGACCGAGCTGCCGGCACCGCTGGGCGAGCGGTTGCGGGCGGCGGTACGCCGACAGGGCCTCACCCTGAACACGGTGCTCACCGCGACCTGGGGACTGGTGCTCGGCGGCTACCTCGGCCGGACCGACGTGGTCTTCGGCATGACCGTCTCCGGCCGGAACCCGGAGGTCCCGCACGTCGAGCAGATCATCGGACTGTTCCTCAACACCGTGCCGGTACGGGTCGCCGTCGACCCGTACGAGTCGGTGCCGGGGCTGCTGCGTCGCCTGCAGGAGCAGCGGGCCGAACTGATGCCGTACGACCACCTCGGTCTCGGCGAGGTGCAGCGGGCGGTCGGACAGACCCGGCTCTTCGACACCCTCTACGTGCTGCAGAACTTCGTCGACGAGGAGGAGTCGGCCCGGCTGCGGGAACGGCACGGCATCGTGGCGGCGGCCGGGGTGGACGCCACCCACTACCCGCTGACCCTGGTGGTCACCCCGGCGCCGCGGATCCGGGTCGCGCTCGACCACCGGCCGGACGTCGTACCGGGCCCGGTGGCCGGGATCCTGCTCGACCGGTTCGTCGCGGTACTGGACCGGATCGTCGACGCACTCGACGAAGCCGGTGACCCGGGTGGTGTCCGCGACGCGGCCGGTGACCCGGCGCCGCCGGTGGGCCGGCTGGACCTGCTCACCGAGCCGGAACGTGCCGAGCTGGCGGCGGAGTGGGCGTCGACCCGGCGTCCGGTGGGCACCGAGTCCGTCGCCGACCTGCTGGCCGTCCAGGCCGCCCGGACGCCGGACGCCGTGGCGCTGGTCTTCGCCGGCGGCCGTGGCCGGACCGCCGGCCGCCGCGACGGGGAGGAGGGTGCGGGCGACCTCCGTGCCGCCGCCGGCCGCGAAACCGGCGGCGACGGAACGGGAACCGCGACCCTGACCTACGCCGAACTCGACGCCCGGATCAACCAGCTGGCCCGGCTGCTGATCGCCCGGGGCGCCGGACCGGAGCGGGTGGTGGCACTCGCGCTGCCGCGCTCGACCGACATGGTGGTGGCGCTCTTCGCGGTACTGCGCACCGGAGCCGCGTACCTGCCGCTGGAGCTGGACCATCCGGCCGAGCGGCTGGCGTTCGTGCTCGCCGACACCGAGCCGACGGTCCTGCTCTCGGTCACCTCCGTGCTGCCCGACCTTCCGTCGAACCTGCCGCCGACGGTACTGCCGCTCGACGGTCCGGCGGTCGCCGCCGAGCTGGCGGCGCTGCCCGGTGCCGCCCTCGACGACACCGAACTGCCGGCCGGGTTCGCCCGGACCGATCCGGAGCGGCTGGCACACCCCGCGTACCTGATCTACACCTCGGGGTCGACCGGCCGTCCGAAGGGCGTGGTGACGCCGTACCAGGGGTTGACGAACATGCAGCTCAACCACCGGGAGGCCATCTTCGGCCCGACGGTGGCGGCGGCCGGTGGTCGGCGGCTGCGGATCGCGCACACCGTCTCGTTCGCCTTCGACATGTCGTGGGAGGAACTGCTCTGGCTGGTCGAGGGGCACGAGGTGCACGTCTGCGACGAGGAACTGCGTCGTGACGCCCGGGCCCTGGTCGGCTACTGCGACCGGCACCGGATCGACGTGGTCAACGTCACCCCGAGCTACGCCCAACTGCTACTCGAGGAGGGCCTGCTCGACCGGGACGAACCGACCGACCTTGGCGTGGGGCGACGGCATCGACCGGTGCTCGTCCTGCTCGGCGGCGAGGCGGTC
The DNA here is from genome assembly GCF_039871735.1 of Plantactinospora sp. B24E8. Classification (NCBI taxonomy): domain Bacteria; kingdom Bacillati; phylum Actinomycetota; class Actinomycetes; order Micromonosporales; family Micromonosporaceae; genus Plantactinospora; species Plantactinospora sp. B24E8. The sequence continues at coordinate 135,697 of NZ_JBDPMH010000014.1, forward strand.
GCCGAGACGGTCTGGGACCGGCTGCGGGACACCGACGGCACGGCCGGCTACAACCTGTACGGGCCGACCGAGTACACCATCAACACGCTCGGCGGCGGCACGGCCGACAGTGCCACCCCGACCGTCGGCCGGGCGATCTGGAACACCCGCGCCTACGTACTCGACCCGCACCTGCGGCCGACCCCGCCCGGCGCGCCCGGCGAGCTCTACATCGCCGGCATCGGGCTGGCCCGTGGCTACCACCGTCGGCCGGGACTGACCGCGCAGCGGTTCGTCGCCGACCCGTACGGCGCGCCCGGGGAGCGGATGTACCGCACCGGGGACCTGGTCCGCCGCCGCCCGGACGGGTTGCTGGACTTCCTCGGCCGTACCGACGACCAGGTGAAGATCCGGGGCTACCGGGTCGAACTCGGTGAGATCGAGGCGGCGCTGCTCGGGCATCCGCAGGTCGCGCACGCCGCCGTGCTGGTGGCCCCCACGGCCGGTGTCGGGGTACGTCGCCTCGCCGGTTACGTCGTCCGGTCGGCCGGCTGGCGGGACTCCGACGAGACGGTGCTGGCCGAGCTGCGGACGTACCTGCGCAAGCGGCTGCCCGACTACATGGTTCCGGCGGTGCTGGTCCCGATCGACCGACTGCCGTTGACCGTCAACGGCAAGCTCGACGTCGCGGCGTTGCCCGCCCCGACGGTCCGGGCCGGCGACGCCGCCCGGCCGCCCCGTTCGGCCCGGGAGCAGACGCTCTGCGGCATCTTCGCCGACCTGCTCGGCGTACCCGGGGTCGGGACCGACGACAACTTCTTCGACCTCGGCGGACATTCGCTGCTGGCGATCCGGCTGGTCAGCCGGGTCCGGGCGGTGCTCGGGGTGGAGGTGGCGATCCGTGACCTCTTCGAGGCGCCGACCGTCGCCGAGCTCGCCGCGCGGATCGGCGGGCCGGTGGAGCCGGCGAACCCGGCAGCAGGGGAGCCGGCTTCGGCAGACCCGGCAGCGGAGCCGGCCCCGGGGGACCGGGCGCTGGTGCCGGCGACCCGCCCCGCCGAGCTGCCACTCTCCTTCGCCCAGCAGCGGCTCTGGATGATCCAGCGGATGGTCCCGACGTCGGCGGCGTACCACTTCCCGATCGTGCTGCGGCTGCGCGGCGCACTCGACGTGGCCGCGTTGCGGGCCGCCCTGGCCGACCTGACCGACCGGCACGAGACCCTGCGTACCGTCTTCGAGGAGCGCGACGGTCAACCCGGCCAGCGGATCCTGCCGTCCGCCGGGGTCCGACCGGAGCTGGTGGTTGTCGGCGCCGCGCCGGACGAGGTCGCGGCGATCGTCCGGACCGCCGTACGACGTCCGTTCGACCTCGCCGTCGAGCCACCGGTGCGGGCGACCCTGATCGCGGTCGACGGCGACCCGGATCCGGTCGAGCACGTGCTCGTCCTGTCGCTGCACCACATCGCCACCGACGAGTGGTCGGACCGGCCCTTCCTGCGGGACCTCTCCACCGCGTACGCGGCCCGCCGGGCGGGACGGGCACCGGACTGGTCACCCCTGCCCGTCCAGTACGCCGACTACACCCTGTGGCAGCGCCGCCTGCTCGGCGACCCGGCGGATCCGGGCAGTCTGGCCGCCCGGCAACTGGACTACTGGCGTACCGCCCTGGCCGGAATGCCGGAGGAACTGGACCTGCCCACCGACCGGGCCCGGTCCGGCCGGCCCGCCCCGACCGCCGCCGAACTCCCCGTGCCACTGCCCGACGAGGTCGCCGCCGGGCTTCGGCGGCTCGCCCGGGACACCGGGACCAGCCTGTTCATGGTGGTGCACGCACTGGTGGCGACCCTGCTGCACCGGCTCGGTGCCGGCACCGACATCCCGCTCGGGGCGCCGATCGCCGGACGCGCCGACGCGGCGTTGGACGAGCTGGTCGGGTTCTTCGTCAACACGCTCGTGCTCCGTACCGACCTCTCCGGTGACCCGACCTTCGTCGACCTGCTGGCCCGGGTCCGGGAAACCGACCTGGCCGCGTACTCGCACCAGGACGTGCCGTTCGAGACGGTGGTGGAGGCGGTCAACCCGACCCGGTCGCTGTCCCGCAATCCGCTGTTCCAGGTGATGGTGGTGCACCGGCCTCGGGGTGCGGACTGGCCCGGCCTGGTCGGGCTGACCGCCGTCGACGAGCCGGTCGACCCGCCGGCGGCCAAGTTCGACCTGGTCTTCGACGTGGTCGAGGGGGCGGGCGGGCCCTCCCTCACCTGCGTGCTGAAGTACCGGACGGACCTGTTCGACCCCGGTACGGTCGAGCGGCTGGGTGAGCGGCTGACGCGGCTCGCCGCGACGGTCGCCAGCGAGCCCGGGGTGCCGGTGAGCCGGATCGACGTCCTGCTGCCGGGCGAGCGGGACCGGGTGCTGCACGACTTCACCGCGACCGCGCGGGAGGTGCCGGAGGAAACCCTGCCGGTCCTGTTCGCCCGGCAGGTGGACCGGGCTCCGGACGCGGTCGCCGTGGTGGACCGGGAACGGGTGCTCTCGTACGCCGGACTGGACGCCGAGGCGGACCGGATGGCCCGGCTGCTGGCCGGCTACGGTGTCGGACCCGGGTCGGTGGTCGGGGTGGCGGTGCCCCGCTCGGCCGCGACCGTGGCCGTGGTGCTCGGGGTGCTCCGACTCGGCGCGGCGTTCCTGCCGCTGGAGCTGGCCCACCCGGCGGACCGGCTGGCCTTCATGATGACCGACGCCGGGATCGGGACGGTGCTGACCACCCGGGCCGCCGCCGCCCGACTGCCCGCGATTTCCGGGGTACGTCGACTGCTGGTCGACGACCCGGCGGACTTCGCTCCCGTACCCGGTCCGGTTCCGGCGTCATCCGTGCCGGGCGGGCTGGACCACGCCGCGTACGTCATCTACACCTCCGGCTCCACCGGACGTCCGAAGGGCGTGGTGCTGTCGCACGAGGGGATCGGCAGCCTGGTCGCCACCGCGGTCGACCGGCTCGGCGTGAACCCGGACTCCCGGGTGCTGCAGTTCGCCTCGACCGGCTTCGACGTCTTCGTCTTCGAGCTGGCCATGGCGTTGTGCGTCGGGGGTCGGCTGGTGATCGCGCCGGACGACACCCGGGCCCCCGGCCGGCCCCTGGCCGACCTGCTGGAACGGGAACGGGTGAGCCACGCGATCCTGCCACCGTCCCTGGTCGCGGCGCTGCCGGCGGACTGCCCGCTGCCGGACGGGCTGACGGTGCTGGTCGGTACCGAGACCGTGCCCCCGGACCTGATCGGCCGCTGGGCGGGCCGGCTGCGGCTGTACGCGGCGTACGGACTCACCGAGGCGACGGTCAACTCGACGCTCTGGCGTGCCGAACCCGACTGGACCGGTCCGGTGCCGATCGGTCGCCCGGACCCGAACACCCGGGTGTACGTCCTCGACGAGCGGCTCCGCCCGGTGCCGCCCGGCGTGGTGGGGGAGTTGTACGTCGCCGGGCGTGGCCTGGCCCGTGGTTACCTCGGTCGTCCCGGGTTGACCGCGCAGCGTTTCGTCGCCGACCCGTACGGCCCGGCCGGGGCCCGGATGTACCGCACCGGTGACCGGGCCCGCTGGCGCGCCGACGGGGTGCTGGACTTCCTCGGCCGGGTCGACGACCAGGTGAAGATTCGCGGCTTCCGGATCGAACTGGGCGAGGTCGAGGCGGTCCTCGCCGGCTGCCCGGGCGTGCGGCAGGCGGCGGTGACCGTGGACCGCGCCGGTGACCTGACCCGGCTGGTCGGGTACGTGGTGCCCGCCGACGCACCGGTCGACCCGGACGCGGTACGCGGGCACGCCGCCGGTCTGCTGCCGGACTACATGGTGCCGACCCTGGTGGTGGTGCTGCCCGGCCCGCTGCCGCTGACCCCGAACGGCAAACTGGACCGGCGGGGGCTGCCGGCACCGGACTGGTCGGTGCTGACCGGTGACGACCGGCCCGTCACCCCGGTCGAACGGACCCTCGCCGACCTCGTCGGGGAGATCCTCCGGCTGCCCCCGGTCGGCCGCTCCGACAACTTCTTCGTCCTCGGTGGACACTCGATGGCGGTGATGCGGCTGCTGGGTCGGATCCGCGCGGCGCTCGGCGTCGACCTGGCGGTCCGGGACGTCTTCGACGCCCCGACCGTGGCCGGAATCGCCGAACGGGTCGCCGGGGCGGCGGCCGGGCGACCCCCGCTGCGCCGGCTCGGCCCCGACCTGGCGCCGCTCGTCGCACCGGTGCAGCGGATCTGGTGGGACCGGCACCGGGCGGCGGTGCCGGCCGACCACTGGGACCTCGCCCTGCTGGTCCGGCCCGCCGACGAGGCCGGGCTGGACGTACCGGCGCTGGCGGCGGCACTGCGGGACCTGGTGGACCGGCATCCGCCGCTGGCCACCGTCTTCGCGGTCGGTGACGACGGCGAGCCGGTGCCGGTCCCGGTCGGCGACCGGCCGGTGCTGGAGACGCTGCCGGCGACCGGCGAACCACTCGACGCCCGGGTCGCCGTCCTGGTCCGGGAGACCGTCGACCTGACCGGGCAGCCGCCGATGCGGGCCCGACTGCTGGTCGGGGACGGGGGCGAGGCGGTGCTGCTGACCCTGCACTACCTGGGCGCGGACGAGTGGTCGGTGGTCCCGCTGGTCCGGGACCTCGACACCGCGTACGCGGCCCGCCGGGCCGGCCGGGCTCCGACGTGGTCCCCGTTGCCGGTCGGCTACCCGGACTACGCCCACTGGTCACGGGAACTGCTCGGCGACCCGACCGACCCCGCCAGCCGGTACGCCCGGCAACGGGACTACTGGCGGGGACGGCTGGCGGGCGTACCGGAGCGGCTGGCGCTGCCCACGGACCGGGTGCGCCCGGTGGTGCCCGGCCGACGTGGTGGCCGGGTCGGGTTCGTGCTCGACGAGCGGACCCACCGGGCCGTCGACGACCTGGCCCGGCAGACCGGTACCAGCATGTTCATGGTCTTCCAGGCGGTGCTCGCCACCCTGCTGCACCGGCTCGGTGCCGGCCCGGACGTCCCGGTCGGCACGCTGGTGGCGGGTCGGACCGAGGACGTGCTGACCGACCTGGTCGGCTGTTTTGTCAACCCGCTGGTGCTGCGCACCGACGTCGGCGGGGATCCGACCTTCGCCGGCCTGCTGGCCCGGATCCGGGCCGTCGACCTGGCCGCGTTCGACCACCAGGAGGTGCCGTTCGACGCGGTACGCGACGTGTCGCCGATCGGCCCCGGCCTGCCGCAGGTGCTCCTGGTGCACCACGAGGAGGCCCGACTGACCGGGGTGGACGGCTCCGACGACCTCGCCGGGCTGCGGGTCGAACCGGTGCCGACCGGCGCGGTCCGGGCCGAGCTGACGGTGAGCTTCTACGAGCCGCTCGGCGACGGACCCGTGCACACCGACCTGGAGTACGCGCTCGACGTTGTCGACCCGGCGACCGCCCACCGGTTGGCCGACCAGTTCCGTGCCCTGCTCGCGGCGGCACTCGCCGCCCCCGACACGCCGATCTCGGCGCTTGACCCGACGACGCCCCGAGGAGCCTGACATGACCACCAACCCGTTCGAGGACCCCGACGGCCGCTACCTGGTGCTGGTGAACAACGAGGGACAGCACTCGCTCTGGCCGTCCTTCGTGGCGGTGCCGGCCGGCTGGACGGTCGTCTTCGGCGCGGACGAGCCGCAACCCCGGGACGCCTGCCTCGGGTACGTCGAGACGAACTGGACCGACCTGCGGCCGCGCAGCCTGCGTGAGCGGATGGCCGACGCCGAGCGGGCGGGGTGACCCGGTCAGCTCACGTCGTAGACCGTGACGGGTACGTCCCGCGCGCAGAGGGCGTCGACGATGAGCGGCTCGATCCGCTGCCACCGGCCACCGGCCAGTCCGCAGCCGATCCGGGGAAGGTGGACCGAGGCGTCCAGCCGTTGGGCGTGCCCGGCCAGCGTCTCCAGGCAGCGCGCGACCGCGTCGTACCGGATCGGCGGGCCGGCCGACCCGTGCCGGATGCCGCGCTGCCCGACCATGTTGGCCACCCAGATGTCCGCACGGACCTGGACCAGGCGGACGGCGCCGAGCCCGAAGTCGTTGCCGGCGCGCTGCCGGTGCCACTGCCGGTAGTCGCGTTCGGGCTCGGGCCACCGCCGGGACAGCGCGAGCACAAAGCCCCTGCCCCATCCGCCGAGGTCGTTGCAGACGTGACCGATGATCTTCGGGCCCTTGGCCTGGGGGTTGGTCGCGTCACCCTTGACGAAGCGCAGCGGTGTCACCGGGGCAGCATGCCATCCGGGTACGACGGCCGACCGCGAGTTTTGCCGTCCACAGCGGACGGTTGGCGGGCCGGCCCGCCGGGGCGGGGAAGGAGCTCCCTCACCCTCGGGTGCCGGCCCAGGCGGACCAGAGGGCGGCGTACCGCCCCTGTGCGGCGACCAGGTCGTGATGGGTGCCGATCTCGGCCACCCGGCCGGCGTCCAGCACGATGATCCGGTCCGCCTCCGCGGCCTGGGTGAGCCGGTGTGCGACGACCAGCCCGGTACGCCCCCGCAGGGCCCGGGTGGCGGCGGTCTCCAGCAGGCGGGCGCCGACACTTCCGGCCTCGGCGGTGGCCTCGTCGAGGATGGCGATCGGCGGCGCGGCCAGGACCAGCCGGGCCAGGGCGAGCTGCTGCTCCTGGGCGGGTGTGAGCCGGTGCCCGCCGTCGCCGACGACGGTCGCCAGGCCGTCCGGCAGGGCCAGTACCCAGTCCAGGGCGTCGACCCGGTCGAGCGCCGCGTGGATCTGGTCCTCGCCGGCACCGGGACGGGCCAGCCGCAGGTCCTCGACCAGCGGCCCGGCGAAGACGTGCACCTCCTGGCTGATCAACGCCACGGTACGGCCGGCGACCCCGGTGTCGAGTTCGTCGACCGGCACCCCGCCGAGTCGGATGACACCGCTGTCCGGCTGATGGACACCGGCGATCAGTTTGGCCAGGGTCGTCTTGCCCGCGCCGCTGGTGCCGACCAGGGCGACGCGTTCGTTCGGTGCCACGCTGAAGCTGACGTCGTGCAGCACGTCGTGGCCGGGGGTGTAGGCGTAGCGCAGGCCCTTGACCTCGATCTGGAGGCCGGTCGCGCCCGGCGGGCCGACACGGTCCGGGACGCCGACCGGGTTACCGCCGTCCGGCACCTCGACCGGGCCGACGGTGTCCGGCGTGCCGGCCGGGTCGGTCACCTGGGCGGGACCGGACGTTCCGATGGCCTGGGCAGAGTCGGGTGAGTGGGTGACGGATCGGGCCGGTGACGCCAGCCGGCTGACGCCGACCAGCCGGAACAGGCTGGCCGCCGCCGACTGCGCGTCGTCGACCAGGCTGAGCGCGGCGTTGAGCGGGTTGAACAGGTTGTGGAAGTAGAGCGCCGCGGCGGCCGCCGTACCGACGCTCACCGCGTCGGCCCGGACCAGCAGGAACCCGGCGACGAGTACCGCGCTCAGGCCGATGAACTCGGCGAGGTTGAGCCGCCCGTAGAACCGGGTCACCAGCCCGATCCCGCGCAGGGTGAGGTCGACGGCGGCGGTGGAGCGTTCGGCGACCCGGGCCAGGTGCGGCTCGGTGAGCCGGAACGCGCGTACCGTACCCGCCCCGCCGATCGTGTCGAGCAGTTGCTGCTGCTGTGCGCCGAGCGCCACCCGCTGGCGGGCGTAGAGCGGCAGTGCCCGTCGCCCGTACCAGCGGACGGTGTGCAGTTGCACCGGTACGGCGAGCAGGGCGGCCAGCAGGAACCGCCAGTCCAGTACGGCGAGTCCGACCAGGGTCAGCAGGATGGTCAGCAGCGCGCGGGCGAGCTGCGGCAGCGCGGTCCGGACCGCCTCGGCGATGACCGTGACGTCGCCGGTGACCCGGGCGGTCAGATCGCCGGACCCGGCCCGTTCCACCTGCTCCAACGGCAGTGCCAGGACCCGGTCGACGAACCGTTCGCGCAGTTCGGCGAGCATGCCCTCGCCGAGCCGGGCGACCAGCGACAGGCCGAGGGCCAGCAGCACGCCCTGCCCGACCGCGACGGCGGCGAGCAGCAGCACCGGCCCGGTGACCGCACCGGGGGGCCGGCCGTCGACCGCGAGGTCCACGATGCGGCCGAGTAGCGGGGCGGTGAGCAGACCGACCGCGGTCGCGGCCAGGAGCAGCCCGAATCCGCGTATCGCGAGCAGCCGGCGGGGCCGGATCAGGTCACGCAGTGCGGCCCGGACCTGCGGTCCGGTGGCGGTCGGCAGCAGGGTGTCGGCTTCCGCGGCGCTCAGGTCGGCGCCGTTGTCCGGTCCGGCGGCGGTCACGTCAGCACCGCCGTCCGGTAGCCGGTGTCGTCCCGTAGAAGGTCCGGGTGACGGCCGTCGGCCCGGACCACCCCGGCCTCGAGCAGCACGACCCGGTCGGTGACGGCGAGCAGGGCCGGACTCGTGGTGACCAGCAGGGTGGTGCTGCCCCGGCGGAGTCTGCGTACGCCGTCGGCGATCCGGGCCTCGGTGGCGGCGTCGACCGCGGTTGTCGGATCGTGCAGGACCAGCACGGGGGTGCCGGCGGCGAGGGCCCGGGCCAGTGCCACCCGCTGCCGTTGACCGCCGGAGAGCGAACGTCCCCGTTCGGCGAGTCTGGTCCGTACGCCGTCGGGCAGCGCCCGGGCCACCTCGGCCACGTCGGCGGCGGCGAGTGCCGGCGCCACGGCGGCCGGGGCGGACGCGGCGGCGGTGACGTTGTCGAGCAGGCTGCCCTCGAACAGGTCCGCCTCGTGCGGGGCGACCAGGATCGCGGCCCGCAGCCGCCCGGGATCGAGGGTGGCCAGCGGGACGCCGTCCAGGTCGATCCGGCCGGCTTCCGGGTCGACCTCCCGGGCCAGGCAACGCAGCAGGTCGGCGGCGGTCACCGGGTCGGGTGCCACGATGCCGAGCAGTTCGCCGGGCGCGGCGTGCAGGCTGACCCCGCGCAGCGTGCCGTGCCGGACGTCGTACAGGGCGAGCTGACCGCGTACCGGGTCCGCCGGGTGGTCGGCGCCGCCCGTGGTGGCGGGCGGCGCGCCGAGCACCGTGGCGATCCGCGCGGCGGAGGCCCGGCCCTGGGCGAACTCGGCGTTGACCCAGCTGACGGTGGAGAGCGGACCGAGCAGAAAGAGAGCCAGGCCGACGGCGGCGACGAGTTGTCCGACGCTGATCTCGCCCTGGGTGGCGAGCCGGCCGCCGAGCAGGCCGACCGCGGCGACGAACAGCCCGGTGGCGACCAGCAGGATGCCGTCGTGCCAGGCCCGGGCCCGGGCGGCCCGGACGGTCGCGGCGAGGGAGTGCCGGCTGGCGAGCCGGTAGCGGTCCGCGGCCGCTGGTGCGGCGCCGAGCCCCTTGAGCACCCGCAGGCCGGCGACCAGGTCGGCGGCCAGTCCCGAGGCGTACGCCGCGTGTTCCTGCTCGGTGGAGCTGCGGTGCTCCAGTGGACGGCCGAGCAGCTGTGCCAACCACAGCAGCAGCGGCGCGCCGACCAGGACCAGCAGCCCGAGGGGGATCGAGACGACCAGCAGCGCCGTTCCGCCGACCAGGAGGCCGGCCAGCGCGCCGGTGCCGGCGGCGAGCGCCAGGTTGACCATGCCGACCCGTTCCGCGTCGCTGGTGGCGATCGACGCCAGCGCGCCGGGGAGGTGGCGGTGCTCGGCGCCGCCGCGATCGTCGAGTACCCGGCGGGCGACGCCGATCCGCAGCTGGTGCGCGGCCTGTTCGGCGGCGCGTTCCCCGCTGCGGGCGCCGTACCGGAAACCGGTGGAGAGCGCGGCGAACATGACCGCCACGACGCCGATCCAGAGGAGCAGGTCCACCGGGCCGCCCTGCCCGACCGCGCGGTCGATGACCACACCGATCAGTACCGGGATCAGCGCCTCGCCGCCCTGGTGGGCGGCGTTGAGTGCCGCGCTGGTGACGACGTGCCGCGCCTGCCCGGTGACGGCGCCGGTCAGGACGGTACGTGCCGTGGGTGGTCCGGTCCGCACGTTCGTATCCACTTCGTTCTGAGGTTAGGCTAACCTACACGAGCGGGTGGATGGCTGCCGGAGGGCGTGGCCGTCGACGCAGCGACCTGCTCCCGGACCTGCGGCGCACCGGTCAGTCCGGCGACACCAGGGCATCGAGGTAGTGGTCGACGAGCGGCTGTGGGGCGCCCGCTTCGAGCAGCAGGTCGACCGCGTGGATCGCGTACCAGGTGTCGGCGACGGCGTGCCGGGCCGCGGCCTCGGCGAGGACGTCGGGCGCCGCGGCCAGGTCGGCGAGCTCGGCCAGGGCGGCACTTCGGGTCAGCCCCTCCCGGTAGCCGCCCGCGTGGTCGGCGGCGATGTGGTGTGCCCGGGAGAGCAGTCGGTGTCGGTCGACGGGTCGGTGGGTGGGGGCGGAGACGTCCGGGTCACTGGTCTGGTCTCGGCTGTCGAACACCTCGACATTCTATCGAACATACGTTCGAATACGAATCCGCCACGCTGGTCAACGCCGACGCAGCCGGTCCGCCAGTTCGGCGAACCGGGCCACCGCCGCGGTCCCGTCCACCGCCGCCACCTGGAACGCCAGCACGTCGGGGCGGAGGCGGTCACGTATTCGCCGACAGAAGTCGAGCAGCTCTCCCGGGCTGGCGACCCGTCGGTAGCGGGGGAGGATCCACTCCGGACCGAGCCGGTCGGCGGTACGGCGCAGCCGGGCCGGATCCGTGGCCCGCAGTCGTCCGGGCGTACGCAGGCCACGCCACGGCCGCAGCGCCCGCCACGCCTCCTCGTCGCTCCCGGCCAGGACGACAAACGTGGTCAGCACCACGTCCGGCGCGGTACGACCAGCCGCCTCGGCGGCGGCCCGGGCCACGTCGACCACCCGCCGGCCGGTGTCGTCCGGGTCCTTCACCGAGGTGAGCACCCCGTCCGCGAACCGGCCCGCGGTGGCCGCCGAGCGGGGACCCGCCGCCGCCAGGTGGATCGGCACCCGGGTCGACGGTGGACTGAACAACCGGACCGCCGAGACCGGGTAGTAGGTGCCGTCCGGACGGTCCACCGGGTCGCCGTCGAGCAATTCTCGGAGCAGGCCGAGCGCCTCCGTCATCCGGGCCAGCCGTTCGGCGTACCGGGGAAACCGGCCGTGCGGCGGGAACCGCCCCAGGGCCGCCTCGTTGACGGCCTCGCCGGTGCCGACCCCGAGGGCGAACCGTCCCCCCGACAGTCGGTCGACGGTGGCCGCGGCCTGCGCGACCAGCACCGGGTGCTGTCGGAACAGGGGGCAGGCCACGGCGGAGAAGAGCGTGGCGTGCCGGGTGGCGACGGCCAGTGCGCCCAGTGTCGACCAACTGAAGCCGGCGGCCCCGGCGTCGTCGACCCAGGGTTGCAGATGGTCGGAGACGAGCAGCGCGTCGAAGCCCGCGCGCTCGGCGTCCCGGGCCCGTTCGACGAGCGACTCCGGCTGCCACTCCTCGTGGCCGAGGAACCAACCGTAGCGGGTCACGGGTCTCCTTCCGGTCGGTCGGTGTCACATGCCGCGATCGGACCGGACGGTCAGGACCGGAAGCGCGTATCGAGCTCTATCATCATCGAGGTAACCCCAATCTGGGCGGCATGTCGACGTGGTCCAGTGACGATCATGGGCCCTCCCGGCCACCCGTACCTGTTGATCGCCGCTGTCACCGGGAGCAGACATGAGAACCCAGCGCGGCCGGGCCGGCGGTCGCCCCACCCTGAGTGAGGTCGCGGCCCGGGCCGGCGTCGGACGGGGTACGGCGTCCCGGGTGGTGAACAACTCGTCCCAGGTCAGCCCCACGCTCCGGGCCGCCGTCTGGGCCGCTGTCCGGGAACTCGGGTACGTGCCGAACCGTGCCGCCCGCACCCTGGTCACCCAGCGGACCGACTCGGTGGCCCTGGTCATCTCGGAGTCGGGGGACCGGGCCTTCGGCGAACCGTTCTTCGCCGGTATCGCCCGGGGCGTCAGCGCCGGTCTGGCCGACACCCCGCTGCAACTCTGGCTGTCCTGGATCCAGTCGCCCGGCGGCCGGGAGAAGATGGAGCACCAGCTCACCGACCAGCACGTCGACGGCGTGATGCTGATCTCCCTGCATGACGCCGACCCGTTGCCGGGGCTGTTGGTGGAGCGTGGACTGCCGGTCGTACTGGGCGGGCGCCCCGCCCGGATGCTGGAGCCGGGCGCCCAGCCGGCGTACTTCGTGGACGTGGACAACGTCGGCGGGGCCCGGCAGGCGGTCGAGTATCTGGCGGCCACCGGGCACCGGACCATCGCCACCATCGCCGGACCGCAGGACATGGGGGTCGGGGTGCACCGGCTCGACGGCTACCGGGCGGCGCTCGCCGCGTACGGCCGCCCGGTCCAGGAGGACCTGATCGAGTACGGCGACTTCAGTGCGGAGAGCGGGATTGCCGCGATGCGCCGGTTACTGCTGGTCCGCGGTGACCTGGACGCGGTCTTCGCGGCCTCGGACCTGATGGCTCTCGGCGCGATGCAGGTGCTGCACGAGGCGGGCCGGCGCATTCCGGCGGACGTCGCGGTGGTCGGCTACGAGGACTCCTCGCTCGCCCTGCACTCCCATCCGCCGCTCACCTCCGTGCACCAGCCGGTCATCACGATGGGCCGGGAGATGGCCCGGTTGCTCGCCGCCCAGATCCGGGGCGACGAGATCGCCTCGCCTGCGGTGTTCCTGGCCACCCACCTGGTCCGGCGCGGTTCGGCCTGATCGGCGGCAGTCCGGTGGACGGCAGCCCGGGTAGAACGTTCGGTATTGCTGATGGAGGGCCGGCGCGCTAGCGTATGTACAGACAGAACGTTCGCTCTATCTGTGAGGGTCGGCAGATGGTGCCGACCCGCACATCGAGATGCAGCCGGTTCTTGACGCCCTTGCCCTCGGTGAAACGCGGGGGTGCTGCCCAAGACGCAGGACAGACGCTGCCCTTACGGCCGATCAGACGATGCGTCGCAGCGGGTTTGCGTTCGCGCGCGCTCAAAGCCATAGCGTTGCCGCCATGACGACACAGACCTGGATCATCACCGGCGCGTCCCGCGGTTTCGGGCGAGCACTGGCGGAGTCGGCGCTCGCGGCAGGCGACAACGTGGTGGCGGCGGTACGCCGGCCGGACAGTGTGGTCGACCTGGCGGCCAAGTACCCCGACAACTTTCTGATCGCGAACTTCGACGCCCGAGACATCGCCGCGGCGGAGTCGCTGGTGCGGGCCACTCTCGACCGCTTCGGTCAGCTCGACGTTCTGGTCAACAACGCGGGCCGGGCCGTGGTCGGAGCCGTCGAGGAGGTCAGCGACCTGCAGCTGCGCGGGCTGATGGATCTGCACCTGTTCGGCCCGGCCGCGCTCGTCCGCGCGGCGCTGCCGGCGATGCGTACCCGGGGCGCCGGGACGATCGTGCAGATGAGCAGCCAGGGCGGGCGGATGTCGTTCCCCGGCGTGTCGGCCTATTCCGCGTCGAAGTTCGCCCTCGAGGGCTGGTCCGAGGCCCTGGCCGGGGAGGTCGCACCGTTCGGGATCCGCGTGATGATCGTCGAACCGAGCCGGTTCCGGACCGACTTCAACGCCGCCGAGGTGCTCGAATTCGCCGAGGTGTCCGAAACCTACCGCGATCTGCTCGCCGCCGTCCGCGCGGACATGTCCGGGACCGACGGCTGCCAGGAAGGTGACCCGGCGCGGGCGGCCGAGATCATCGTGTCCCTCGCGCACAGTGACGAGGTGCCGCTGCGCCTGCCGCTCGGGCGCGAGGCGGTCGAGCGTATCTCGGGCGTGTACCGGCGTGGTCTGGACGAGGTCGATCGGTGGGCCGAGACCGCCCGCAGCGCCGACTTCGACGGCGTCCCGGCACCGGTCCGGCCGATCTAGGCTTGCTCTTATGTCCACCGACAATCTGATGGCCAGGGCCCTGGAAACGGTGGGGGACGACGGGCCGCTGTCGGTCGAGGCGATCCACCGTCTCACCAACCTGGCCGACGTCCCCGGGCCGATGACGATCGCCGAGGTCGCCGACCTGCTCGACATCACGCCTCACACGCTGCGCTACTACGAGCGGGCCGGGCTGGTCGAGGTGGCCCGCGACAGCTACGGTCATCGCGTTTACGACGCCGAAGCGGTGCGGCGCCTGGTGTTCCTCACCAGGATGCGGCTGTCCGGGATGCCGATGCGCGACCTACAGCACTACATTTCGCTCGTGGACGCCGGGCAGGGCACGGTGCCCGAGCGGCTCGACATGCTGCTCGAACATCGCGACATCATCCGTCGCCGGATTCGTGAACTGACCCTCTCCCTGGCGGCGACCGAGTACAAGATCGCCACGTATGGCGGCTCGACCGGACCGGACGTTGCGGTCCTCGACACCGCCACCCAACCGTAGGGCCCGACCCGCGCGAACAGGCGCCGATCGCTACGCCGGAACCGGGGCGGCCGGCGGGACGCCCCGGTCGGTGAGCGCCTGGTTGCTCAGGACGGCTGGCGTGCGGCGTGGGTCCGGATGAGTCCCTCGACGCCGCGGAGGAAGGTTTCGCAGATCAGGTCCGGATCGAAGAGGCAGCCGGCTGCCATGGCGCCGTCGCGGAGCATGACGAAGTGCTGTGCGGCGGGTTCGGCCTCGGCCTTCTGGATGCTCGCCATCAAGGTGTTGATCGTGTCGAGGAACCACTGGCGGTGCGCGAGGACGGCCTGGTGCACGGGATGGTCGGGATCGGGATACTCGGCCACGGCGTTCAGGAAGGCGCAGCCGCGGAAGTTGGCGGAGCGGATGCCGTGGGCGATGGATTCCGCAACGGCCCGGAGGGCGTCGGGTGCCGGTACGCCGGCGGTGACGGCCGTCTCCACCTGGTCACGGATGGCCTGGTCGGCTGCCTGCAGATAGGCAACGACAAGGTCCTCCTTGCCGGGGAAGTGCCGATAGAAAGTGGCCCGGGTGACTTTCGCCTCGGCGATGATCCGGTCGACACCGACCGAGTGGATGCCCTCTCCGTAGAAGATCCTGGTCGCGGTGTCGAGAAGTCGCTGTCGCGCCTCGGACGGCCGGACCCCAGTTTCGCTACGTGCCATGACTCCATGCTAACGGACAGAACGTTCGGTCACTACGCTCCGACCATGCGTGTCCAACCGTGCCTGGTGTCGGCCGTGGCCCGGTGGTCGGCCGTGTCGCAAAGCGGTGTCGGGTCCGGCTGGACGGACCTCCGCGGCGGGCCTCAGGATAGCCGGCGGCGCGCCAGGTGGGTAGAACGTTCGGTCTTGACAAGCTGCTGCGCGCTCGCTACCTTTGACGGCGGACAGAACGTTCGTTCTACTGGGGTGGCGCCCGGTGGGGTGTCCGCTGGTCGCGGTCCCTCTCCAATGGCCACCGAAAGGATGACCATGACCACCGTTGCCGTACCCGGCATCTCGACGACGGCGTCCGCCCTGCGGCGGCTGTACCTCGTCCGTTTCGTCTTCGCCATCGTCTGGGCGGGTGTGACGTTTGCGATCGCCGGAGACCTCAACCCACTCGCCGTCACGCTCTTCGTGATCTACCCGTTGTTCGATGTGGCCGCCGCCATCGTCGACGCCCGCGCGTCGCGCGTGACCGGATCACCCACCCTGCTGTACGTGAACGTTGCGGTCAGCCTCCTCGCCGCTGTCGGTCTGGGCATCGCCGGCACCTCCGGTATCGACGCGATGCTGCGGGTCTGGGGTGCCTGGGCGATCGTGGCCGGACTGGTGCAGTTGATCGTGGCTGTCACCCGCCGTCGGATGGGTGGCCAGTGGCCGATGATCTTCAGCGGTGGTCTTTCCGTGCTCGCCGGTGGGTCGTTCCTCGCGGCGGCCTCGGCGGAGAACCCGGCGCTGACCAACGCGATCGGTTACGCCATCCCCGGTGCGATCTTCTTCCTCATCTCCGCCATCCGCCTCGGCCGTGCGGCGAAGGCGACGAACTGACATGGAGAACGTCACGTACGACGTCGTTGTCATCGGTGCGGGCCCGGTCGGGGAGAACGTCGCCGACCGCATCGTGCAGGGTGGCCTGACCGCCGCGATCGTCGAGCGGGAACTCGTCGGTGGCGAGTGCTCGTACTGGGCCTGCATGCCGACCAAGGCGTTGCTGCGTAGCCCGGCCGCGCTGCGGGCGGTGCGCCGGCTACCGGGCGCGCGCGAGGCGGTGACCGGCGACCTGGACGCGGCCGCCGTGCTGCGCCGTCGCGACTCCTTCGCCTCGAACTGGTCGGACGACGGGCAGGTGTCGTGGTTGGAGTCGGCCGGGATCGCGCTGTACCGCGGCCAGGGTCGGATCAGTTCCGACCGGGTCGTCGAGGTGACCAACGGCGGGCAGACCGTCTCGCTCACCGCCCGGCACGCGGTTGTCGTGGCGACCGGCAGCGGTGCGCTGATCCCGGACGTCACCGGGCTGCGCGAGGCGGCACCGTGGACCAGCCGGGAGGCAGCCGCGGCGAGCGAGGTTCCCGGTCGACTCGCGATCATCGGTGGCGGCGTGGTGGCCTCGGAGATGGCGACCGCGTTCGCCAGTCTCGGCTCGACGGTGACGGTGTTGGCCCGGGACGGTGTGCTGCCGCTGGCGGAGCCGTTCGCGGCCGAGCAGGTCACGCGGTCGTTGTGGGAAGCCGGGGTGACCGTACGCCTCGGCGCCGAAGCCGCCTCGGTGCGCCGGGACGGCGACGGCACGGTACGCCTCACACTCACCGACGGCGAGCAGGTCGACGCTGACGAACTCCTGGTCGCGACGGGTCGTACGCCGAACACGCAGGACATCGGCCTCGACCGGATCGGTCTGAAGCCCGGGGCCTGGCTGACGGTCGACGACACGCTGCGGGTCGTCGACGACAACGGGGCGTTGATCGGCGACGGATGGCTCTACGCCGCCGGTGACGTCAACCGGCGCACCCTTCTGACCCACCAGGGTAAGTACCAGGCGCGCGCGGTGGGTGACGTCATCGTGGCCCGGGCCGGCGGCGACAAGGTCGACGACGGTCGGTGGGGTCGGCACGTCGCCACCGCCGACGAGCGTGCCGTGCCGCAGGTCGTCTTCACCGACCCGGAGATCGCGTCGGTGGGGCTGACCGCGGCCGCCGCCGAGGCCGCCGGGCTGCGGATCCGGGTCGTGGACTACGACCTGGCCGCCGTCGCGGGAGCCGCCCTGCACGCCGACGGATACCAGGGCCACGCCCGGATGGTCGTCGACGAGGACCGGAAGGTGATCGTCGGTTTCACCCTCGTCGGCCCGGACGTCGCGGAGCTGCTGCACGCCGCGACGATCGCCATCGTCGGCGAGGTTCCGATCGACCGGCTGTGGCACGCCGTTCCCGCGTACCCCACCGTCAGCGAGGTCTGGCTACGCCTGCTCGAGGCGTACGGCCGCTGACGGCGGGCCGTGTGCGTCAACGCCCCGGAACCAGCCGTCGCGGTCGCGCAACCACCGGGTTGGACCTCACGGTCGAGAAGGGACAGCACCGCAATGAACCTCCGTTCTCCCGGCGCGCGGCCCTGGGCGGCGCCGCCGCGCTCACCCTGCTCGGTGCGTCGGCCGTCCCGACGCCGTGGCGGCGGTCCGCTCGATCCGGTCGAGCGGACCGCCGCTTTCGGCCGTCCCGGTGGCGGAATCACCCACTCCGTCGCCACGTGCGCCGGGGGGCACGTCGTCAGGGTGCGGACCGCCGTAGCCGCTAGGCTGCGGTGCAGGACCTGATCTGCGGTCGGGCGCTGGAGTTGCCGTTCATCATCGTGGTGAATCCGAAGGTGCTGTTGCCGTTGGACCGTACGGTCATGATGTTGCCGCTGCTGTCCCAGCTGAAGGTGCCGCTCCAGGTGGTCGAGACCCGTTGCGGCGGGGTGATCGCCACCACCACCGACCAGCTGCTGGCGCCGCTGACCGTCACCGAGGTGTTGTACCGGTCGCCCCAGACCGTGCCGGGCGTGATCGTCGCGGTGCAGCCGCCACCGGTCGGCGGCGGGGTGGTGGGGTTGCCGGTCGGCGGCGGGGTGGTCGGGTCGCCGCCACCGGGGTTGCCGCTGTTCAGCGCGGCGAGCACCGCGTCGTACGCGGGCTTCTTCTGGCCGCTGCCGTTGAACAGCAGCGGGCTCTCGCCGGACCGCCACGAGTCCGAGTCACGGATGCCCCACACCGTGATGCCCTTGCAGCGGGCCACCGCGAGACAGTCGTTGGTCACGTTGCGGTACGCGTCGGATGGCGCGTTGCGGATGTCCAACTCGGTGATGTGCACGTCGACACCGAGCGCGGCGAAGCTGGACAGCGTGGTGCGGTAGTTGCCCGGGTAGTTCGAGCCACCGGTGAAGTGCGACTGGAGGCCGACGCAGTCGATCGGCACACCGCGTTGCTTGAAGTCCTGGACCATCCGGTAGACGGCCTGGGTCTTCGCGTCGGTCCAGTTGTCGATGTTGTAGTCGTTGTAGCAGAGCTGGGCGTTCGGGTCCGCCGCGTCGGCGGCCCGGAACGCGACCTCGATCCAGTCGTTGCCGGTGCGCTGCAGGTTGGAGTCGCGGCGGGCGCCGCTGCCACCGTCGGCGAACGCCTCGTTCACCACGTCCCACCACGCGATCTGTCCGCGGAAGTGGGTGGCGACCTGGGTGACGTGGTTGACCATGGCCTGGCGCAGTGCGCTGCCGGACATGTTCTGCATCCAGCCGGGCTGCTGGGAGTGCCAGGCGAGGGTGTGGCCGCGTACCTGCATGCCCCGGCTGCGGGCGTACTGGACCATCTGGTCCGCGGTGCCGTACGAGAACTGGCCCTGCTGCGGTTGCAGGGCGTTGATCTTCATTTCGTTCTCGGCCGTGAGCTGGTTGAACTCGCGGTTCAGGATCGTCGTGTACGCGTTGTCGTTGAGCCGGTTCGCCGCGACCGCGGTGCCGAAGTACCGTCCTCGCTCGGCGGCGGAGGCGCCCAGCGTACTGGCGGCGCTGGCGGTGCCGGGCAACGTGACGACAGCGGTCGCGGCGAGCAGTCCGAGCGCACCGACAACGAGCGCGATCCGGGCCCGGACTGCTCGGCTCAGGCGTCTGGCGCCGTCGGTTGATTGCCTTGTCATGTGAGCCCCTTTTGGGAAGGGCCGGACGGACTCGTGGTGGTGGTTGCCGCCCGACGGGGGGTGGTGTGGCCGGTCGAGGTGCCGCCGGCAGGTTGGAGACTGTCGAAGCCCCTGACAGCGATCGACCAGAATGGATAGCAGTCTTGCATCGGCACTCGGTATGGTCAATCAGTTCCGGAAAACTTCCGAACCGTCGACTGGGTTCCAGGTCTCGAGATAACCATTTTCGACCTGCGCTTTCACCTGGAGGACGGCAGACATGGAAGCCTCGGTGGACTGTGCAGCCAGTCAGCAGCGGCTTGATATTCCGGAACCTTCTGGAGCGGAGACCTGGAATCCGATGATCACGTCCGGTGCCGGCGGCCGGCGTGGGCCGCGACGATCGTGCCGGCGACCGCCGTCGCCACCACCACCAGGGAGGCGAGGACGGAGAGGACCACCGGGTCGAGCACCAGACCGAGCGGGGCGAGCCCGACCAGTGCGAGCACCGCGACCAGGTGCGGCAGCGCGCGGGCCGCCAGGACCAACCTCTTGAAGACGAAGAACCCGGTCAGGAAGAGTGCGGGGCCACCGAGTACGCCGACGAGGAGGGCCGGGTGCACCGTACCCGTGGGGTGTTCGATGGTGAGTTCGTCGCCGACCGCGGTCAGGATGATGCCGGCCACGATCGGGATGTGCAGGTAGGTGTAGGCGGATCGACCCAGTCGACCCGGCTCCTCCGAGGCCTCTATCGCGGCCTGGGCCGCACCGGCGCTCCGGTCGAAGTAGATCCACCACAGTCCCACGGTGCCCAGGAAGTCGGCGGCGAGCGCGGTCAGCGTGCCCGGCCCCGGTCGGACCTGCTGCAGGGTCGCTCCGGTGACCAGGATGGACTCGCCCAGCGCGATGATGACGAACAGTCGGGCCCGTTCGGCGAGGTGGGCGCCGCTGATCGCCCAGTCGCCGACCCCGGACCGCCCCCACCCCGGTACCTGGAAGCCCCGGGCCGCGGCGGTCGTGTCCACCATCGCCGCCGCCGCCCACAGGGCGGTCCGGGCGGCGCCGGAGGTGACGCCGCCGGTCAGCCAGAGCGGCGCCGACACCACGCGCCAGACCAGTAGACGCTGGAAGTTGCGCCGGAGGGTCGGCTGCCCGGGCAGGGACACGGCGACAAACAGCGAGCGGCCGACCTCGAGCAGCACGTACGCCCCGGCGAACCAGATCCCCCGGGTGTCGTACGCCTCGGGGATCGCCGAGGACATCACCAGGCTGATCCCGGCCAGGATGATCAGCATCAGCCGGACGCGGTTCCGGTCCGGGTCCAGCCAGTTGGTGACCCAGGCGGTGTCGACCCAGGCCCACCAGACGGCGAGCAGCACCAGGGCGGTCTGCGCCGCGCCGAGCGGAGTCAGCCGGTCCAGCGCCAGTTCGGTCAGTTGGGTCACCGCGAGGACGTACACCACGTCGAAGAAGAGTTCGATCGAGGTCACCGGCCGGTCCTGCTCCCGCCGTAGCGGATCGGACCGGGTGCCTCGCCGGATCAACCTGGCCTCCACGGGGATCGTCGCGCCGGCCCTCGCCGGCTTCGAAGGCTCGGGCTGGCCGACGAACAGGAACGCAACGCACCATACCCGCCCCTAAGGCACGTAACTGTCGCTACCGTTCAACGGGTACGTCGGGGAACGGCACCGAACCCGCCGCCCGCCCGCCGGCTGGAGGTGCGGGCCGGTCCTGTTTGGGGACCGGGCGGGGCGGGGAAGCGAGCATCCGATCGTCGATCCGTTACGCCAGCTCTCGTGACACACCGAAACACCCGGGGCGGACGAGATGGGGACTTCCCCAGCGGAGGAGAGATGCCGATTCTTGCCAAGAAGGTCCTGACCTGGCTGTTCGTCGGGTTCCTGATCTTCTTCATCGCCTTCCGACCGGATGGCGCCGCCGACCTGGTCGAGACCATCGGCGCGGTCCTGATGGCCATCGCACAGGGCATCGGCGATTTCCTGACCCGGCTGATGGCCTGAGCCGGGCAGCCGTTCCGGCCCTCGGCAACCTCGACGGCCGGACCGCCAGTCCGCGCGGCGCGTCCGCCCCGGTCAGCTCAGCGCGGCGCGTTGGCTGCAGTCAGCCCAGCGCGGCGAGGGTCTCCGCCGCCACCTGCAGATCCTCCCGGGGCTCGACCACGAGCACCGGCACCGCCGCACCCGGAGCGGAGATGATCGAGTCGGTCTCCCGGTTGCCCTGCTCGGGCAGTCCGACCCCGAGCAGGCCCAGCCCGGCACAGACGTCGTGCCGCACCTCGGGCTGGTCCCAGCCGATCTCACCGGTGAAGACGAGGGCGTCCAGCCGATCCAGGCCGGTGGCGGCGGCGGCCAGTTCCCGGCGTACCCGATGGGCGAAGACCGCGAGCGCGAGCGCGGCGGCCGGGTCGTCCGGGGCGGCCGCGACCAGGTCGCGGGTGTCGCCGGACCGGTCGTCGGAGAGCCCGAGCAGGCCGGCCCGTCGGTTGAGCCCGTCGGTCAACTCGGTCAGACTGAGCCGGTTGTCGTCGAGCAGCCAGAGCAGCATTCCCGGATCGACGGCGCCGGAGCGCCTCGACATCGGCACCCCGTCCAGTGGGGTGAAGCCCATCGAGGTGTCGACGCTGTGGCCGTCCCGGACCGCGCAGACCGACGCGCCGCCACCCAGATGTGCCAGCAGCAGCCGCAGGTCGTCGGCCGGCCGGTCGAGCAGTTCGGCCGTCCGGCGCAGGGCGTAGGCGTAGGACAGACCGTGGAAGCCGTACCGGCGCAGCCCCCACCGGCGCCGCCAGTCGGCCGGCAGCGGATAGGTCGCCGCCACCTCCGGCAGCCGGGCGTGGAAGGCGGTGTCCGGGCAGAGCACCTGCGGTACGTCCGGCAGCTGCTCCCGGATCCGGTCGAGCAGGTGCAGCGCCGGCGGCAGGTGCAGCGGGGCCAGCGTGGCCAGCCCGTCCAGGTCGGCCCGGATCGTGTCGTCGAGGCGGGTCGGAGCCCGGACCAGATCGCCGCCGTGCACGAGCCGGTGACCGACGGCGTCGGGGCGGTCGTGCGCGGCGACGAACTCCCGGACGACCGTGTCCGCACGGGCGGAGCCGGGCGGTTCCGCCCGCTCCAGGCCGTCGACGAGGCGGCCGTCCCGGACGTAGCCCAGGCGCAGGCTGGACGAGCCGGCGTTGACGGTGAGCACGGTCCGGGGATCGGATCGTGGCCCTGCCGGGTCACTCGTCGTCGCGGCGGACATCCGGCCCCCTCGGTACGGTTCGTCGTCCGGTGTACGGCCTTACCCAGGCGGGGCGGATCCACTCCTCACCTGGCCGGCTCGGGGCCGGTCCGCCCCGGGAGCCCCCCGCGCTCCGTCGCGCCCCGGGCACCCTGC
The DNA here is from genome assembly GCF_039871735.1 of Plantactinospora sp. B24E8. Taxonomy (NCBI): domain Bacteria; kingdom Bacillati; phylum Actinomycetota; class Actinomycetes; order Micromonosporales; family Micromonosporaceae; genus Plantactinospora; species Plantactinospora sp. B24E8. Next base: position 158,088 of record NZ_JBDPMH010000014.1, read on the forward strand.
CATGGGTTACGATCTGTTACCGGCGTACGGCCGTGACCAGCGGCGGCGCGAGGAGGAGGCACCCGCGATGACCCAGCGGCACGGCGAGCCGCCGCCGACGTCGTCCGGGCCCGGGGACACGTGCACGTCCCGCGAGGTGCTCGACCGGGTGGGCGGCAAGTGGAGCATCGCCATCATCATCGAGGCCAGTCGGCGGCCGGTCCGGTTCACCGAGCTGGAGCGGGCGGTCGAGGGGATCAGCCGCCGGATGCTCGCCCTCACCCTGCGCAACCTGGAACGGGACGGGCTGCTGACCCGTACCGTCCACCCGACCGTGCCGCCCCGGGTGGTGTACGCCGCCACCGAGATCGCCCGGGAACTCTACGAGGCGCTGGTGATCCTCACCGGCTGGGCCGAACGGCACCGGGCCGCGGTCGCCGCCGCCCGGGAGGCGTACGACCGCCGGCAGGGGGAGCGCACGTGCTGACCGGACACCGGGCCGCCGCACCCGCCGGGTGAGGTCCCGGGGCGGCGGCGGTCAGCCCTGGCCGGGATCGATCCGGGCCCGTACGTCGGCGTGCTCGGCGAGCAGGTGCAGCAGGCTCGACCCGTCGATCAGTTCCAGCGGCTTGCCGGAGGCGAACTCGACCGAGTCCGGGCCGTAGCTGCTGGTCGTGACCAGGATGCCCTTGGTCGCGCCCTCGTCGAGCACGGTGCCGAACAGGTCCCGTACGGCGGAGACGTCCATCGTGCCCCGGTGCCGGCGGGCCTGGATGACCACCTTGCCGCCGAAGATCGGCCGGGGGTCGAACGCCACACAGTCGACACCGCCGTCCGGCGCGGCCCGGGTCGTCTTGGTCTCCAGACCCAGCTTGGCGAAGAGGTCGCGGATCACGCCCTCGAACTCGGTGACACTGAGCGCCAGCAGGTTGGGCCGCTGGTCCAGGTCGGCCAGGACATCCACCTCGTCGACAAAACGCTTGTCGACGACGTCGAACTCGAGCACCGGCCGGACCGGGACCAGGTCCTCGGGGCGGGACGAGACGGCCGCCCGCAGGTGCCGCAGGCAGGCCGTCGGCTCCACCTTGGCCAGGTTGATCGAGGTGAACGCCTCCCGGTCGGTGCGCAGCGTCACCAGGCAGGGGCGTACCGACTGCCCGGTGCCGGGGTGGACGGTCTCGACGATGCCGTTGAAGACGATCGTCTCCACCAGCCGGGTACGGTCCGCCTCGAAGAGTTCGTGCACCGTACGCAACGTCACCTGGGTGATCACCTCGACGTACCGCTGGTGGATCTCCTCGGCCGGCCGGGCGACGGTCAGCACCTCGTCGCGCGCCCTGACGTACCGGTACTCGCGGATCCGGGGGATGACCGCGACCGTCGGGAGCAGGTACTCCACCACGATGAGCCGGGAGTCGGGAACGTAGGCGAGCCGGTAGCGCTGCGGGAAGTCCTCCGGGTACACCGAGTTGCCCAGGACCAGACCGAAGTACTTGACCACGGCGTTCGGCTCGGCCGCGGCCAGGGCCGCGCCGAACTCGTCGATCTCGCGGTTGTGGCTGGTGACCTGCGCGTCGAGTTGCCGGCAGTGCTGCTCGTACCCGCGCCGGGCCTGGGCGAGCCGCTGCTGCCGGGTCGCCTCGGCCGCCGCGTGCTTCGCCTTCGCCTTCTCGAACGCCTGCTCCGCCTCGGCCCGCAGCCGTTGGTAGCGCGACTCGCCACCGAGCATCTTGTCCAGCGCGTTCGGGGCCGGCGGGGCGAACCGGCGCCAGTCCGGGGCCTTCGCCGGCACCCCGAGGTCGCCGGGGTCGAACGGCGGGTAGGTCGACGTCTTCTTGAGGCGTTCCAGGTCGATGTGGTCGTCGATGGCCAGCGTGGTGTGCAACAGGTTGTCGAGTTCGTCCAGTTGGGACTGGACGTTGGCGTTCGCCGCCGCAACCCGCTTCGACCGGGCCTCGGCGTAGAGCCGTTTACGCTCGCGTTCGTCGGCCTCGGCCGCGCGTTCGGCGGCCCGCCGGGCGTTCTCGGCCTCCCAGAGCATCTGCTGATGCTGCTGGTACGGCGTGGTCTGGGCGCGTTGCGCGGCGTGCACCTGCTGCGCGTGTGCCCGCTGCAGTTGCCCCATGATGCCCATGTGCGTCCCCGATCAGCGCTCGATCAGTGGTCCCCGGAAGGGACCGGTGCGACCTTGCCCCCGGCGTGATGTCCACCGCCCACCACCCGATGCCCGGCCACCGGTGTCTCCCGCACCCGTGTCCGCGCACCTGCCGCCTGTGCCGTCGTCCGGTATCCGTCCCATCCGATGCCTGCACATTCTGGTGCGACGTGACCGGTCCGTCCAGCGGGCTCCCAGGGTAGCCGGACGAAGCGACCCGACGGAGCCCACGCCCGACAGGTTTCCGCTCCGGACGGGCCTGCCCGCCGGCGGTCCGGCACGCCACGGGCGCCGGATCGCCCCCGCGCCGGGCGGACCGGAGCCGGGCCGGAACACCCTGGTCGTGGCCGGGGTCGCCGCGGTCGGCGCGATCCCGGCGGTGCTAATGTCCCGCGGGTGACCGACGCAGACGTGTACCTCGCCGCCCAGCCGCGCCTCGACACCGTCGTGACGGAGTTCCGGTCCGACGCACGCCGGCTCCGGAGCGACTACGCCGGGATGGCCTGGCTCGGTGACCAGCCGGACGCCGACACCGGCCTGCTGGGCCCGGACTACCAGCAGCGGGACGTGGACTCGCAACTCTTCCTGCCCGACACCCACTGGTACGACGTGGACGCGCTCGACGACGTCGAGGTGCAGGTCAGCGTAGGCCTGCTCCAGGTGGCCAGCACCACCCTGCGGACCCAGGGGCTGGTGGGCGCCCTCGCCGAACCGGTCGTCGAGTTCTTCGAGCACCCCGAGGGGGAGCCGGGGGTCGGCCTCTGCCTCGGACTGCGCGGTCGGATCTTCTCCAACCTGGGCGTCTCCTACCGGGTCACGGTGCTCTGTCCGCCGGAGGCGGTGCTGCGTCCGGGGGCGACCGCCGAGGCGGAGTCGGACGAGCCCGAGGAGTGAGCAGACCCGTCCCGGGACGGCAGGCGCGTGCGGGGACCGCGTTCCCCGGCTTCGGGGACGGTCGCTGACCGGCGTCCCGGGACGCCGGGGACGACCGGTGTCCCGGCGTCCGACGCGGTCACTCCCGTAGCCGCCACGCCCGGGCCGACCGACCCGCCCCGCCACTCGACACCGGCCCGGTATCCGCGCCCGCCTCGACCGGCGGTTCCGTCCCGTGGCCACCGCAGTCACCGTCACCGTGGCCACCGCAGTCACCGTCACCGTGGCTGGCGCCGTCACCGTCGCCATCGCCGCCGTCGGGCCGTCGACGGCGCAGGAACACCCAGGCGGTGACCGCCACCCCGCCAAGCAGCCCGGCGGCGGTCCCGACCACCAGCGGGCCGAATCCGCCCGGTTCGTCAGCGGTCGGCGCCGCGTCCCGGGTCTGCGGCCCGGGGGCCGCCCCGGCCGGTGCCGGGCCGGCGGGCAGCAGGGTGAGGACGGGGGCCGGCCGGCTGGCATCGGCCGCCGGCTGCTGGTCCCACCTCGTGACGACCCCGTCCGAGTACGTCTGCAGCACCGTGAACACCAGCTGCCCGACCTCCGGCAGCGGTCCGAGGGAGACGGTCAGTTCGACCGGCGCTCCCTCCTCGGCATCTTCGGCCCGGAACCAGGTGATCGCGGTGACCACCTCGCTGGTCCGGCCGTGGTGCATCCCCACGAGAGGCTGGTCCAGGGTCCGGGTGGCGACCCGGGGTGCCCAACCCGGCACCGACATCGGGGTGGTCTCCGCGATCGGCGTCGCGTCCGGCAGCCGCATCTCGACCCGGGTGGTGTGCGCGGGTGCCCGGTCCTCCGTCACCCGGAAGGTCAGCTTCACCGACTCCCCGCGTACCGCCTGGGTCGGGGTCAGGGTCACGTCCGCTGACGCGGGCCCCGCCCCGGATGCCGTACCGACGACGGCCGCCGCGACCATCCCGACCGTCCACCACACCGCTGCGCGACCCACCGAAAGCCCTCCGTCCGGCCGGCGTCGCCGGCCAACCTCGACACTCCAGATGGTTCGGCCGGGACGCGGAAAAGGTTCAACCCGGACGGTATCCGGTCCGCGTCCAGTGCCAACTCCGGCCCGCACCGTCGCCATTCCGACAGATTCTTCGGATAATTCGGGTGAGCCCGGATCCCGAAGCGGAGGCTGACAGTTATGCGGGACATGCATCGACGCGTATGGCGACTCTCCGCCGCGGCGGCCCTGCTCACCGCCCTCGTCCTGACCACCTCCTGCGACACCGGCCGGCAGACCCGTGCGGAGCCGGGGCCACCGACCCCGTCCAGCCCGCACGGCGGTCACGGTCAGCCGTTCGAGGCGCCGCCGGCCGCGCCGCTGCGCAGCGGTGAGCGGTTCGTCAACCTGTCCATGCCGGAGCCCTACCGCCCGGTGGCCCCGAACGGCGGCAGCGACGAGTACCGCTGCTTCCTCGTCGACCCGGAGCTGACCGGTCCGGCGTACCTGACCGGCAGCCAGTTCCTGCCGCAGAACGCGGAGATCGTGCACCACGCGATCTTCTTCCGGATCGAGCCCGCCGAGATCGAGTCGGTACGGCGGTTCGACGCGGAATCGCCGGGACCGGGCTGGACCTGCTTCGGCGACACCGGTGTGGGGCAGGCGGCCTGGGTCGCCCACTGGGCGCCCGGCGCCAACGAGACGCTGCTCGCGCCGGGCCTCGGCTACCCGATGCCGCCGGGCAGCCAACTCGCCATGCAGGTGCACTACAACCTGCTCGGCGCGCCGGACGGGACGACCGGGACCGACCAGTCCGGGATCCGGCTGCGGCTGGCCGACGGCGGCGCCGACGTCGACCCGCTCGCCACCGAACTGCTGCCGGCACCGGTCGAGCTGCCCTGCGCCGCCGGCGAGTCCGGGGAACTCTGCGACCGGGCGGCGGCGCTGCGCGACGTACACCGGCGATTCGGCACCGAGTCCGGCCGACGGGCCGACCAGCTCAACTCCTCCTGCAACCAGGGTCGGGCGCCGACACCGGGGAACACCCAGTACTGCGACCACCGGGTGACCCGGCCCGGACTGGTGCACGCCCTCGGCGGCCACATGCACCTGCTCGGCCGGGCCGTCAAGGTGGAACTGAACCCGGGGACGCCGGACGCCCGGACCCTGCTCGACGTGCCCGCGTACAACTTCGACGAGCAGGCGATCCGTCCGCTGGCCGAACCGGTCGCGGTGCAGCCCGGCGACGTCTACCGGGTCACCTGCACCCACGACGCCACGCTGCGCGCCCGACTGCCACAGCTGCGTGACTCGTTACCGCGGTACGTCGTCTGGGGTGAGGGCACCAGCGACGAGATGTGCCTCGGCCTGGTCATCTGGTCCGAGAAGTAAGAAGGGGCGTGCCGTCGCGGCTCGGCCCGCGGACCCGTCTCCGTCCCGATCAGACCCGGACCGGCGGCGGGCCACGCCCCACCGATCCCTAGCATGGGAGAGGCTCTCCACCCGACCGGCGGCGGAGGGCGGCGAACGGCGGATGTGACGGACCAGGGGACAGATGGTGAAGACCGGCAGCGACGGAAACCCGTCGGTGTACTCCAGCGGGCTCCCTGGCGACGTGGCGGCGGGCGGGCCGGACAGCGGCAGCTTCGAGCGGGCCGGCCGGGTCGCCCGACCGCACCAGCGGCTCGGTCAACTGGTGCCACGCCGTCCGGCGGGGATCACCGCCAACCAGTGGAACTCGGCCAGCCGGAGCGCCTTCGACTTCGTGGTCTCCGATCCGGACGGCCGGGTGGCGCCGTTCGCGGTCGAGTTCGTCGACCCGGAGACGCAGACCGCTCAGGTCCAGCGCGGCGAGCGGATGAAACTCGCGGTCTGCGAGGCGGTCGGGTTGGAGCTGGTCCGGATCGAGTCGCCGACGCTGCGGCCGGGACCACGGGCCCGTCGGATCGTGGAGTACCTGATCGACGCCAGCGCGTTCCACGCGGTGGCCGGGGATCCGGCCGACGTCGACGATCTGACGTCGACCGCGCCGTTGACCTACCGGGACATCGTCGGTCGGCTGCCGGACGGCCGGAGCGGGCACGTCAACGACCTCGGCGCGGTGGCGAAGGCGGCGGCCGTCGAGGCGTACGTCGACCGGGAACTCGTCGACCCGATCCTGCGTAGCCTGCAGCTCGACTGGAAGGACGGTCCGGCCGAGGGTTGGGCCTGGCTGCAGGTCCGTCCCGGTGGTTACCTCTTCGAGCGGGTCCGGATCTGGCAGCACCGGTTCACCTGCGGCATCGAACCGGCCCGGCTCGCGGAGGACCTCGCCACGATGGCGGTGGGGGAGCGGTTGCGGCTCCGGGAACTTGTCGCGTTCCCGCTGCGGGACCGGGACCGGTTGGCCGCCGAACTCGACGTACTGCGGCGGCGGCGGGATGAACTGGTCAACCCGTACGCCTTCGACCACGTCTCGTTCGAATAGGGCGGGCGTAGGCTGTCGCGGTGGAGCAAGAAGAGCGGATCGCCCTGTTTCTCGACTACGAGAACCTCGCGTTGGGGGCACGTGACCACCTCGGCGGGATGGCCTTCGACTTCCGCCCGATCGCCGACGCCCTCGCCGAGCGCGGCCGGGTGGTGGTCCGCCGGGCGTACGCCGACTGGTCGTTCTTCGACGAGGACCGGCGGATGCTCACCCGCTCGCACGTGGAGCTCATCGAGATACCGCAACGGATGGGCGCCTCCCGCAAGAACGCGGCCGACATCAAGATGGCCGTCGACGCGGTGGAACTGGCGTTCGAGCGGAGCTATCTCTCGACGTTCGTGATCTGCACCGGCGACAGTGACTTCACGCCGCTGGTCCACAAGCTCCGGGAGCTCAACAAGCGGGTCATCGGGGTCGGTGTCGAGCAGTCGACCTCGGCGTTGCTGCCGCCGGCCTGCGACGAGTTCCTCTACTACGACCGGTTGGAGGGCGTGGACGTACCGGCGGCGCGGGGCCGTCGCGGCCGCGCCGTGGCGGCGGCCGGGCCCGAGCGGCGGCCGGCGGAGCCGGAGCGGCAGCCAACGGTGGAGGAGCCGGAGCCCGCGGTGGAGGAGCCGGTCCGGGACGTCGACGCGCTCGCCGTCCTCGTCGCCCAGACCGTCGCCGGTCTGCAGGGCAGCTCCAGCGGGGCGGTGACCGCCTCGACGCTGAAGCGCACCCTGCTGCGCAAGGACCCGACCTTCAGCGAGTCCGACTTCGGGTTCCGGGCCTTCGGTGAACTCCTGCGGCACCTCGCCGACCACAACGTGATCGAGCTGGCGGACGGCCCGGCCAAGGGCGACCCGGAGGTCACCCTGCCCGAGCACGGCGACCGTGAGGTGGCGTTCGCGCTGCTGCGTACCGTGGTGCTCGACGTCGCCGGCGGCGACGGCACGGTGGCCCTGTCCGGGTTGAAGAACCAGCTGCGGCGGGCCCGACCCGAGTTCAGCGAGAAGAAGCTCGGCTACCGCAGCTTCCTGCAGTTCTGCCGGGCGGCCGCCACCGGCGGTGCGGTGCAGCTGGCGTGGAGCCCGGAGGCCGACGACTACCTGCTCACCGCCCACGCCTCCTGACCGACCGGTTCGCCGCTGACCGCCGGTCGACCGAGCCGCTTCACCGCAGCCGGTCGGCGGCGCGCAGCTCGTCGAAGATCACCTGGTCGACCGGGGAGACCCGGTCGCGGTCGGCGTAGCCGAGCCAGACCACCTCGGCGATCTCCGAACTCGGTGTCAGGGTGCCCCGGTAGTCGCCGGTGTAGCAGGTCATCCGGACCCGTACGCCGGCCGGGTGGCCGTGTGCCGGCGCCTCGAAGACCCCGGCGGGCCGGGCGGTCTCGGCCAGGACGGAGACGGTCAACTCCTCCTCGACCTCGCGGAGCAGGGTCTCGATGTCGCTCTCGCCCGGTTCCCGCTTGCCGCCGGGCAGGTAGTAGACGTCCTTGCCCCGCGAACGGGTGCTGAGGATCCGGCCGTCCTCGATCCTGATCCAGGCCACCTTGTCGATCACCCTGGTCATCGTCCCGCCCCTTCTGTCGCGTCTGCGGAAGTCGTCTGTCGTATCGGCGGAAGACAGCATTCCACCTCTCGGCCGTGCCCCGATCACTAGGCTGACCTGCGATGCTAGCCAGGGAACGGGAGGAGGGGTCGGGCGACCTGCGGCCCGACCGGGTGACGCAGGCGGAGATCTTCTTCGACCTGGTCTTCGTCTTCACCCTGACCCAGCTCACCCGGGTGCTGGAGGCGGATCTGACCCTGGGCGGTGCCGGTCGGGTCCTGCTGCTCTTCGGTGTGCTGTGGTGGCTCTACGACGGGTACGTCTGGCTGACCAACCACGTGCCGCCGCGCCCGGCCGTCCGGAGGCTTCTGATCTTCGCCGGTATGGCCGGGTCGCTGATCGCGGCGGTGGGGGTGCCGGAAGCCTTCGGGGACACCGCGCTGGTCTTCGCCGTCGGCCTGCTGGTGGCGACCGCCGTGCACCTGCTGATGTTCCTGCGGTCCGGGGTCCGGTCGGCCATCTACCGGCTGGCGCCGTTCAGTCTCGGCGGGGTGGCGCTGATCATCGGGGCCGCGTTTGTCGACCCGCCGCTGAACTACCTGCTCTGGGTGGCGGCGTTTGTCGTCCAGGCGGTGCTTCCGCAGGTCCTGCCGGCAAACAGTTGGGCCGGCGGCATCCGACAGGTCAACATCGTGGCACCGCACTTCGTCGAACGGCACGGCCTGCTGCTGATCCTGGCGCTCGGCGAGTCGGTCGTGGCGATCGGGATGGGGGTCGAGAGCCGGCACCTCACCTCCGCGACCGTCGGCATGGTCGTGCTGGCATTGGCGCTGCCGGCCGCGTTGTGGTGGAACTACTTCACCGGGATCCGGACGGCCGAACACACCCTGGCCGAGGCCGATCCGGTCCGCCGTACCCGGCTCGCCGAGAAGGCGTACCTCTACGCGCACATTCCGATCGTGCTCGGCATCCTCAGCTCGGCGGCCGCCGTCCACGCGATGGTCAGGCGTCCGGGCGAGCCGGTGGGCTGGTCGGCGGCGATCACCCTGGGCTGCGGGGTAGGGCTCTTCCTGCTCGGTCTCGCCGGGTTCCGGGCTACCCTGCGCATCCGCCCGCCCTCGAGCTGTCTGGTCGCGGCGGCGGTGGTCCTGGCCACGATGCCGGTGGGACGCCTGGTCGACGCCACGCTCGAACTCGGCCTGGTGATCGCCGCGGTCACGGCACTGGCGGTGTTCGACAACGTGCGGACGGGGCCCATCCCACCTCGAGAGCGATAGGAAGGGCCCTCCCGCACGGCTCAGGCCGCGGTGCAGCTCAGTGCCGGTACGGCGTTGCTGCCGGTCCAGGAACCGAGGAAGCCGAACGTGGTGCTGGCGGCCGCGCCGAGGCTGCCGTTGTACCCGGTGTTGCGGGCGGTGACGGCGGATCCGCTGGCGCTGATGGTGGCACCCCAGCTGTTACTGATCTGCTGGCCGTTGGCGAAGGTCCAGTTCACCGTCCAACCGTTGATCGCGGCGTTGCCGGCGGTGACCCGGACGTCGGCCTGGAAGCCACCGGACCAACTGCCGGTCACCGTGTACGTCGCCGAGCAACTCCCGGAGCCGCCGGCCGGCGGGGTGGTGGCCGGCGGGGTGCTGGTCGGCGCCGGGGTGGTCGGCCGGGGAGTCGGCGGGGTGGTCGGATTCGGGTTGCCGCCCGAGCCGCCGAAGGTGACGTCGCTGCACCAGTAGTACGTCTGGTCGGAGTGGCTCGCCTTCCAGATCGTGTAGACCACGTGTCGCCCGGTACGCCCCGGCGCGCTGACGTTGATCGTGTTGGAGACGCCGTTGAGTACCGGGTCGTTCTCCCGGGTGCCGGCGCCCGGGGCGTACCGCCCGGTTTCTCGAACCAGTTCGACGTCGTTCCAGGTAAGCCGCTGGGTGAGCGGGTTGAAGCCCTGCCGGGTCACGTAGATCCGGAAGTAGTCCGCGCCGTGCAGGGCCTGGTCGTGCACGGTGACGCCGAAGTTGCTGCCGACCGGGGTGGCCTGCCAGGCGCCCGGGTTGTCCAGTGCGGCGTACCGTACGCCACCGGTCTGGCCGGCGCTGCAGAGCTGTCCGTTCGGCACCGCCGCCTGGTGGTTGCCGGCGACGCCGTCGCGGTAGAGGCCGTTCCAGTTCCACATGGCGTTCGGGTCGGCCTGCCAGGCCTGCCAGCACATCGGGTCCTCGGTGGCCATCCGGGGGTTCTGGAAGTCGCCGCCCCAGCGCTTCCAGCAGCCGTAGTTGCGGGACGCCGGGTTGATCGTCGAACCGTGTGCTTCGGCGGTGTCGGCGAGGGCGGTGGCGAGCAGGACGATCGCGGCCGCGGCGACCGCGAGGATCCGCAGCAGCGTCGTCGGGACGCGTCGGGCGGGGGTGGGGTGTTGGGCGAATGAGAACATGGGGGCTCCCCAGACGTTGACGAACGATCGGGTACGAACGCGGGAGCTGCCCGGTGCCCCGCACGACCGCCCGGCTCGGCGGCGCTGCCCTGCGCTGAGGTTCACACCTGGCCCACCTGCCTGTCAATAGTTTGGTATGCCAACAAAGAAGTTCGGTCGGCCTGATCGGGCGGTGACCGTCACCGGGTCCCGATAACCTCGACGGGTGTCCATCTCCTCCGCCTGGCGCGACGACCAGACCCTGCCCGCGCCTTTTGATCTCGCCTGGTTGGACACGCTCGCCGTGGTCGCCGAGACGGGCTCGTTCACCCAGGCCGGACTGCGGCTCCACCTGACGCAGTCGGCGGTCTCCCAGCAGGTCGCCGCGCTGGAACGGTGGGCGGGCACGCCGCTGCTGCACCGCCGGCCGGTGGCGCTCACCGACGCCGGGCAACTGGTCCTGGCCCACCACCAGACGCTGCGGGCACGGGTGGGCCGGCTCGGCGAGGACCTCGTCGACCTGCGGCAGGGACTACTGGGGACGGTCCGGATCGCCGCGTTCCTGTCCGCCTGCCGCACCCTCGTCCCGGCCGCGCTGGCCGCGTTCCGCCACGAGACACCCCGGGTGCGGGTGGTGCTGTCCCAGTTGGAGACCGGTCCGGCGCTGACCGCCCTCCGGCACGGCGACGTGGATCTCGCGGTCGTCTTCGGTTACGGCCCCGTGGAGATGGGCACCGAGTTGACCACCACGCCGCTCTACGACGAGCCGGTCGTGCTGGCCGTGCCGGTCGGGCATCCGCTGACCACCGGGCCGGCGGTCGACCTGGCCACCCTCGACCCGGCCGAGGTGATCGTGGCGCCGGACGCCTCCATGCCCTCGGTCCGGTCCGGGTCCGCCGCCCAGGTCCGCTATCTCGGCGACGACTTCTCCGTGCTGCTCGCCCTGGTCGCGGCCGGGCTCGGCGTGGCACCGGTACCCCGGCTGGCCGTCACCCCCTGCCCGGCGGGGGTGGCGCTGGTCCCACTGGCCGGTCCGGAGCAGCCGCGCCGGCGGGTCTGGGCGGTCTGGTCCGCCGGCCCGGAGCAGCGTCCGGCGGTCGCCGCCGCGGTGCGGGCCCTGGTGACCGCAGGCGCTGCCGTCACTCCCGGTGAGAGCCGGCCAGCCGGCGGCGGCCCCTCCGCAAAGCACTCCCAAAACACTCCTATACGGGAAATATAGGTGGCACCGGCAGACTGATCCGGCGCGCCTGCCGTGCGCGTGGTTCCGCATGACCACGGTCGCCCCTCCGACGGGCCCGTGACCGCCCGGCGAAGGGGAGTGGATGAGCAGCGACGGTGACCGGCGGCTGTCGATGGGTCAGGAGGCGCTCTGGTTCCTGTACCGGATGGCGCCGGAGAGCGCGGCCTACAACGTCCTCCTGGCGGTGCGGATCCGGACCGCCGTCGATCCGCCCCGACTCCAACGCGCGCTGACCGCCGTCGCCGAGCGGCACGACGTTCTCCGGTCGACCATCGTGGACCAGGCCGGAACGCCGGTCCGGCGGATCGGCCCGGCGGACCGGGTACGGCTGGTGGTCCGGCCCACCCCCGCCGAGGAGTTCACCACCGCGGCCCGGACGGTGGCGGCGGAGCCGTTCCGGCTGGACCGGGAGGTGCCGCTGCGGGCGGTACTGCTCCGGGACGGGCCCGCCGACGCGGTGCTGGTGCTGGTCACCCACCACATCGCCAGCGACGCCACGTCACAGTGGCTGCTGGCCCGCGACCTGTTCCGGGCGTACGAATCCGACGGCGCGCTCCCGCCACTGCCCGGCGGCGGCTTCGAGGCGGCGGTGGCCGCCGAACGTGCGCTGCTGGACTCCGACCGCCGACCGGTCCTGGAACGCTACTGGCGGGACCTCTGTGCCGGAGTGCCGGCCGCCGAACTCCCCGCCGACCGTCCCCGCCCGGCGACACCGGTGTTCCGGGGCGCCTCGCACACCGTCTGGTTTCCCGACCCACTCGCCGACCGGGTACGGGTCGCCGCCCGGGACTGCGGGGTGACCCCGTTCGCGCTGCTGCTCGGGGCCCTGCAGGCGGTGCTGCACCGCTACACCGGCCTGACGGACTTCCTGATCGGCTGCCCGGTCAGCGTCCGGTTCCGCCGGGAGCTGCGGGACGTGGTCGGTTACCTGGCCAACTCGACGGTGCTGCGGGCCCACTTCGACCGGGAGGCGACCTTCGCGTCCACCGCCCGGGCCGCGTACCGGGAGGTCGCCCAGGCGATGGCGCACGCCGGCTTCCCGTACCCGGCGCTCACCGCGCTGCTCGGGCCGGCCCGGTCCGCGCCGGTCTTCACCGTGGCGGTGACCCTGCTGGCCGCGGACCGGCTCGACCCGCCACTGCCGATGGTCCCGCCCGGCGAGGTCGAGGGCGCCGAGGTCGAGTATGCCGGCCTGCGCCTCGCCCTGCTCGACCTGCCGCAGATGGAGGGTCAGTTCGACGTGCTGGTCGAGTTGCGGACCAGCGGCACCGGTGGGCTCTCCGCCGTGGTCAAGTACGACGCCAACCTGTTCGAGCCGCCGACCGTCGAACGGTTCGCCGCCGCGTACACCCGGTTTGTCGAGGTGGCGGCCGGCGACCCGGACACCCTGGTGAGCAGGACACCGCTGGTCGATCCCGCCGAACTGCGTGCCCTGCTCGCGCTCGGCACCGGTGGGGTGGACTCGTGAGAGAGGTCGGGTCGATGACTGACGCGGTACGGCTGGACGAGGTACGCAAGACGTACGGGCGCGGGGAGAGCGAGGTGGTGGCGTTGGCCGGGGTGACCCGGTCCTTCGTCACCGGGAGCTTCACCGCTGTGATGGGCCCGTCAGGTTCCGGCAAGTCGACCCTGCTGCAGTGCGCGGCCGGGCTGGTCCAGCCCACCGCCGGCCGGGTGACGGTCGGGGGCACCGACCTGACCGGACTGGACGAGACGAAGTTGACGCTGCTGCGACGCCGGCTGATCGGGTTCGTGTTCCAGTCGTTCAACCTGGTGTCGTCACTGACCGCGGCGCAGAACGTGGCGCTGCCGCTGCGTCTCGCCGGTCGCCGACCTGGTCGCGACGAGGTGCGGCAGGCACTGGCCGCGGTGGGGCTGGACGGGCGGGCCGGACACCGGCCGGCCGAACTCTCCGGTGGCCAGCAGCAGCGGGTGGCGATCGCCCGGGCGCTGATCACCCGTCCGGCGGTGGTTTTCGCCGACGAGCCGACCGGCGCGTTGGACACCGCCAGTGGCCAGGACGTGATGCGGCTGCTCAGCGAGACGGTCCGGCAACACGGCCAGACCGTGATCATGGTGACCCACGACCCGGTCGCCGCCGCGTACGCCGACCGGGTCGTCTTTCTCGCCGACGGTCGGCTCGCCGGCGAGCTGGAGCAGCCGACCGCCGACGCGGTCGCTGCCCGGATGTCCCACATCGGGAGGGATCACCGTGAGCGCGAGGAGTGAGCGGTTTTTGCGAGCCCCGCAGTCGCGAACAGCGGTGGGCACCGTGAGCGCGAGGAGTGAGCGGTTTTTGCGAGCCCCGCGGTCGCGAACGGAAGGCGGGGCTCGGTGATCGGGCTGGCGTTGGCGACGCTGCGTGCCGCCTGGACCAGCGTGCTGGGCGCCTTCGTCGCACTCGCCCTCGGTGTCGGCATGATCTCGGCGATCGCGCTGGTCCTGGCGGGCACCCTCTCCGCGCCGCAGCGGGAACCGCAGCGTTTCGCGGCCGCGCCCGTGGTGGTCCGGGGACCGGTGGAGTTGACCGTGCCGGGCGACGCCGCCAGCAACGGCGGTGACGACGAGGAGGATGGGGACGGCCCGCAGTCGGTACGCCGCGCCGACCCGGCCCCGCTGTCGGCGGAGCTGATCGCCCGGGTCGCCGCGGTGAGCCCGGTCGTCGAGGACCGCACCTTCTACGCCCAGCTCGCCGACGGCCCGGCCGACCAGGTCGGACATCCGTGGGCGACGGCGGCGTTCACGCCGTACCAGCTCGCCGCCGGTCGCCCGCCGGCCGCCGACGGCGAGGTGGCCGTCCCGGAGGGCGCCGGCACGGTGGGCCAGCGGGTACGGGTGTTGACCGCCGACGGTCCCCGGGAGTACACCGTCTCCGGGCTGACCCGCCCGGTGGCGTTCGAGTCGGCGGTGTTCTTCACCGACGCCGAGGCGCGGCAGCTCTCGCCGGCGGTGGACGCGCTCGTCGCGACCGGCGCCCCGGACGCGGTCGAGAGCGCGGTGGGACCGGAGGCGGAGGTGCTCACCGGTGCTGAGCGGTGGACCGCCGAGCCGGCCGCCGCCGAGGACCGGCAACGGCTGTTGAACACCCGTACCCTGCTGGGGGTCTCTGGAGGGATCGCCGCCTTTGTCGCGATCTTTGTGGTCGCCTCCACGTTCGCCTTCGTGGTCGCCCAGCGGCGGGGCGAGTTCGCGCTGCTGCGTACCGTCGGGGCGACCCCGGCCCAGGTGCGCCGGATGGTGCTCGCGGAGGCCGGCGCGGTCGGGCTGACCGGCTCCCTCGTCGGCTGCCTGCTCGGGGCGCTGGCCGGGCCGGCGTTGGCGGACCGGCTGATCGCCGACGGCATCGCCCCGGAGTGGTTCTCGGCCGCGCCCACGCCGGCGCCGTTGGCCCTCTCGGTGGTCGTCGGGCTGGGGGTGGCACTCACCGCCGCGTGGACGGCGTCCCGCCGGGCGGGCCGGGTGGCGCCGGTCGAGGCGCTGCGTCAGGCGACTGTGGACGACCGGCCGATGACCCGGGGACGGTGGATCTGGGGGCTGGCCCTGCTCGGCTGCGCTGTCGGTGGCATGGTCTTCGTCGCCCGGGTCCAGCCGTTGATCGCCACGGTACCGGTGATCTACCTGTGGATCCTGATCCTCACGGTGACTGCGGTGGCACTGCTCGCCCCGGCGATCGTCCCACCGTTCACCCGACTGGTCACCCTGCCGCTGGCCTGGCTGCCCGGCGCGACCGGGCTGTTGGCCCGGGAGAACACCCTGGCCGCGGTCCGACGTACCGCCGGCACCGCCGCGCCGGTGCTGCTCACCGTCGGTCTGGCGGTGTCGCTGCTCGGCGCGCTCGACACCATCGACGAGGCCCGGACCAGCGAGCGGGAGCGCCAACTCGCCACCGACCTGGTGCTGCTTCCCGACGGTACGCCGGGGATCAGCCCGGTGCTCGCCGACCGGATCGCGGCGGCGACCGGGGTCGAGGCGGCCGCCCCGGTGCCGCTGACCGTGTACGGCTTCGACAGTGGCAGCCTGCGCGACTACGACGCGGTCGCGGTCGATCCCGCCGCGTTGGCCCGGACGGTGCGACTCGACGTGGTCGACGGCTCGTTCGGTGAGCTGTCCGACCGCACGGTGGTGTTGACCGACGACTGGGAGATCCCGGTCGGGGACTCCGTCGACCTCTGGCTGCCGGACGGCCGGCGCAGCACGCTGCGGGTGGTGGCCCTGGTCGCCACCGGGATCGGCACCCCGGACGCCTATCTCGCGGCGAACCACGCCGTCGGTGGGTTGGCCGACGAGGTGTTGGTGCCGACGGAGGGCGGCGACCCGGCGCAGCTGCGGTCCCGGATCACCACGATCGCCGCCGAGTTCGGTGCCCGGCTCGCCGACCGGAGCGGCTACGTCGGGGCGGGCGGTGGCGGAACACCGCAGGGCAGCACCGCCGGTATCGCGGTGATGCTGGTGGTCACCGCCCTCTACAGCGCGATTGCCATCGTCAACACCATGATCATGGCGGCCGCCGGCCGGGTCCGCGAGTTCGCGGTGCTGCGCCTGACCGGTGCCACGCCCCGCCAGGTGCTCCGGGTCGTCGCCGCCGAGTCGCTGCTGGTGGTGGGGGTCGGTCTGGTGCTGGCGGCCGCCGCCACCGCGGTCAACCTGGCCGGACTGTTCGCCGCGCTGTCCGGTCTGGTCGGGGCGACCCCGGTCCGGGTGCCGTGGCTGCTGGCCGGCGTGCTGCTCGGCGCCAGCACGCTGCTGGTGCTGCTCGGCGCGCTGGTCACGGTCCGGAACACGCTGCGGGGGCCGGCGGTGCAGCTCGTCGCCGCCCGGGAGTGATCCGGCCGTCGGTCGGGGATATAGGGGCGGTATAGCGGGCGCGTCGAGGCTGTGCCCATGCAGACCGGTGCCACACTTCCCCGTCTGTTCGCGCACCAGGCACGGCTCACCCCGGACGCCGTGGCGGTCGTGGACGGTCCGCGCCACCTGACGTACGCCGACGTGGACGTGGGCGCCGATCGGGTGGCGCGGCTGCTGCGTGCCGAGGGGGTCCGGCCGGGCGCCCTGGTCGGCGTCAGCCTCGCCCGCAGCGCCGAGCTGGTGACCACGCTCCTCGGCATCTGGCGGGCGGGCGCGGCGTACGTGCCGCTGGACCCCGGTCATCCACCGGAGCGGGCCGCCTGGGTGCTCGCCGACACCGGGGCCGCCCTGCTGGTGACCGACGGGGCCGGGGTCGACGGGGTACGGATCGTACGGCCGGTGCCGGTGGGCACCGGACCGGCGGTGGCCGACGCGGCCGGGAATGCCCCGGCGGTGCAACCGGGGCCGCACGGTGACGACGTCGCCTACGCGATCTACACCTCCGGTTCCACCGGCCGTCCCAAGGGGGTGCTGATCAGCCATGCCGGCATCGCCAACCGGGTGGGCTGGACGGTCCGCCGGCACGGGCTCGGCGCGGCCGACCGGGTACTGCACAAGACCGCGATGAGCTTCGACGCCGCGGGCTGGGAGATCTTCGCCCCGCTGGTCAGCGGCGGCACCGTCGTCCTGGCCCCGCCGGGTGCCGAGCGGGACCCGGCGCTGCTGGCCCGGGCCGCCGCCGACGGCGAGGTGACCGTCCTGCAGGTGGTGCCGTCGGTGCTGCGGCTGCTGGTGCAGGAGCCGGCACTGGCTGACTGCCGGACGCTGCGGCTGCTCTTCTCGGCCGGCGAACCACTGCACGCCGAGCTCTGCCAACGGCTGCTGGAGCGGGTCAAGCCGGAGGTGTGGAACACGTACGGGCCGACCGAGTGCGCGATCGACGTGACCGCGTACCAGTTCGACCCGGCACAGGCGACCGGGCCGGTGCCGATCGGCCGCCCCATCGACAACCTGCGGGTGCTGGTGCTGGACGACGCCGGTGAACCCGTCCCGATCGGGGTGGTCGGCGAGCTGTACGCCGGCGGTGTCGGCCTCGGGCACGGCTACCTCGGCCGGCCGGACCTGACCGCCGAACGCTTTGTGCCCGACCCGTACGGGCCGCCGGGGTCCCGGCTCTACCGCACCGGCGACCTGGTCCGCTGGCGTGCCGACGGCGCCGTGGAGTACGTCGGCCGGCGCGACCACCAGATCAAGGTCAACGGGGTACGGGTCGAGCCGGGCGAGGTGGAGGCGGCCCTGGTCAGCCATCCGGCGGTCCGGGGTGCGGCGGTCACCGCCGTGCCGGACACCTCCGGCGGCCACCGGCTCGTCGGCTACCTGCTCGGCGAGGTACCGGACGGACTGCGCGGCTTCCTGCGGGAGCGGCTGCCGGAGGCGATGATCCCGGGGATTCTCGTCCCGATGGCCGAGTTCCCGCTCACCACCAGCGGCAAGGTGGACCGGGCCGCCCTCCCGCCGGTGATCGGCGACACCGACGTCCGCCCGCCGTACCTGGCGCCCCGCGACGACGCCGAACGGGCCGTGGCGGCGGCCTGGTCGGCGTTGCTGGACGTGGACCGGATCGGCGCGCACGACGACTTCTTCCAGCTCGGCGGGACGTCGCTGCTGCTGACCCGGCTGCTGGCCCGGCTGCGCGCCGGCACCGGGGTGGAGCTGCCGTTGGCGGAACTGTTCACCGCGTCCACGGTGGAACGCCAGGCGCTGCTGCTGACCCGGTCCGGGCCGGCCGGGCCGCCGGTCGTACCGGTGTCCCGCGACGGCGCGTTGCCGCTCTCGTTCGGCCAGCACCGGCAGTGGTTCCTGGACCGTCTGCAACCGGGCAGCCCGGAGTGGGTGACCCCGCTCTTCGTCCGGCTGCCCGCGACGGTGGACCCGGACCTGGTCCGCCGCGCCCTGGACGTGCTCGGCGGCCGGCACGAGGCGCTGCGCACCCGGTACCCGGACGAGGGCGGTGAACCGCGTCAGGTGCTGGTCGACCCGGCGCCGATCGAGCTGACCGTGGTCGACGCGACCGGCGGGGACCTGGCCGGGTGGTTCGGTCGACAGTTCGGGCGCGGTTTCGACCTGGCCGAGGGGCCGCTGTGGCGGGCCCTGCTGGCGCGGGTCTCCGACACCGATCAGGCGCTGCTGGTCACCATCCACCACATCGCCTGCGACGGCTGGTCCGCGGTGATTCTGGAACGGGAGCTGCGGGAGGTGGTCGACGCGCTGCGTGCCGGTCGGGCGCCGGCGCTGCCCGACCTGCCGGTGCAGTACCCCGATTTCGCCGCCTGGCAGCGCGCCCGGCTGACCGGGCCGGTCCTCGCCGACGAGTTGGCGTACTGGCGTACCGAACTGGCCGGGATAGCGCCGCTGGAGCTGCCCACCGACCGGCCCCGGCCGCCCCGACGCGACCCGGCCGGCGCTTTTGTGTCGTTCACCGTACCGGCGCCGTTGGCGAGGGCGTTGACCGAGTTGGGTCGCGCGCACGGGGCGACCCGGTTCGTCACGCTGCTCACCGCGTTCGCCGCGCTGCTGCGCCGGTACACCGGGCAGCACGACATCGCGGTCGGCTCGCCGGTGGCGGGACGGACCCGGCCGGAGGTGGCCGACGTGGTCGGCTTCTTCCTCAACAACCTGGTCCTGCGCTGCCGGCTGGCCGGCGAGCCGAGCTACCTCGAGGCGCTGGCCCGGGTACGCCACACCGCCCGGTCGGCCTTCGCCCACCAGGAGGCGCCGTTCGAGCGGTTGGTCGACGAGCTGCAGCCGGAGCGGGACCTGTCCCGGACCCCGCTGTACCAGGTCGCCTTCGACCTGCACGACGACGACCTGACGACCGCCCGGACCGCCGACGGCGACCTGGACGCGTTCCTCACCTCCTGGCGGATCGCCAAGACGGACCTGGCGCTGTACCTGAAGCGGCACCCGGACGACTCGCTGACCGGGGCGTTCGAGTACTCGCGGGCGCTGTTCGACCACGCCACGGTGGAGCGGATCGCCGACCACTTCGTCCGGCTGCTGGACCGGGTCACCGCCGCCCCCGACACCCCGCTGACCGAACTGGACCTGTTGACCGCTGCGGAGCGGGCGGTGCTGCTCGCCCCGCCGGTGTGGCCGGCCGCCGCCCCGGAGCGCTGCCTGCACGAGGTCTTCGCGGCGCGGGCGGCGCGGACCCCGGACGCGGTGGCGGTGGTCGCCGACGGGGAGTCGCTGACGTACGCCGAACTGAACGCCCGGGCCAACCGCCTCGCCCACCATCTGCGCTCGCTCGGCGTGGGCCCGGAGAGCCTGGTCGGGGTCTGCCTGGAACGCGGACCCGACCTGGTGCCGACGCTGCTCGGGGTGCTCAAGGCCGGCGCCGGTTACCTGCCGCTGGATCCGGCCCAGCCGGCTGACCGGACCGGCTACCTGGTCCGCGACGCCGGGGCCCGGGTGGTGGTGAGCCGTGGCGACCAGTTGGACCGGCTGGCCGGGGCGGCCCCGGAGACGCTGGTGTTGCTGGACCGGGACGCCGACCTGCTGGCCGGCTGCCCGGAGCACGACCCGCAGACCGGGGTCACCCCGGACAACCTGGTGTACGTCATCTACACCTCGGGTTCGACCGGCCGGCCGAAGGGGGTCTGTCTCAGCCACGCCAACGTGCTGCGCCTGTTCACCGTCACCGAGCCGGCGTTCGACTTCGACGACCGGGACGTCTGGACGCTGTTCCACTCGTACGCCTTCGATTTCTCGGTCTGGGAGCTGTGGGGTGCGCTGCTGTACGGCGGTCGGCTGGTGGTGGTCCCCCGGGAGGTGACCCGCGACCCGGACGCCTTCGTCGACCTGCTCGTCGCGCAGCGGGTGACGGTGCTGAACCAGACCCCGTCGGCGTTCCGGGCGCTGGTCGGGCTGGCCCGCGACGGCGACCCCCGGCTGGACCGGCTGGCGGTGCGGACGGTGGTCTTCGGCGGCGAGCGGCTGGAGGTTGGCGACCTGCTGCCCTGGGCGCGGCGGTTCGGCCTGGACCGACCCGAGCTGGTCAACATGTACGGCATCACCGAGACCACGGTGCACGTCACCTACCACCGGATCACCCCGGTAGACCTGGAGACGCCCCTGGTCAGCCCGGTCGGGGTACCGCTGCCCGACCTGCGGGTGGTGCTGCTGGACGAGTCCGGCCGGCCGGTGCCGGTCGGCGTCCCCGGCGAGATCCACGTCGGCGGTGCCGGGGTGGCCCGCGGCTACCTGCACCGTCCGGAGCTGACCGCGCAACGGTTCGTCCCGGACCCGTACCCGGCGGAGGTCCCCGACCCGGTCGGAACGGGCCGGCTGTACCGCAGCGGTGACCTGGCCCGACGTCGGCCGGACGGCACGCTGGACTTCGTCGGCCGGGCCGACCACCAGGTGAAGATCCGGGGCTACCGGGTGGAGCTCGGCGAGATCGAGGCGGCGCTCGTCGCGCATCCGGCGGTCCGCGAGGCGGTGGTGGTCCTCACCGACGACACCCGGCTGGTCGGCTACTTCGTCCCTGACGGCGAGCTGCCGACCCTGACCGGGCTGCGCGAGCGGCTCGCCGGCGTACTGCCGGACTACATGGTGCCGGCGGCGTTCGTTGCGGTGGAACGGATCCCGCTGACCGTGAACGGGAAGCTCGACCGGCGGGCCCTGCCTGACCCGGACGGGGCGGCGGTCGCCGCCGACGCCGACCACGTGCCACCCCGCAACCCGGTGGAGGAGCGGATCGCCGCCGGCTGGACGGAACTGCTCCGGGTCACCGGGGTGGGTGTGCACGACAACTTCTTTGCCCGGGGCGGGGACTCGATCCTCGCCGTCCGGCTGGCCTCCTGGCTGCAGGAGGAGTTCGACGTGGAACTGACCGTGCGGACGGTGTTCGAGCGGCCGACTGTGGCGCAGCTCGGCACGGCGGTCGAAGAGCTGATCAGAGCGCAGATCGCGGAGCTGTCGGACGCCGAGGTGTCGGCCGCGCAGCACCCGTCGCGGCAGGAGGGGAAGCAGGCATGACCACAGGGGACATCGACGCAGTGCGCACGGCGACGGAGTCGAACGGCGCGGCCGGCGGGCCCGGCGCGGGCACCGGGAACGGCACCACCGGCGGGAGTGGCACCGGGGGCGGCCCGGGACTGGCGGCGGCCCGCGAGGAGCTGCTCCGGGCCCGGCTGGCCGGCCGGTCCATCGGCGGCCGGCGGTCGACGATCGGCCGGGCGGACCGGTCGGGTCCGCTGCCGCTGTCGTACGGACAGCAGCAGATGTGGTTCCTCAACCGGCTGGAGACGAACAGCCCGGAGTACCTGGTCCCGCTCGCGCTGCGACTGCGGGGTCCGCTCGACGTCGACCGGCTCGGCGCGGCCTGGCAGGCACTGCTGGCCCGGCACGAGATCCTGCGCACCCGGTACACGCTCACCGGTCGGGGCGCCGACGAGGCGCCGGTCCAGGTGGTCGACGAGGTCCGGCCGGTCCGCCTCGACGTGGTCGAGGTGCCGGGCGACACCGTCGAGGAGCGGGAGGCGGCCGCGTACCGGCTCGTCGAACAGGACTGCCGTACCCCGTTCGACCTGGCCGAGCAGTGGCCGGTGCGGGCCGGTCTGCTGCGCCTCGCCGACGACGACCACGTCCTGGTCCTCGTCTTCCACCACATCGCCTGCGACGCCTGGTCGCTCGGGGTCGTCGGCCGGGAGCTGGCCCGGTTGTACGCCGGCGGGACGCTGCCGCCGCTGCCCATCCAGTACGCCGACTACGCCGCCTGGGAACGGGCCCGCGACGACCGGCACCTGGACTACTGGCGTACCCGGCTGTCCGGGCTGACCCCGCTGGAGGTGCCGGCCGACCGACCCCGCCCGGCGGTTCGGGACTGGCGTGGCGCGGTGCACTCGTTCGACCTGCCCGAGAGTCTCGCCGGACGGCTGCGCGAACTGGCGTCCCGGCACGACGCCACCCTGTTCATGGTGCTGATGACCGCGTTCCAGGCGCTGCTGTCCCGGTACACCGGGCAGACCGACGTGCCGGTCGGCACCATGGTCTCCGGCCGGTCCCGCCCCGAGCTGCGGGACCTGGTCGGGTACGGGATCAACAGCCTGGTGGTCCGGACCGCGTGGTCCGGTGACCCGACCTTCGTCGAACTGCTCGGCCGGACCCGGGAGGCGGTGCTCGGCGCGTTCGACCACCAGGAGGTGCCGTTCGCCCGGCTGGTGGACGAGCTGCAGCCGGAGCGGGACATGTCCCGGACGCCGCTCTTCCAGGTCGCGCTGACCGTGCAGGGGGCCCGGACGCAGGCGTTCGAGCTGTCGGGTCTGGCGGTGGAGCCGCTGTCGGCGGCCTCGACCGTGTCCCGGTTCGACCTCACCGCGCTCTTCGACGAGCTGCCCGGCGGAGCGCTGCGCGGCCACCTCGAGTACGCGACCGCGCTGTTCGACCCGGCGACCGTCTCCCGGCTGGCCGGGCATCTGACGCGGCTGCTCGCCGGGGTGGCGGAGCGTCCGGAGACACCGGTTTCCGCGCTGGCGCTGCTGGACGCGGAGGAACTCGCCCTGCTGACCCGGCCGCCGGTCCGCACCGTACCCGTCACGGCTCGGGTGCATGAGTTGTTCGAGGCTCAGGTGGTGCGGTCGCCGGGTGCGGTGGCGGTGGTGGCGGGTGGTGTGGAGTTGTCGTATGGGGAGGTGAATGAGCGGGCGAATCGGGTTGCTC